>NZ_JBHVPZ010000025.1:0-123433 GCF_042887135.1 Kitasatospora sp. NPDC057965
TTGGGGGGCCCCCCCACCCCCGGGGGGGGCGGTGCGCCGCCGCCCCCGGGCGCGGGGGGGCCGGGCCGGGGGCGGGGGGGGCCGGGGGGCCGGGCGGCCCCCCCCCGGCCCCGTCGTCGATCGCGCGGCGGATCGCGCGGCGGAATGTTGCGCCCGCGTTTGCCGGCGCGCCTGCCGGAACCGGCCGAACGGCCGCTGAGCTGCACGTCAATCGGACATTGATTCGCCTCTGATGTCCTCCCACCACTGTGGTGGGAGCGTCATCCCGCCAGTTGTGCCAGGCCGAGCCAGGCCCCTGTCCGAGCGTGAAAAGAGTGCCATGCCCAGCCACCTGCTGCCCGTAGCGTCCCCGGTCTCGCCGGCAGTGCCCGCCCAGGGCGGCCCAGCGCACGAGCACGCCGTCGACGAGGAACCGCAGGCCGTCCGCTTCGCCGGACTGCGCCTGGTGCACGCCGCGCTCCGCCGGGACCTCGCCAGGCTGCCCAACGCGCTTCGGCTGCTGCAGCCCGGCGAGGACGAGAAGGGTGCCGCGCTGCTGCGGCACTGGACCTTCGTCACCGCCATGCTGACCTGCCACCACGAGCAGCAGGACACCCGGATCTGGCCGATCGTGCGCCGGTTCGCGCCCGAGCTGCGGCTGCTGCTGAACTGGCTGGAGGCGGACCACCACAACCTCGACCACTCGTTCACCCGGGTCACCACCCTGGTCCGGATCGCCAGCCGGGACACCGGCTCGGTCTGGCCGGTGGCGTACGCCATCGAGGACCTGGCGGCCCGGCTGGAGACCCACCTGCGGACCGAGGAGCGCCAGCTGCTGCCGCAGATGGAGCGGGTCTTCGCGGAGAACTCGCGGGTCGGGAGCCTGCCCGAACTGCTGGACGTGCTGCACTCGGCGGAGGGTCCGGGCAGCCCGGACGCGCTCGCCTGGCTGCTGGACGGCGTCGAGCCGGCGACGGTCGAGCGGCTGCTCTCCGACTGCGACGACCTGGTGGCCCGGCACTGGCCGCACTGGCAGGCCACCTACCAGCGGTGCACGGCGCCGCTGTGGGGGGCGCCCGGGGCGTGGGACGCGGCGAACGACTGAGCGCGGGGGCTTTTCGTGGGCCATTGATCTACGCGCGTGGCATATGTCGATGGCGTATGCCTCGGCTGCAGGCGCAGGAGCGGGCGCGGGCGCGTGGGGGTCAGCGCAGGCCGAACCGGGCCAGGTAGCCCGGCAGATCGGCCGGGTCGCGGGTGGCCAGGCCCAGGTAGCCGTCCGGCCGGACGACGAACAGGCCCCGCCCGTACACCCGCTGCGCGACGCCGCCGTCGACGCGGTGTCCGCGCACCCCGGCGGGCAGCCGCGGCAGGGCGTGGCCGATCGCGAGCACGGTGACCCGGGGGCCGCGCAGCAGCTCGAACAGCCGGCGTCCGGCCAGGGCGTTCACCGGTGCGCCGTCCAGCCGCGCGCCGTCCAGCGGGGCGTCGGGTGCCCGCTCGCCGGCCCGCAACGCCTCCTCGGGCAGGTCGGGGCGCGCCTCGACGGTCAGCGGACCGTCCTCGTAGCCGAGCCCGAGCTGCTCGGTGCGTGGGCCGCGCCGCAGCCCGCCGGCCCGGACCCCGCCCGCGCGGTGCAGTCGGGTGGAGATCTCCAGTACGTCGGCGGCGATCGGCAGGCGCTCCCGCTCGTAGCTGTCGAGCAGCGCCTCGTCGGCGCCGTGCCGCAGCACCTGGCCCAGCTTCCAGCCCAGGTTGTACGCGTCCTGGACGCTGGTGTTGAGGCCCTGGCCGCCGGCCGGGGAGTGGATGTGCGCCGCGTCGCCGGCCAGGAAGACCCGGCCCTCGCGGAAGCGCTCGGCGAGCGCCGCGCGCGGCCGGAAGCCGGAGGCCCAGTGCACGGCGCCGACCGCGGACTCCGGCAGGTGGGTGCGGGCGGCGATGGTCCGCCGCACGCCCTCCGCCGAGGTGTCGGGCTCCGTCGGGCCGTCGTCCGGTGGGCCGTCGGCCGCCGGGTCGTTGTTCGCCGGGCCGAACTGGGCGAACAGCTGGAAGGCGGTGGTGCTCGGCAGCGGGCAGAGCAGCAGCGCGCCGCCGGGCGCCTTCGGCCAGCAGTGCCAGTTCTCGCGGTCCAGGCCGTCGATCTCGACGTCGGCGACCAGAGCGGGCCGCGGGTCGACCCGCTCGCCCGTCATCGGGATGCCGACCGCCCGGCGGACGGTCGACCGTCCGCCGTCGGCGGCGACCAGATAGTGGGCGGTGACCGTGCGGCCCGTGCCGTCGGGTCCGGTCAGCCGGGCCTCGACCCGGTCAGGGTGCTGGTCGAGGCCGTTCAGCGCGGTGCCGAAGGCGACCTCGCCGCCCAGTTCGCGCAGCCGCTCGTGCAGCAGCTCCTGGGTGCGCCACTGCGGGAGCATCCAGACGGCCGGGAACGGCACGGTCGGGTCGGGCTCGGCGTGCCCGACGAGGTCCCACTCGCCCTGCCGTTCGCCGTTCTCCCAGCTCATCATGCGCGGGTACGGGCCGCCGGCGGCGTGGACGGCGGCGAGCAGGCCGAGGTCCTCGAAGACCTCCTGGGTGCGGGGCTGGAGGCCCTTGCCGCGTGAGCCGGGGAAGAGCGCCGGGGCCCGTTCGACCAGCAGCGCGGACACCCCGCGCCGGGCCAGGTCGCAGGCGAGGGTCAGTCCGGTCGGCCCGGCGCCGACGATCAGGACCTCGGTCCGGCTCCGGTTCTGGGCGTGCGCCATCGCACACTCTCCTTAACGTTGTTAAGTGGAGGACGTCCAGAAGCATCGGCTTAACGGTATTAAATTGTCAATGTCGGACGTTGGCGTCGGGACGACGGCAGCCACCTGGAGGGAAGTGCGACATGCCGCCGAAGCTGGACCGTGCCCAGGTGGTCGACGCCGCCCTGCGCCTGCTCGACGAGACCGGGCTGGACGGGCTCACCCTGCGCCGGATCGCGACCGAGCTGGACGTCAAGGCACCCGCGCTGTACTGGCACTTCGCCAACAAGCAGGCGCTGCTCGACGAGATGGCCACCGAGATGCTCCGCCGGATGTCCGCCAAGGCGCCCGCCGTTCCGGAGGCCTGGCAGGAGGCGGTCGCCGGCACTTGCCGTGGCCTGCGCACCGCGCTGCTCGGCTACCGGGACGGTGCCAAGGTCTTCAGCGGCACCCGGCTCACCGACTCCGGGCACGCCGAGGGGCAGCAGGCCCTGCTCGCGGTGCTGGGCCGGGCGGGCTTCGAACTCGCGGACGCCGTCTCGGCCTTCACCACCGCGTACGCGTTCACCATCGGCTTCGTGATCGAGGAGCAGGCCGTCCACCCGATGCCGGGGGAGCGGGCGCCCGGTTACGACCCGGACCGGCGGGCGGCGGGCATCGATCCCGAGCACGCCCTCGCCGCCGCCGCGAGCCGGGAGCTCTTCGGCGACTTCGAGCGGCGCTTCGAGCGCGGCCTGGCGATCGTCGTCGCCGGGATCGAGGCATCGCTGGTCGCGTCGTCAACTCCTGCTGACCCCTAGGGGTTTCCCCCTCGGGTTCGGCGGTGGCGGCGGTCCGGGGTCGTCCGGGGCGGGCCAGGGGCCGCGTACCGCCGCCGGGCGATGCCCGACGGCCGGCGTGCGCCTACCGTCGATGCCATGACCAGCGCGCCCACCTCTCCGCACCAGGACCACCGTCCGACCCGTCGCCCCGGCCGCCGCCGGGTGCCGGCCGTCCGCTCGGCCGCCCTCGCGGTCGGCGCCGTCGTGCTCCTCGGCGCCGGTCTCACCGCCTGCAAGGGCGGCGTCGCGCTCTGCCTCGACGACAACAGCTGCGACGTCGCCGTCCGCACCGAGAACGCCGACTCCACGTACAGCGCCGAGGTGTTCGGCGGCGCCAAGACGCTCAAGCTGACCGTCGGCCGGATCACCGACACCACGGCCGAGGTCAAACTCGGCGACGAGACCAAGACCCTCACCGAGGGCACCGATACCGTCTTCGGCTCCGCGACGGTCAGCCTGCGCCACGCGAACGCGCGCGAGCACACCGCCGAACTCCACGTCGTCCGCTGACCCTTCCCGCGCCGGCCGGTCCGGCGCGGGAAGGTGCGCAGTGGAAGGAGTGCGGCGGACGACGTGCGGTGGCTACTCCGGCAGGCGGTTGAGCCAGCTGATCGGCGTGACCGCGATCGCCGTCTCCGGCGAGCCGTCCCACTCCACCGGAAGCCCGGCCGCCGCCAGCGCGGCGGCGACCTCGCGCCCGACCTCGGCCGTCCGCCGCACGGCCGCCTCGGTCGACTCGCCGTCCACCTGGAACCCGCCGTACCGCAGCATCAACGAACCACCCCCGGCGGCCCGTTCGGTGTCCTGCTGATGGAAGAACACGAAGCCGCGCGAGCCCTCCTCGGCCTCGCCCCCGATCTCGGCGTAGCCGCAGTTCGCGCAACAGGTGAAGTCCATCGCGGCGACGATGCCCAGCTCCTCCAGGGCGTCGAAGGCGGCCTCCAGCCGGTCGACGTCGGTCGTCTCCGGCCAGCCGGCCTGCTCCCGCAGACGCTCCTGCCACAGCGGAGCGACGATGCGCTCCGCCTCCTCCACCGTCAGCCCCTGGTCGGCGAGGTCCTCGACCAGGGACTCGGCTATCTCGTCCGGCTCCTGGAAGCCGCACCGGATCAGCTCACGGGTCCGCTCCTCGGCGTCCCGCAGTACCTCGGCGGCAAGGGTGCTCTCCACGGTGTCCTGGTCCATGTCCGTATCGAAGCACCCACCACTGACAATTCGCCCCGCCGCCCACGGCCCCGGTGCTAGCGTCCCCCGGTGACCTCCCTCCTCCAGCCCCCGCTGATCACCCGCCTGCTCGCCGCCGAGCGCATCCTGATCGCCGGCGCGGGTGGCGGCTTCGACGTCTACGCGGGCCTGCCGCTCGCCCTCGCCCTGCGCGCGGCCGGCAAGGAGGTGCACCTCGCCAACCTCTCCTTCAGCGCGCTCGACGGCCTGCCCGCCGACGTCTGGCAGGAACCCGACCTGGCCCTCATCGGCCCCGACACCCCCGCCACCGAGGGCTACTTCCCGGAGCGGACGCTGGCCCGCTGGCTCCGGCTGCACGGCATGCCCGACGCCGTCTGGGCGTTCCCCAGAACGGGCGTCCGGCCGCTGCGCGCCGCCTACCGGGCCCTCACCGGCCGGCTCGGCACCGACGCCGTCCTGCTGGTCGACGGCGGGACCGACATCCTGATGCGCGGCGACGAGGCCGGCCTCGGCACGCCCGAGGAGGACATGGCCAGCCTCGCCGCCGTCGCCGGCCTCAGCGAGGTCCCGGAGCGCCTGGTCGCCTGCCTCGGCTTCGGCATCGACGCCTACCACGGGGTCAACCACGCCCTGGTGCTGGAGAACCTCGCCGCGATCGACCGGGCCGGCGGCTACCTCGGTGCCTTCTCCGTTCCGCGCGACAGCCGGGAGGGCGCCCTCTACCTGGACGCCGTCGAGCACGCCCGGGAGGCGTTCCCGCTGCACCCGAGCATCGTCCAGGGCTCGGTGGCGGCCGCGTTGCGCGGCGAGTTCGGCGACGTCCGGTTCACCTCCCGGACCAGCGGCAGCACCCTCTTCGTCAATCCGCTGATGACGCTCTACTTCGGCGTCACGGTGGAGGCCCTGGCCGCCGAGCACCGCTACCTCGACCGGATCGAACACACCGTCCTGATGCGGCAGATCAGCAGCGCCATCGGCGAGTTCCAGGACTCGCTGCCGTCCCAGCGGCCGCCCCGCCAGTTCCCGCACTGACGGCCGGTCAGGCGGTGGCGAGCCGGAACTCCAGGTTGCCGAACCGCACCTGGTCGCCCGGCCGTACCCGCACCCCGCCGACGATCCGGAACCCGTTGACGTGCGTGCCGTTGGTCGAGCCGAGGTCGTACAGCACCCAGCCGTCGCCCTCCCGTCGCAGCTCGGCGTGATGCCGGGAGACGGACGCGTCGTTCAGCCGCAGCCCCGACCCGGGGATCCGGCCTATCGTCAACTGCCCGGCCCCGGCCTCCGGGAGGCTCAGCCCCGGCAGCCGCTCGGCCCGCCAGGCCTCGCCCACCCGGACCCCGAACGCGGAGACCCGGCCGACCACCCGCAGCGCGAAGCGCCCCACCGGGTTGCCGGCCGGCAGGTCGGCCATCACCGCGTTCAGCTCGGCGCGGCTGCCCGCGTGGAGGACGAGGTCCAGCCGCCCGAGAAAGGTGTCGTGCGACAGTCGGCCGTTCCCCGCGCCCTCCCGCAGGACCCCGAGGGCCCGTTCCCGCTCGGCCTCGGACGGCCGGACCACTCGGGTCCGGTTCTCACGCGACGTCATGGACCGATTCTCGGGCGCCCCCGCCCACCTGTCCAGATTCCCCGGACCGCCACTCCAGCGCGAGGCCGGCGCCCACCGTCAGCCGCCCACCGTCCTTCCGCACCGGCGCCGCCGTGCCGGAGCCCGTCGCGCCGGAGCCCGTCGCGCCGAACCCCGCCGCGTCGAGCCGGAACCGCTCCAGCCGCTCGACCTTCGCCACGACCAGCTCCCACGGCCCGGCCTCCTCGGGCGGCACCGCGAGGTGGACGACCGCCGACGCGGGCTCGGTCGGGTCGTAGCCGTGACCGGCGAAGCGGACCAGCAGCAGTCGCACCGCCGCCCGTTCGGGCCGCGGCCGCGGCCCGGCGACGGGCTTCGGCACCGCCCGCAGCCGGTCGGCCAGACGCTCCGCCCACTCCCCGGTCGGGCCGTCCCGGCGCCCCAGGGCGAGCTGCTCCGCGAACCAGCCCGCCCACGCGTCGCCGCCGCGCGCCACCCACCGTTCGATCAGGGCGCGCCCGCCCTCCTCGCCCCGCCGGGCCGCCGCCAGCAGGTCCGTCCCGGACCCCTCGAAGATCCGGCAGACCTCCAGGATCGTGCGGCGGGAGGCCGATCCGGGGAAGCGGGCCATCCGGATCTCCAGCATCGCGCGGTGCACGAGCGCCGCCGCCAGTCGGTGCGCCCCGCCCTCGCGGACGGTGAACGGCGGGCCGGGAGGGCGACCGCGCCGGTTCCGCCCCAGCCGCCCGAGCCTCCCGGGCCGCCGCTCCACCGGTGTCGCGGCGTCCGCCGCCCGCCCGGCCGGGGTCAGGTACCAGTACCGGTCCTCGACGGTCAGCGCGGCCCGGGCCGCCCGCAGCAGCCCGACCCCGGCCACCCGCAGGTCCACCCCGTCCGCGTCCGCCCGCCACTCCAGCGGACCCGTCACGGCCGGTCCGGCGTCGAACTCCGCCACCGACACCTCGTCCAGCCGCAGGTACAGCCGCGGCGCGGGATGTCCGGTCGCCCCGTCCCCCTCGGGAAGGCCGTACACGCGCGGCACCTCCACCTCCAGGGCCGCGTGCAGCCGCGTGCCGGACAGTTCCACCTCCAGCCCCAGCAGACGGGCACGGGAGAGGTCGTACCCGTCCACGGCCGTCTCCGTCAGCGGCCCGCTCACCGGGAAGAGCGTCCCGTGGTACCCCCGGTAGGGGCTGTGGTCGTCCGGGGGCGGCGCGGGTATCAGCCCCTCGACCGGGTGCCCGGCCGCCGCCGACTGCTCCACCATCCACGCGTACCGCGCCTCGCCCAGCCCGGCCATCCACCGCAGCCCGGCCCGCGCGGCCCGCTCCCGGCGCAGCGCGGTCCGGCGGGTCACGGTCATGAACAGCGGGAAGGTGTTGTTGTCCCAGACGGCCGCGCAGCGCGCGACCGTCGCGCGGTCGAAGCTCCGGCCGTCGGCCGCCGCCTCCGCGATCCGGACGAAGGAGCGGTCGAGCAGCGCGACGTAGGCGTCCAGCGCGGAACGGGCCAACGGGGCCTCCGAGTGGTGGTGGGCGGGCATGGGCCTTCCGCGCGGCTCGGCCCTTCCGCGCGGCTCGGCCCTTCCGAGAGGCTCAGGCCTTCCGCGCGGCGGCGAGGATCTTGACCGTGGTGTGCAGGAACCGCGAGGTCGCCAAGCCCCGGTAGGACTTTCCGAAGAGCGAACCGCTGGTGACCCACTTGCCGTCCTTCAGGTGCACCACGACGAACGCGGTGCCGGAGTCGGCGCCGATCACCTCGTAGTCACCCTTCGGCGAGGTGTACGGGATCGGGAAGTCGGCCGGCAGCGGCTCGGAGAGGAAGTTCACCGTGAGCCGCACGTCCGGCGTCGCCTCGACGCCCGCGAACGGCTCGGCGTCCAGCACCGCCTGGACCTCGTCCACCGTGCGCAGCAGCACCGGTACCGGGTAGCCCAGCTGCTCCTCCAGGTGGCGCTCGATCCTCGCGGTCAGCGCGGTCCGGCCCGCCGTGTCGGTGGCGTCGGCGGTGAAGAAGACGTTGCCGCTCTGGATGTAGGAGCCGACCCGCTCCAGGCCGAGCTCGCCGAACAGCGCGCGCAGCCGTTCCATCCTGACGGTCCGCCCGCCGACGTTCACGGCCCGCAGGAAGGCGATGTAGGTGGTGGTAGTGGTCACCCGGCCAGTGTGGCACCGGGCACCGACACCGGACGGCGGTTGTCGGTGCCCGGTGCCACACTGGCGCCATGGCTACCTGGCAGGATTTCGAGCACGAGGCACCGGACCTGGCCCCCGCCGTACGGGCCCGCTTCGAGGCCAACAAGCACCACGTCCTGGCGACGCTCCGTGAGGACGGCTCGCCCCGGGTGAGCGGCACCGAGGTGGACTTCATCGGGGCCGACGTCATGCTCGGGTCGATGCACGGCGCGGTCAAGGCGCTGGACCTGCGCCGCGACGCCCGCTTCGCGCTGCACAGCAACCCGAGCGACCCGACGCTGGCCGAGGGCGATTCCAAGCTGTCCGGCCGGGCCGTCGAACTCACCGACGCGACGGACATCGCCGCCTACGAGGCCGAGCTGCCCGAGCCGCCGCCCGGCCCGTACCACGCCTTCCGGCTGGAGCTGGAGCAGGTCGTGCACACCACCGTCGAGGGCGATGCGGTGCGGATCAGCTCCTGGCGCCCGGGCGAGCCGGTGCGGCGGTTCGAACGCCGCTGACGGCCGTCCCGCCGCCCGGCCGCGCTCTCCGGCCGCCCCGCCCGGTCGCCCGTTCCACGCCTCAGGGCATGACGGACTTGAGGGCCTCGGGGGTGCGGGCGACCACGGCGTGCCCGTCGTCGGCGGTGATGATCGGGCGCTGGATCAGGATCGGGTGCTCGGCCATCGCCGCGAGCCAGCGCGCCCGGTCACCGGCCTCCCGGCCCCACTGCTTCATGCCGAGGTCCTTGGCCACCTGCTCGTCGGCCCGGGTGATGTCCCACGGCTCCAGGCCCAGCCGCTCCAGCACCTGCTCCAGTTCGGCGACGCTCGGCGGGTCCTCCAGGTAGCGCCGCACGGTGAACGTGACGCCGGCGCCGTTCAGCTCGTTCAGCGCGGTGCGGCACTTCCCGCAGCGGGGGTTGATCCAGATCTCCATCCCGCCAGCCTACCGACCGTCCCCGCCCCGAGGCCCCTCCCGCGTCGCAGGCCCGGCCCTGCCCGGGACCGCCTTCGGACCCCCCGGGAACTCCCCTCCGCCCACCAACAGTTGTCCGTCCGGGAGTTGGATCCACGGAGGGGAAGACCGGATGGACGGCGCGTCGATCATCGAGCAGCTCATGACCACCGAGGGGCGCCTCGACCCCTACCCGCTCTACGCGCGGGCGCACGAACTCGGCGCGGCCGCCCCGGCCGGCCCCGGGGCGGTGCTGGTGGTCGGGCACACCGCCGCCAACCAGGTGCTGCGCAACCCCGCCTTCGCCCGGGAGGAGATCGGCACCCCCTCCGACGATCGCGCGGACCTGTTCGCCCATCCCTCCGTCGCGCTGTTCGGCCGCTCGATCCTCGAACGCGACGCCCCCGACCACGGCCGGGTCCGCTCGCTCATCGCCTCGGCCTTCAACGCCCGCCGGGTGGCCGCGCTGCGGCCGGCGATCGAGGCCACCGTGGAGCGGCTGCTCGACGAACTGGCCGACCGGGGCGCCGACGGCTCGCCTGTCGACTTCATGGACGCCTTCGCCTTCCGGCTCCCGGTCGAGGTGATCTGCGAACTGCTCGGCATCCCCGCCGCCGACCGCCACCGCTTCCGCGGCCTCGCCTCGGACCTCACCATCGCCCTGGAACTCATCCAGGACCTCGGCGAACTGGCCGCCGCCGATGTCGCGGCCGTTGAACTGTCGGCCTACTTCGAGGAGTTGACCGCCGAGCGGCTGGCCCGCCCGACCGGCGACCTGGTCAGCGACCTGGCCCGGATCGCCGCCGACTCCCCGGACCGGATCTCCGGCGAGGAACTGCTGAGCAACCTCGCCCTCCTCCTGGTGGCGGGCTTCGAGACCACCACCAACCTCCTCGGCAACGGCCTCGCCCTGCTCTTCCGCCACCCGGCGGCCGCCGAGGGCCTGCGCACCGGCGCGTTCGACCCCCCGCTCTTCATCGACGAGGTGCTGCGCTACGACTCCCCGGTCCAGCTGACCTCCCGGATCTCCACCGGGCCCGATCTCACGGTGGCCGGCGTGCCCGCCCCGACCGGCACCGTGGTCATCACCCTGCTGGGCGCCGCCAACCACGACCCGGCCCGCTACCCCCACCCGGACCGCTTCGACCCCACCCGCACCGACAGCCAGCCGCTCAGCTTCGGCGGCGGCCCGCACTTCTGCCTCGGCAGCCAACTCGCCCGCCTGGAGGGCGAGATCGCGGTACCCGCCCTGCTCGACCGCTTCCCCCGCCTCGCCCCCGCCGGCGTCCCCACCCGCCGCGACCGCCTCGTCCTGCGCGGCTACGAGACCCTCCCGATCACGGTCCGCTGACCCGCTCCCGGGGCGGGCCGCCCGGCCCGTCCCACTCCATCAGGTTGGCGAACAGCGCGGCCTGCTCCCGGGCGTCGTCCAGGGCGTTGTGGGTGTGCGGCAGGTCGGGCAGCAGCTCCTCGGGCATCGAGCGCTTGCCGATCCCGGCGAACGGCACGCCCGCCCGCGCCGCGTACAGCGTCTTGACGTCCAGGCAGCCCGAGTGGCCGAACGGGCTGGAACCCGTGAACCGCACCAGGTACCAGTAGAGGAACTGCCAGTCGTAGACGGCGGGATAGCCCACCATCACCGGCCGGTACCGCCGCCCGTCCGGACCGGTGCGCAGCCGCTCCAGCCAGCGGGTGAACTCACGCATGCCGACGCCCGGATCGGTGCCGCCCGCGATCAGCGCCGCCCGGTCCAGCCCGGAGACGGCCAGCGCCTCGGGCACCCACTCGTCGGAGACCGGCCGCAGTTCCCGGTAGAACGCCGCCGCCGCACCCGGAGCCCGCCGGAAGCCCTCCCCGTCGTGCCAACCGGCCACCACCGCACCGAAGCTGACCATCGAGTACGGTCCGGGAATCGGCCCGTCCGCCTCGACGTCCACCGACACGTACACCGTCGGCGTGACCTTGCCCGCCGACCCACCCCTCGTTCCCATGTCCCAAGTCTCCCGCCCATCCCTACCCACGGCCACCGAGATCCACCAGCCTCCGACCCACCGCCACCCGGCCCCGGAACGCGAGTGCGGGATCGGCTGGGAAGTACGCCCCACCGGGTGGCGAGTCCCGAGGGACCACGGCGGAAGCACGAGGGCCGATTCACCGGTGGTTCATGAGGCCGCTCTCGTAGGCGGCGATGACGAGCTGGGCCCGGTCCCGGGCACCGAGCTTGGCGAGGAGTCTGCTGACGTGGAACTTGACGGTGGAGTGCGACAGGTGCAGTTCGTCGGCGATCTCCGTGTTGGACATGCCATTCGCGATCAGGACGAGAACCTCGCGCTCCCGGTCGGTGATCTCGTCGAGGCGGCGGTTCGCTCCGACCGCCACCTGGGGGCGCCTGGTGAACTCGGCCACCAGTTTCCGGGTCACGCGGGGGGAGAGCAGAGCCTCGCCGTCCGCGATGACGCCGATGGCCGCGAGGAGGTCTTCCGGTGGGGTGTCCTTCAGCAGGAAGCCGCTGGCGCCCGCGTGGAGCGCGGTGAACACATAACGGTCGAGGTCGAAGGTGGTGAGGATCAGTATCCGCACCGGTGGCGGGTCTTCGCCGCCGAGCAGTCGCCGGGTGGCCTCGATCCCGTCCATCCCGGGCATCTGGATGTCCATCAGGGCGACGTCGGGCCGTTCCCGTCGGATGACCTCGACCGCCTCGGCTCCGTCGCCGGCCTCGCCGACCACCGTGAGGCCCGGCGTGGTGTCGACGAGCACGCGGAAGCCGGCGCGGACGAGGGCCTGGTCGTCGCAGATCACCACCCGCACGTCCCCGCTCACGCCGGTTCCCCGGTGGGGAACCGGGCCCAGACGCGGAAGCCGCCGAGCGGGAGGTGGCCGGCGGCGAAGTCGCCGCCGGAGAGCGCGACCCGTTCTCGCATGCCGATCAGGCCGTGACCGACGTGGCCGCCAGGGCTGTCGGGCGCGACGGCGGGCCCGGGGCGGCCGGGCAGACCGGCGCAGTCGCGGCCCTCGTCGGTCACCTCGATCTCGATGCCGTCCGGGTGGTAGCTGACCTGGGCCCGGGCGCGGGCGGTCGCTGAGTGCTTGACGGAGTTGGTCAGCGCCTCCTGGACTATCCGGTAGCCGGCCAGGTCGATCGACGGCGGGAGCTGCCGGGCGGCGCCTCTTATCCGCAGCTCGACCTGGAGCCCGGTGCGGCCGGTCTGCTCGATCAGGGAGGGGAGGTCGCTCAGGCCGGGTCTCGCCAGGTCCGAGGCGGCCGCCGCGTCGGCGGCGGGTGGCTCCTCCCGCAGCACGTCGAGCAGGGCCCGCATCTCGCGGAGAGCCGTGCGGCTGACCGTCTCGATCGCGGTCAGCGCCTTGGCGGCCTCGTCGGGGTGTCCGGTGATGACGTGGCGGCCGACGCCGGCCTGCACGGCTATCACGCTCATGCTGTGGGCCATCACGTCGTGCAACTCGCGGGCGATGCGCAGACGTTCCTCGATGACCGTCCGCTGCGCCTCCTCGATGCGGGCCTGCGCCTGGCGTTCCGCCTGGGCCCGCAGCCCGGCGTCGTGGGCGCGCTGTGACCTGATCATCATGCCGGCCGCCCAGAAGGCCACGATCGGCGCACTCTGTCCCAACCACATCGCGGCCCACACGTTGTCGAAGAGCATCGAGCTGCTGCCCATCGCCATGCCGACGCCGACGACGGCCTCGGCGAGCACCAGGCCGACCAAGGCCCGGCACCGTGGCTGCGAGAGCGCGAACTGGTAGAGGCAGAACGCGACCGCCAGCGACGGGAACTTGACGAACCCGTAGGCCGCCATCGTGGCGTACGTCGCCAGCGACACCCCGAGGGCCGGCCGGGGCCACAGCCGTTTGGCCGCCACCGCGCAGGCCAGCAAGGTCAACAGCGCGTACCAGCCCCGGAGCGAGAGTCCGGCGGTGGCGAGCTGGGCGTCGGTGGGACGCCCCCACAGCAGGAGCGCGATGCCGACCGCGACGTCCAGCCCGACGAGTTGGACGCGGGTCAGCCGTTTGGTGAGCGGGGGCCGAAGGTGCACGCCCTGACACTATTCGCGGGCGCGTGGGCGGGTCATCCGTCCGCGGTCGCATCTTCGGACCTGTACCTCAGGCCAGGGGCGCACACGGTGTCCGGGCCCCGGGCCCGGACACCGACTCCGTGCCGCGGCCTGATCCGGCGGACCGGCCGCGACCGCCATCGTGGAAAGCCATCCGGTACCTGACGATCTTCGAAGGATGGAGCATCCGCATGACTCTCGACCGAGCACCCGCTCCGGATCAAGCACCGGGTTCCGGCCGGACACCGGCTCCCGTGTCCGAGCCCGCCGCCCGCGGCGAGAAGATCACCAAGATCCACGGCACGGGCGACGCGAAGGTCACAGCGCTGGACGCCGTCGACGTCGAGATCGAGGGCGGCGCCTTCACCGCGATCATGGGTCCGTCCGGCTCGGGCAAGTCGACCCTGATGCACTGTCTGGCGGGCCTGGACTCAGTGGACGGCGGCCGGATCTGGATCGACGACATCGAGCTCACCGCGCTGCGCGAGCGCGAGCTCACCGAGCTGCGCCGCGACCGGATCGGCTTCATCTTCCAGTCGTTCAACCTCATCCCGGCCCTGTCCGCCCTGGAGAACATCACCCTGCCCATGGCGATCGCGGGCCGCACGCCCGACCGGGCCTGGCTCAACGAGATCGTGGTGACCTTCGGCCTGACGGACCGGCTGCGCCACCGGCCCTCGGAACTGTCCGGCGGGCAGCAGCAGCGGGTCGCCTGTGCTCGCGCCCTCGCGGGCCGGCCGGAGATCGTGTTCGCCGACGAGCCCACGGGGAACCTGGACTCCCAGGCCGGGACCGAGGTGCTGCGGCTGCTGCGCCGGAGCGTGGACGAGCTCGAACAGACCGTCGTCATGGTGACCCACGACCCGACCGCCGCGTCCTTCGCCGACCGCGTGGTCTTCCTCGCCGACGGCCGGGTGGCCGGCGAGCTGCGGTCCCCGACCGCTGAGGCCGTCCTGCAGCGGATGCGCGAAGGCGGGGGGCACCGCTGATGCTGAAGGTGGCGCTGCGCGGCATCTTCGCGCACAAGGGACGACTCGCGATGTCCTGCCTTGCCGTGGTGCTCTCGGTGGCCTTCGTCACCGGCACGATGATCTTCACCGGCACGATCAACCGGGCCCTGGACGACGCCGCGGCGGCGAGCGCCCCGGACGTCACCGTCACCGCCCCGCTGCCGGCGGGCACGGGGTCGGCCGAGGTCGGCGACGCGGTGCGGCGGGCCGTGGTCGGCGAGGGCGGCACGCTGTCGGACGCCGACACCCTGGTCGGGAAGGTGCGCGCCGTCCCGGGCGTGGCGGCGGCGTACCTCGACGTCACGGTCGACACCGCGACGCTGACCGACTCGCGGGACAAGGCGATCGACGCGGCCGGCGGGATGTCCGGCTTCGGCGCCAAGAGCAGCATCCCCGTCCTGGCGGGCAACTGGTTCGACTCCGACCGGTCGCCGGTGCGGCTCGCCGGCGGCCGTGCCCCGCAGGGCCCTGACGAGGCCGTGCTCGACCGCATCTCGGCCGACCGCGCCCACGTGCGGATCGGGGACACGATCCGGGTGGTCGCCGTCCCCGGCACGTTCGAGGCCAGGGTCACCGGCATCGCCGACTTCAAGGCCGCCAGCCAGGGCAACACCCGCGTCTACGTCGACACCGCCACTGCCCAGCGGCGGCTGCTCGGCAGGCCCGGCGCGGCCACCTCGATCGGGGTGGACGCCGCCGCCGGTGTGACGCCCGCCGATCTCCGTCGCAGCCTGGCTGCCGCCCTGGGCGACGCGGTCCAGGTCCAGGCCAAGGATCCGACCGCCGTGAGCCCGGACAACGGGGCAGGTCAGACCACTGACTTCCTCGGCATGGTGATGACGGGCTTCGCGGGGGTGGCCGTCCTGGTCGGCGTGCTCCTCATCTTCAACACGTTTTCGATGCTGGTCGGGGCCCGGACCCGCGAGCTCGGCCTGCTGCGCGCGATCGGCGCGAGCCGCCGGCAGGTGAACCGGTCCGTCCTGCTCGAAGCCCTGGTCCTCGGCCTCTTGGGCTCCACCCTCGGCATCGGCGCCGGGATCGGGCTGGCCGTCGGGCTGCACGCGGCGATGGCCTCCTTCGGCCTCGACCTGGGCTCGACCCCGCTGGTCGTCGGGCCCGCCGCCGTGCTCGTCGGCTACGCCGTCGGCACCGTGGCCACGCTGGCCGCCGGGGTGATCCCGGCGCGGCGTGCGGGACGCATCCCGGCGATGGCCGCTCTTCGCGAGGCGGCCGCGCCGAGCACCCGGCCCGGCCGGGGCCGCACGCTGACCGGCGCGGCGCTGCTGCTGGCCGGGGCCGGTCTGCTGATCGCGGGCCATGCCGCGGCGGCGCCGGGCATGGTCCTGACCCTGATCGCCTTCTTCCCGCTCGGGCCCGCTCTCGTCCGCGGCGTCGTCCCGGTCCTGACGGCCGCCTTCCCGCGGCTCTTCGGGCCGATGGGCGCGATCGCCGTCGGGAACACCCTGCGCAACCCGCGCCGCACCGCGGCCACCTCTGCCGCGCTGATGATCGGTATCTGCGTGGCGACGGCGATGGCCGTCTCGGCGGCCTCCGCCTCGGACTCCATGGCGGCTCGCACCGACCGGATGCTCGGCGCGGACTTCATCATCGGCGGACAGCACGCGCAGGCGCAGTTCGGACCCGAGGCCGCCGGGACGGCGCGGCGCGTACCGGGAATCCGCGAGGTCGTCAGGGAACGGATCACCAGGGCCACGCTCACCGCGGGAGCGACCACGCTGTCCACCACCGTCTACGGCGACGAGCCCGGTTTCCCCACCGCGATGCACGAGACTTACACAGCGGGCGATCCGCGGGCCGCGCTCGCCCACGGCCAGATCGTCCTCGTGGACGCCATGGCCGAGCGACTCGGCGTCGGCATCGGCGACCACGTCACCCTCGCCGGACCGGGCGGCCCCCCGGTGACCCTGACGATCGGCGCCGTTCAACGCCAAGAACCGCCCGGCATGTCGATGGGCCGGGTACGACTCGCGCCCAGCGTCGGATTCGACGTCCTGTCCGCCCTGGCTCCCACCGCCTCCGACACCACCCTGTTCGCCTTCGCGGCCCGCGGCGCGGACCCGACAGCGGTCGGGAAGGCGCTCACCACGGCGCTGGCCGGGTATCCGCAGTTGGCCGTGCAGGACCGGGCGGCCTACAAGGCATCCGTCCGAAGCAGCGCCGACCAGATGCTCTCGATGGCGTACGGGCTCCTGGCCCTCGCGGTCGTCATCGCGGTGCTGGGCGTGGCCAACACGATGGCCATGTCGGTCGGGGAACGGACGCGCGAGATCGGCATGCTGCGCGCGGTCGGCGCCTCACGCCGCGAAGTCCGCCGTATGGTCCGCTTGGAGTCGGTCGTGATCACTGCTCTGGGGGCTGTGTCAGGGGTGTCGCTCGGCGTCGCCTGGGGGATCGCCCTCCATCGCATGGCGGGTGAGGGTCAAACCGTCCTGTCAGTGCCCTGGATCACCCTCGCGGAACTGGTGGCGGCTGCCGTGATCGCCGGCGTCCTCGCGGCGCTGACCCCGGCTGCGCGGGCGGTGCGCCTCGACATCCTGTCCGCGCTGGCCGCGGACTAGGAACGCGCCGCGTTCCCGCCCGGCGAAGACCGCGCGGGACGGCTCGAAGGAGCACTCGGCGTGAGTCGGCAGGCCAGCGTTTCCGCAGGTCAGCGAGGTGCTGACCTGCGGAAACGATGAGCGGTCGAACTGCGTTTCCGCAGGTCGGAGGGACCTCTACAGGTCGTAGTAATACTCGAACATGCCTCTGACCTGCGGAAATATGGGTCTCGCGGAAGATCGTTTCACAACCAGTGCACACGCGGCGACCACGACGATGAGATGCGTTGAAAAGTGCCAAGCGGAGGCGGCGGGGTTGCTTCGATGATGCATCATGCGATGCTGGGAAATGTTACTGAGGGTGAAGGTGTCTTGTCGGTGGGACTGGCGGCCTTGATGGCCGGCTGCAGGCGGCTAGGTTCCGTCCACCGCTCGCCTTACTGATCGTTTCAGAATGAGATCTGGTCTGACGTCTCGACTGAGATGGTGCTCAGTGGGCGATGGAATGGGCTGCCCTGGCGGCGCGTTGGCTCGACAGGACTCTGGGAGGAGAACCTTGTCGAGTTTGAGCTTCCCGTCGTCGCGGGCGGTTGGACGCGGGGCGGCCTGGTACCGCGGGGACTGCCATGTCCACTCCGTCCACTCCGACGGGGAACTCACCCCTGAAGAGTTGGCCGTCCGGGCGCGCGCGGCCAGGCTCGACTTCATCGCGACGACGGA
Organism: Kitasatospora sp. NPDC057965; assembly: GCF_042887135.1. Lineage (NCBI taxonomy): Bacteria > Bacillati > Actinomycetota > Actinomycetes > Kitasatosporales > Streptomycetaceae > Kitasatospora > Kitasatospora sp. NPDC057965. The sequence goes on from NZ_JBHVPZ010000025.1 coordinate 17,762, forward strand.
CCACAACTCAGCCGCGGCCCTGGGTGTCTGGGGGCATCTGGCCGCCGATGACTTCTTGATCCTTCTCGGCGAAGAGGTGACCACGAAGACCGGGCATTGGCTCGCGCTCGGCATCAATCCCGGCGAGGTCGTCGACTGGAACCATCAGGTCAGGGACGGACTGGTTGACAAGTGCCTGGACCAGGTCCACCGAGCAGGGGGCCTATGCGTTGCCGCGCATCCGCATGCGCCCTACCCTTCGGGCGACTTCATGTTCCCCTTCCTCGGCTTCGACGTGGTGGAGGTGTGGAACGGACTGTGGACTTCGGATCGGCCCTGGAACGCTGACAACGAGGCGGCGCTGGCCGAATGGGGGCGGAGCCTCGCGGCGGACCTCCAGACGGGCTCGTGGCGGCCGGCGATGGGCAACAGCGACACCCACTTGGAAGGGCAGATCGGGATCCCTCACACCGTGGTCTTCGCCGAAGAACTGAGCACAGAGGCAATCCTGGCCGGGATCCGCGCCGGCCGCAGCTGGATCGCTGAGTCGGCGAATGTGGACGTGTCGTTCACCGCCCACGCCGATGGTCGCTTCGCCGGGGTGGGTGAGCGGCTCGCGACTCATGGTGGGCAGGTGGAAGTCCACGCGGCAGTACGAGGTGTGCCGGCAGGGACCGTCAGCTTCCACACCGATCGGGGAAAGGTCCACCGGGCCCCTTTCCCCGGTGACGGGGCGCGAGCGGTGCAGTGGGACACGACGGCGGAGGACTCGGCGTTCGTCCGCATCGAGGTCCGCCATCCCAACGGGCACGTCGCTGCACTCACCAATCCGATCATCCTCAACTGACCGCTCGTCTCATCGTGAGGTCCGCAGGCGGCGGAGGCAGATGAGGCTGCATGCCAGTTCGAGCAGGCCCTGATGGAGGTCGGCGCGTCGTTCGTAGCGGATCCGGAGTCGTTTGAACTGGTGCAGCCAGGCGAAGGCCCGTTCCACCACCCAACGGACTTTGCCGAGCCCTGAGCCGTGGGCGACGCCGCGGCGGGCGATCATCGGCTTGATGCCGCGCTTCCACAGCAGGCGGCGGTATTTGTCGAAGTCGTAGCCCCGGTCGGCATACAGGTGCCGCAGCTTGCGGCGAGGCCGTCCTCGTAGCCCCCGGATCGGCGGGACCGCGTCGAGCAGCGGCAGCAGCTGGGTGACGTCGTGGCGGTTGCCGCCGGTGAGCGTGACGGCGAGTGGGGTTCCGTGCCGGTCGACTATCAGGTGGTGCTTGGAGCCGGGACGGGCGCGGTCGACGGGCGAGGGGCCGACGTGATCCCCCCTTTGAGGGCCCGGACATGCGAGCCGTCAACAGCGCAGTGTTCAAGATCCAGCAGGTCGGCGCGGCGCAGCTCGGTCAGCAGGGCTGCGTGCAGGCGCGGCCAGACGCCGGCCTCGGTCCAGTCCCGCAGGCGGCGCCAGGCCGTCACCCCGGAGCAGCCGACCGTTTCGGCCGGGACATCACGCCAGGCGACGCCGGTCCGCAGTACGTACATCACCCCGGTGAGGGCCGCCCGGTCGGGAAGACGCAGTCGCCCGGGGTGGCGGCGGCGCCGCTCAGGAGCGGGTGGCAGGAGCGGAGCCACGCGCTCCCACAGGTCATCCGGAACAAGATCAGCACGCACCCGGACACCTTGCCGACCAAGATCGCTAGGCGCAAGACCTGCGGTTCAACTCATTCTGAAACGATCAGTTAGCCCCCGTTCCGTCGTGCCACCGCCTCCCTCTCCTCTCCCCCTTCCTCCGCGGGTTCCTCCCGTTCTGGCCGGTCGGCCGCTAAACGGTCATGGTTGCCGCGGCGCAGCTCGTTCTGGACACGCCGCCAAGCACGGATGATCGGAGGCACTTTCGACAGCACCTCACTGATCTGCGTCAGCAGCAAGGTGAGGCAGCCGAACGACGCGAGCACGAACAGAGTCACCCGATCCCAGCTCACCGCGCGGCCCTCGCTCCCCGAGTACCCGACCCACCTCGGCGTGACGTGATAAGGATTGCGGCCGACTGTTCGTCACAGGGGCGGGGCCGGATGGGGCCGAGGATTTCGGTCAGGGCCCTGGGCATGTCGACACTCCGCGCCTCCTGCCGGCACGACTGGTTCCGCGGCTGATGAGGCCGCTTGCCGCTAACCGAGGACGGCATGACGGACGAGCCACCCGAGGGCGTTCACTCCCAATCGGTCCGGCTCCTGGAGCAGCGCGGTCTCCACGGCGCGGAGATCGGCGAGCTCCGAGGGTCCGGATGTCCGGTCCAGCGAGGCGAGGCGCTTCATCGCGGCGTCGACGATGGCGGACCAGCCGGGCATGCCGAAGTGGTGCGTGGCCTTGAAGACAGCTGTGAACGCCCGATGCAGAAGGGCGTCGCGCCAGCCCTGCCGACGCATCAACTCCTCGGTGATCCAGACCTGTTCTTCGATGTGTCGGACGAAGTCGGCCACTGGCCCGGACGCGGCGCGCAGTGTGAAACGGGAGCCGCCTGCCCACGGAAGGTCCAGGTCCGAGGCGACGATCGTGAATGCACTCAGTCGTTCAGGCCCGCCATCACGGGCGGCGACGAGCGCCTTGCGGGCCCGACGGTACAGGTCGACGCCCTGCGCGAAGACATCGCCGGCGTCCGGCCCGCCGGGTGCCGCGCGGATCGCGTCGAGCGATTCGTTCAGCAGGGCTTCGGCGGCCAGCCCGGCAGCCGCCGCGCTCAGCAGGATCTCCGGGTCACCGGGATCGATGCCGAGACGAGGAAGCGCGGCCGAGGCCTGCTCCTCCAAGCCCGGGAACAATGGGGGCGGTTCCTCGGGCCGTGGCGCGAAGAGTGCGGCGAGCTGTGGGGACAGGGGAGCCGGGCCGGGCTCCTCGATGGTGACGCCGTACTCCAGGAGGTCCTCGAAAATGGCGTCCGGTCCGCAGTCGATGCGCGACGTGTCATGCCGTCCCGAGCAGCCCTCGGGGCACTCCAGCTCCTCGCACATCTCTGGTTCCTCGGGCTGCGCCTCATTGACCAGGTGGTAGACGAGCCTGTCGGCCACGGCCCCGCGGGCCGTGATCATGGCGCTGCCCAGCAGCATCTTCGCGTTCGTCAGCAGGTGGTCCTCCCGGTTGACCGAGGCCGGGGGCTCCGGGGCGTCGGGGATCCAGGTGTGGGCCGACTCCAGCGATATCGACAGCCAGGCGATCCGCAACGGCGGGACCTCCTCGTTCCCGGCCAGCTCGGCGACTTCCTCCGCGGCCTGCCGGACCGCATCGAGCCGGGCCAAGTAGTGGTCGCGGACCGATTCCCAGGCCTCGGTATCCTTGCGGACCTGCTCAGCGTTGCGTGCCAGGGCGGCGTCCTGGGTCTCCCGCGCTCGGGTGACCAGTCGGCTCAGACACGGGCGGCACCCGGACAGACCGGCCTCCGGGGTGGGGCCGAGCGGCACCGCCCCGAGATCCCGGCCGAATGGGGCACCGCACACGCAGCAGTCCAGGCTCGCCATCTGCCGGCCCGTCGGTACTGCGGGTAGGGCGGCACGGATCGTGCCGTGTGCGTAGGCAGGGATGTGCACGGGGCGAACTCCTCGGGTGTCGTGCTCAGCTGGTGTCCTCACCATGCTCGCCGGGGCGTTCAGTCGCTAGTCACCAAGCGGAAGGCTAGGCGTCGAACTTGACGGAAGCTGACTGCGTCGTACGCTGCGGCAGCGAAACTTGACACCCCCGGCCGGAGCCCGTTCGCCGGCCCCGAAACAGGAGGACCCAAGTGGTGGACACCCCGGACGAGTCTCGGCCGGAGAACTGGCACCAGGAACTGGTTGACGCGTTGCGGGAACTGCACCGGGCGGCAGGCCAGCTGAGTTCCCGGAAGGTGAGCACGCTGATCCGCGAGCGGGAGGACTCGCTGTCCGGAGCCAGCCACGAGACCGTGCGGTCCACAATCAACGGAAAGCAGATGCCGCGCTGGGAGACGGTGCACGACATCGTCATGGTGCTGGCAGGCCTGTGCAGCCCCCCTCGGGACGGGGAAGCCGAGGCCGGGAGGTTCCTGCGGCTGTGGCGGGCAGTCCGGGAAGGAGAGAAGGGTGGCCGGAAGTCGTTCCAGGAACTGGCCAACAGCGGCTGGGGTGGTGAGGACGGCAAGTGGACGCCCGAGATGGTCATGGGCATCCTGGTCAACCCGTTCAGCGCCATCCAGATCGCCCCCGGGCTCGCCGCCCCGCACGAACCGATCATCTCCGAGGACGTGTGGATCCGGGCGATGGAGAAGTTCATCGAGGAGGACGGGGCCGAGCACGCGCTGAGGGTCCTGCTGCACACGCTGAAGGGCGACTACATCGGAGCCACCGAAGGCACGCCGTACGGCTACCAGAACATGGATCGGGAGGCGATGGACGCGTACGCGGCCTTCCAGTACGGCTGCCGGGAAGTGCGCCGCCGGTTGCGGGCGGAGCCCAACCTCCTCGCGGAGTCGATTCGCGCGATGCGGGCCGACGAGACGATGGACCGGGATGACCGGGCGGAGATGCTTGAGAATGAGTCGGACCTGAGCCTGATGAGAGAGGTCATGATTGTGACCCCGGACACCTGGGACGACGTGTCCGAGGAGGCCCACCACATGGTCTTCGGCTATCTGATCAAGCAGATAGGTCCAGTAGGCCCGCTCAGCCTGCCGGACGCGGATCGCTTCCCCATCCTCTGGCGCATTCCCGAACCTTCTGCGGAGTAATCCCGACCCGCACCTGCCCGGGCCGCCGACCGGCGGCACAGGCCCGGGTGGGGTGGCGAGGAAGACGTGGCAGCCCGCAGAACACACCTCGTCGACCACATGAGCGACGGCTGCCGAAGCCATCCGGAGAGTCCCACCGCACTGCGCGTACCGGCCGATGTGCCTGCCGTCACTGAATCTGTGGCCGAGCCCGTCCGAGGCCTACTCGCCGGGTTCGATGGCCTGGCCACCCGCGGGCTGGTCGAGCTGTTGCTGGCGTCGGCGCTGCTCGTTTCGAATCTGCTCGACCCGCTCGACGAGCCGCGCCAGCGCTGCCGGCTGACTGAGGCCTGCATAGTCCCCGACGCTGAGGATCATCGCATTGTGCTCGGCCTCGACCTGGTCGGCCGACTGCTGGAGGTAGAAGCTCCGCTCGCGGAACTTGTAGTAGCCCATGAAGCCTGTTGAGCCGCCGACCAGGAGGCTGAGTCCTACAGTCAGCCACTGATGTCCAGGGACCGCGTTCTGGAGCGCAGCGACCGTAGTAGTGCCAAGCGAGGCGATGATGATGATCGACTGAAGACGGTTGTGTCGCCGCCGGTACTTGTCGCTGCCGCTCTGGAAGCCTTCGATGATTCCGGCGATGTCCGCACGGTAGAGATTCTGGTTGATTGCGACAGGATTGCTGATGCCCGACTCGACCCAGCGTAGGTCGTTCTGGATCACCTCAAGTTGAGTCTCTGCTTCCACCAGGCGTGGTACCGCGTTCCTGTGGCCCCACCTTTTGATCAACAAGCCGGCTGCGCCGAACGCGATGATCAGTACCAGGCACACGGCATCGATCTTCCGTACGACGCCCTCGACCGGTGCGATTGCTGACGCAATCGAACCAACCATCAGGGCGCACATTACGGCTGCCGAGCAGATGACGTAGCTTCGATTGAGTCGCCGACGCAGCGTCAGCTTGGCTTCTGCCTCGCGCCTCCGCCTGCGCAGCCCGGCAGCGAGCTGCTTCTGACCCCCCTCGTCCACACTCGACATGGACTCCCCCTTCTGTGTCGGTCGCTACACTCATGGCTACTGTCGGGGGCAGGCGTAGGGTCACGGACTCAACAGTCGGCGTGATGGCCCCCTTGAAGTGACTCAGGAGTCTACGCGGATGGCCTATGAGGCGGAGATCAGTCGCAGCAATCCCGGCTGCCTTGTTTTTCTAGTGGACCAGTCTGGTTCCATGGAGGAGGAGGTTGACGCGGGGGTGCCGCAGCGCAAGGCCGTCGCGGTGGCCGAGGCGATCAATCGACTCCTGTTTGAACTGACTGTCAAATGCGGTAAGGAAGACACCGTCCGCGACTACTTCCATGTGGCTGTTGTCGGATACGGTGCAACAGTCGGGCCGGTGTTCGGAGGAGAGCTCCAAGGTCGGGACTTGATTCCGATCTCGGTGGTCGCGGACAACCCGGCCTACATGTCCCAGCAGACCGTACTGGTGAGTGACGGCGCTGGCGGATTCGTAGAAGCGGCTCAAGGCAAGCCGATTTGGGTAGAGCCGGTGGCATCGGGGGGAACGCCGATGAATGAGGCGCTGAGGTATGCCGAGACCCTCGTCGCGGGATGGGTTTCGGAGCATCCGGGTGGATTTCCCCCGATTGTTCTCAATCTTACTGATGGAGCGTCCACTGATGGCGATCCGGTAGGAGCCGGACACGCTATCAGCACGCATGTCACTGCGGACGGCCCTGCGCTGCTTTTCAATCTGCATGTCTCGATGGGGCAGCAGGATCCGGTGACTTTCCCTGATTCCGAAGACGGGCTGCCGAACGGTCTGTCGCACACACTCTTCTCCATGTCGAGCGTGTTGCCAGATCACATGCGGGGATACGCGCAATCGTTGGGTTACGTCGTCAGTGGCGCCACGCGTGGATTCGTTTACAACGGTGACATCAGCTCGGTGGTCCAGTTCCTGGACATCGGTACTCGTGTGACCAACTTCCGGTGACAGGGGCGAACGTTGGCGTTGCCGTTACCCAGCTGATCATCCCGAAGAGGGGCAATAGCAGGTCGGAGTGCGAGGACGCATGCTATGTCGTTCCTGAGGGGGCGGCCTCGGACCTGCGGGCCGAACCGATCACGGTGGTGGTGTCCGATGGAGCATCGGAGAGCACCCTTGCACGAGAGTGGGCCCACCACTTGGCCCGGACGATGGCGATCGGGGTTGCCGAGGAACCGGAAGCGCTTGAGGGGCCGGGGGCTGCCTTCGGCAAAGTAATGACACGGCTCAGTGGTGAGTGGGAGGTGTGGCACGCGGGCTATCTCAATCGACGGATGGCAACGGGACGTCCACCGAGGTGGTTTGAGTATCCGAAGCTTGCGGCTGGCGCATTTGCAACGACTCTGGCCGTGTACGTGGACGTCCCGGGCAATGCGCCGCCTGTGGTGGACCGTCACAGGCGGCGCTGGTTAACGGCTGCTTTGGGAGATTCCTGTCTCTTTCAGGTCCGCGATGGTCGGTTGATAAGACGCTTTCCATTGAAGTCGGCGGCTGCGTTCGGAAACTCTCCGCACCTTCTGGGCAGCAGAGATCGCGACTGGGTAGTGACTGGCGAGCGGACTATGTTCACTCGCGGGTACGCGGAGAGGGGCGATGAGCTCATGTTGATGACGGACGCATTGGCAGCTTATCTCATCGACTGTGCCGATGAGACGTCAGCGTCTAGGTTCGAAGGTCTGATTCACAACCTCCGGGACTTTGGTCGGGCCGATGACGAATCGGGATTCGAAGACTGGGTGAACCAGCAGCGGAGTACCGGACGACTTCGCAACGACGATGTGACTTTCGTCCACATTAATTTCGTGGGGTGATCAGTTGGTGTCGCTTCCCGCGCCGGCCGGGGAGGCTTCTCCTGCGCAGAGATACCCGAGTGGTGGCGACTATGTACTGGCTGTGCAGAATCCAAGACTCTGCTTCGCACATCCGGACCTGAAGGAATCCACTGCGGAGGTCGGCCGCTGGAACCAGCCTAAGTCCAGGTCGGGTGGCTCGTCGGTTGTATTCTCAATGATGTGTCCAGACGGTAGGCGGTTCGCGGTCAAGTGTTTCACGCGGCATGCCCTGGATCAGGAGATGCGCTACCAAGAGATTAGCAACCATCTTTCCTCTATTTCATTGGGCGATCTCCCGCAGCAGTGGAAGATGGAGTTCGAGTATCTTCCGCAGGGAGTGCAGGTTGACGGGCTCTGGTACCCCGCGCTCAAGATGGAGTGGGCGGAGGGGGAGACGCTCCTTCAGTGGCTTGAGTCTCACCACCAGGACAAGAAGTCAATCGAAGCTGCAGTTGGGCGATTCAAGGACCTGATGATGGGCCTGTCTGCAGCCGGAGTTGCACACGGCGATCTACAGCACGGGAACATTCTGGTCGCATCGGACGACACCTTGCGTCTTGTTGACTACGATGGGATGTACGTTCCGGCGTTGTCAGGCCTGCTGGGAACGGAGTCGGGCCATCGAAACTACCAGCCCCCGTCGAGGGGGGTGGAGGACTTTGGCTCTGGCATTGACAACTTCTCGGCTTGGGTGATCTATCTTTCACTATCGGCCGTGGCCGCAGACCCGTCATTGTGGGGACAACTCCATGAGCCCGATGCGGAACACCTATTGCTGGAGCGGGCGGACTTCGAGACTCCCGGGAGTTCAGCCCGATTTCTGACTCTCCTTCAACATCCGGATTCGCGGATCCGGGAGCTGGCGCAGGTCGTAATTGCAATGGTCGATAGGCCGTTGGCTGAGTTGCCAGACCTGGGCCAGGGTATTGTGCCTGCCAAGGTGGAGGACGCTGGCAACTCGGATGAAGGCGCCGACCCGGCGCGGGGCGGGCGCCCGGCGTGGCTACAGAGTCATCTTTCTGTGATGGATGGATATTCCAGGTCTGCCATCCGAGGCGGTCGGACGTTTCGGGGGCGTCGAGCCGGAGACGTGACGTTGGTTGCGTCGACGGTTTCCCTTGTGTTGACTCCGATCCTTGGCGTAACGGGTTCATGGGATGTTGGCCTCACCGCCGTTGCTGAATTGGGATTCGGTGGGCTTCTTGCTGGTGCAGCGGTATTGGGCTGGCGTTCAAGAGCAGAAGTGCGCGAGATGCTGCGCGACTCAGAGACTGTGGGCCAACTCCTGTCGCACATTGGCGATCCTGGAGTCGGCCATGCTCAGCTTGTGACGGAGCGCGAACGATGGGAGGAAGAGGAATCGCAACGCATAGCACTTTTTACTGGAGGGCAAAAGGAGCTGACGCAACGCCTGCAGAAGGAACACGCTCGGATCGAGGGGGAGATGCGTGCGGCGATGGCGTTGCTGGAGATTGAGCGAACGCAGCTTTCGGCTATATTCCAGGCAGCGATTGACAAGGCTGCTGAACCATTCCGGCACAGTTGGATCGAAGATCGGCTTCAACAGCTCGAAGTTGATCGAGCCTACCTGTCTATAGGTGGCAAGAAGGTGCTACGTGCTCTAGCTGAAGCAGGGATTCGAACCGCTGCAGACTTCACCGGATTTCGAGTGGGCGGAACAGGCGTCCTGTTGGTTCGTCGAGACGGCGAAGCGATCAGAGTTCCCGGGGTGGGGTCTCATCGTGCGGCGTTGTTGCGGAAATGGCGGGAGCGAAGTATAGCCGAGCTAAATCGTCAATGCCCCATTGCTCTTCCGGAGCAGAACGCCCGAGAAGTAGAGGACTCATTTGCTCCACAGTTTCGTGCGTTGGGCGATCGACAGCGTGACATTGAGACTGCGGCGCGTGCGGCAAAGGATTACGTGACAGTTCGAATCGGTGGTGAGCGGGCGAACCTGGTGAAGCTCAACAAACCCGCTGCTGACGCTGCGCATGCCATGCGGGAGGAGTTCGACCGCCGCGCGGCTCAGCTTCGATCTCATGCGATCGAGCTTCAGGCGCTTAAGCGGGAGTCGAGCATCCTGGAGGAGCAGCAGCGTGCGCTGTCGCTCTGGAGCTACGTCAGGTTTCTTTATCGGGTCAGGAGCTGACGTCTGGCTGGACAAGGGGGTGCAGCCGGAGACCGCGAAGAGTGGCGACCGTCCGAGCAGCCAGCCCCTTACGCTGGCGATGTTGCCGGGCAGGAAACTCCGTTCCAGCCTTGCCAGATCGGGAAGAACAGCAGTGCCTCCACGAGTTCGATCTGCCCGCACACTCATCCAGCTGAAGTATGACCGGCTGCCAAGAACCCGGCATTTCTGCGGGGTCAGCGAGGTGCTGACCCCGCAGAAACACCGAGGGATCGACCTGCGTTTCCGCAGGTCAGATGTTCTTTACAGGTCGTAGTAGAGCTCGAACTCGTGGGGGTGGGGGCGGAGGGCGATGGGGGCGATCTCCTGGGTGCGCTTGAAGTCGATCCAGGTCTCGATGAGGTCGGGGGTGAAGACGTTGCCGGCGAGGAGGTACTCGTGGTCGGCTTCGAGGGCCTCCAGGACGGCGGGGAGGGAGGAGGGGACCTGGGGGACGTTGGCGTGGTCCTCGGGGGCCAGCTCGTAGAGGTCCTTGTCGACCGGCTCGAGGGGTTCGATCTTGTTCTTGATGCCGTCCAGGCCGGCCATCAGCATGGCGGAGAAGGCCAGGTAGGGGTTGGAGGAGGGGTCGGGGGCGCGGAACTCGATGCGCTTGGCCTTGGCGTTGGAGCCGGTGATCGGGATGCGGATCGCGGCGGAGCGGTTGCGCTGGGAGTAGACCAGGTTGACCGGGGCCTCGAAGCCGGGGACCAGGCGGTGGTAGGAGTTCACCGACGGGTTGGTGAAGGCGAGCAGCGACGGGGCGTGCTTGAGCAGGCCGCCGATGTAGTAGCGGGCGGTGTCGGAGAGCCCGGCGTAGCCCTGCTCGTCGTAGAAGAGCGGCGTGCCCTGGGTCCACAGCGACTGGTGGACGTGCATGCCCGAGCCGTTGTCGCCGAAGATCGGCTTCGGCATGAAGGTGGCCGTCTTGCCGTTCCGCCAGGCGACGTTCTTGATGATGTACTTGAACAGCATCAGGTCGTCGGCGGCGTGCAGCAGGGTGTTGAACCTGTAGTTGATCTCGGCCTGGCCGGCGGTGCCGACCTCGTGGTGCTGGCGCTCGACCTCCAGGCCGGCCCTGGCCAGCTCCAGGGACATCTCGGCGCGCAGGTCGGCGAAGTGGTCGACGGGCGGGACGGGGAAGTAGCCGCCCTTGTACTTGACCTTGTAGCCGCGGACGTCGCCCTCGGTGGAGCCGCTGTTCCAGGCGCCGGCCTCGGAGTCGATGTGGTAGTACGAGGCGTTGGCGCTGGTGTCGAACCGGACCGAGTCGAAGACGTAGAACTCCGCCTCGGGGCCGAAGAACGCGGTGTCCGCGATGCCGGAGGAGGCGAGGTAGGCCTCGGCCTTCTTGGCGACGTTGCGCGGGTCGCGGCTGTAGGCCTCGCCGGTCACCGGGTCCTGGATGAAGAAGTTGATGTTGAGGTGCTTCTCCTGGCGGAACGGGTCGAGCCGGGCCGTGGCGAGGTCGGGGACCAGCGCCATGTCGGACTCGTGGATGGCCTGGAAGCCGCGGATCGACGAGCCGTCGAACATCAGGATCTCGGACGGGTCGAACGTCGCCGCGGGTACGGAGAAGTGCTGCAAGACGCCCGGCAGGTCGCAGAAGCGGACGTCGACGAACTTCACGTCGTTGTCCTGGATGAACTGCTTCACTTCGGCGGCGTTGTTGAACATCCATCCTCCTCGGTGTTGCGAATGTGGCTCACCCTAGGAACGGGCCGTTTCCGGTCGGTGACCCAGTCGTTTCCTGAATGTTAACCACACCTGTCCGGAGGGCGGCAAAGCCGTACGGGACCGGACAAAACGCCTTGGCCTGCCAGGTGGGGCCACCAGAGTGGTCTGGACCATTCGGTGGGAGTGGTGGAAAGCCGGCGACAGCCGATTCACCCGTCGGTGGCGGGTCCGGCGGGGGAGGCGGTGGCCGTCCCCGGCGTTCGCCCGGTTAGTGTGGATTCGTGGACACCAGAGAAGCGTTGGGATCGTGGATCGACGGCCCGAAGGCGGCCGCCGAGAAGATGGGCGCCGACTTCGGCCACCGCGGTGAGCGCCTCGGACTGCCCAAGGAGGGCCCCGGCTCGATCGCCGGACCCGGCCGCCGGATGGGCGCGCTGTTCGTCGACGGCTGGCTGGTCGCCCTGGTCTCCTACGGGCTGATCGCCAAGGGCTCCGCGTCCTCGGCGAACATGTGGACCACCCCGCTGTTCTTCGCGGTCACCGTGCTGCTGCTCGCCACCACCGGGACGACCGTGGGCAAGCGGCTGTTCGGGCTGCGGGTCGTCCGCCTGGACGGCAGCCGGGCGACCATTCCGCAGGTGCTGCTGCGCACCGTGCTGCTCTGCCTGCTGGTGCCGGCGCTGGTCTGGGACCGGGACACCCGCGGGCTGCACGACAAGGCGGTCGGCACCGTCGAGGTCCGGATCTGAGGACCCCGGTCCGGCCGTCGAGGCCCGGACCCGGGCACCCCGGGCCCCTCGGGGAGCGCACCGGGAACGCACGAGAACGACGAACGGCCCCGCCGCGGAGCTTCCGCGGCGGGGCCGTTCTCGTGCTGTCGACGGGGGAGGGGATCAGCGGACCTGGCCGCCCTTGGGCATCCGGGCGCCCTTGGGCATCGGGCCCTTGGGGATGGGGGCCTTGGAGAGCAGGTCGCCCAGCGCGCGCAGCCGGTCGTTGGTCTCGGTGACCTGGGCGGGCGTGATGGCGCGCGGCAGACGCATCAGGTGGATCTGCAGCTTCTTGAGCGGGACCTCGCCCTCGCCGTTGCCCACCACGATGTCGTGCACCGGCACGTCGCCGACGACCCGGGCCATCTTCTTCTTCTCGGACGCGAGGAGCTGGCGGACCCGGTTCGGGTTGCCCTCACCGATCAGCGCGATGCCGGCCCGGCCCACGGCGCGGTAGACCGCGTCCTGGCTGCGGGTGACGGCCACCGGGGTGGTGTTGGCGCTCCAGCCGCGCCGGATGTTGTTCAGCACCGCCGCGACGGCGCCCGGCTGGCCCTCCATCTGCCCGAACGCGGCACGCTCGGCCCGGCGCCCGAAGACGATCGCCATGGCCAGGACGGCCACGATGAAGCCCAGGATGCCCAGGTAGACGGGGTGCTCGATCGCGAAGCCGATGGCGAGGAACACGCCGAAGGTCAGCAGGCCGACGCCGGCGATGATCAGGCCGATCTTGGTGTCGACCTTCTTGGTCATGGTGTACGCCAGGCGGATCTGCTTCAGTCGCCCGGGGTTCTCGGATGTTTCCCTCGCCATAAGGCTCATGGTACGTGGCGTGGGTACGGGATATCCAAGCCCGGGTGCCCGTTCGCCCCGAACCGTGACCCGGGTGCCGTTACGGAAGCGGTCGGCGGCGTGCCGCCCGGCCCGTTGCCGACCCTGCGACGGGGCCGGCCGCGGGGCCGGACGGGAGGCCCGCCGGAGCCCCCGACACCAGTGCGTCGTGCCGCCGGTCGGCCGCGTACCGGCGGTTCTCGCACACCGCCGCCCAGGCGTTGCGCCGGGCCTGCCGCTGTCCGCCGGACAGCAGGACGCTCTCGGCGAACCGCAGCGCAACCCCCATCGACCGGATCCGCATCTGCATGCCGAACAGCTCCCCTCGCGGCCGTGGCCGTGGCTGAGAAGAATCGAACAATCGCGACGAGTCCATCGTCACCACCCCGTGTTACCAGCCCGTGACCAGGCAGTCAAAGCGTGATGAACGCGGAAGGGCGGAGCCTCGGCTCCGCCCTTCCAATGGCTCAAACACGCTCACGCTCGGCGAGCACGCCCGGCCGGTTCGGCTCTCGGCCGGTCGGCTCAGACCGCGGCCTGCTCCCGGCGCTCCAGTGCCTGCCGGTACAGCCGCCCGGCGCGGTACGACGAGCGGACCAGCGGACCGGACATGACCCCGGCGAAGCCGAGCTCCTCGGCCTCCTCCTGCAGCTCGACGAACTCCTGCGGCTTGACCCACCGCTCCACCGGGTGGTGGCGCAGCGAGGGGCGCAGGTACTGGGTGATGGTGATCAGCTCGCAGCCGGCCCCGACCAGGTCGGCCAGCGCCTGGCTGACCTCCTCGCGGGTCTCGCCCATGCCCAGGATCAGGTTGGACTTGGTGACCAGCCCGGCGGCGCGCGCCTGGGTGATGACGTCCAGCGAGCGCTCGTAGCGGAAGGCCGGCCGGATCCGCTTGAAGATCCGCGGCACCGTCTCGACGTTGTGCGCCAGCACCTCGGGGCGGGACGAGAAGACCTCGGCCAGCTGCTCCGGCACCGCGTTGAAGTCCGGGATCAGCAGCTCGACGCCGGTGCGGCCGCCCTCGCGGCCGGCGGTCATCGCGTGCACCTGGCGCACCGTCTCGGCGTACAGCCAGGCGCCGCCGTCCGGCAGGTCGTCGCGGGCGACACCGGTGATGGTGGCGTAGTTGAGGTCCATGGTGACGATGGACTCGGCGACGCGGCGCGGCTCGTCCCGGTCGAACTCGGCGGGCTTGCCGGTGTCGATCTGGCAGAAGTCGCAGCGGCGGGTGCACTGGTCACCGCCGATGAGGAAGGTGGCCTCGCGGTCCTCCCAGCACTCGAAGATGTTGGGGCAGCCGGCCTCCTGGCAGACCGTGTGCAGCCCTTCCTTCTTCACCAGCGACTGGAGGGCGTTGTACTCCGGGCCCATCTTCGCGCGGGTCTTGATCCACTCGGGCTTCCGCTCGATGGGGGTCTCGCTGTTGCGGACCTCCAGGCGGAGCAGCTTCCTGCCGTCGGGTGCGACAGCGGACACGTGCGACTCCTAGAACTAGACGGGGTACCCCCAGGGTACGCCTGTGCTTGTACGGCCTTCGCCGGGGCAGCGGCCCCGCAATCGCAGGGCAACAGGGCTACCGGTGGGTAGATTCCCGGGGGGGTGTTGACGGGGGACGAGCGGCTACGGGGACGAGCGGCTCTGGGGACGAGCGGGTGCCGGGGCGGTGGGCCTCAGCGGCCGGGGGCCGGCTCGGGCAGTTCGGCGAACACCTCGGCCAGGTGCTTCTCGACCAGCGGCAGCGCCTCGGAGACGGTGAGGTCCCGGCCCAGCTCGCCGGTCAGCGAGGCGACCCCGGCGTCCCGGATGCCGCACGGCACGATCTTGTCGAACCAGGTCATGTCCGGATCGCAGTTCAGCGCGAAGCCGTGCATGGTGACCCCGCGCGCGACCCGGACGCCGATCGCGGCCAGCTTGCGGTCGTCACCGCGCTGTCCGGCGTTGGACGGCGCGTACTCGGGGCCGGCCAGCCGCGGGTCGATGCCCAGCGGCAGGCCCATCCGCAGGGTGAGCTTGCCGATGTCGACGACCTGCTCCGGGTCCACCACCGCGTCCGGGATGGTCTCGCCCAGCACCCAGACGCCGCTGCGGCCCTCGACCCGGGTGCTCTCCACGCCGAACGCGCCGCAGCTGCGGATCAGGGCCTCCTCCAGCCGCCGCACGTACGCGATCACGTCGATCGGGTCCGGCAGCTTGACGATCGGGTAGCCGACCAGCTGGCCGGGGCCGTGCCAGGTGATCTCGCCGCCCCGGTTGACCTCGACCACCGGGGTGCCGTCCAGCGGCAGATCGGCCGGGTTGGTGCGCTTGCCCATGGTGTAGACGGGCTGGTGCTCCAGCAGCAGCACCGTGTCCGGGATCTCGTCCGCGACCCGCAGGGCGTGCAGCCGCTGCTGCTCCTCCCAGGCCTCCTGGTAGGGGACGGCGCCCTCGCCGATGCCCATGCGTATGAACCGCACGTTCTCGCTCACCACTGCTCCTTGCCAGGCGTTCGAGACCAACCTCCCCACTGTACGCCCGCCCGTCGGCGGACCGGCCGGGCCCCTGTCCGGACAGCACGGCCCGAACGGCGCCCGGCGGGCCGCTCACGGCCCGGACAGCAGCTGCAACCGCAGCGCCAGCTGGAGCTCCAGCGAGCGCTCCGGGCCGTTCCAGTCCCCGCCCAGCAGCACCTCGACCCGGTCCAGCCGCTGCACCACCGTGTTCACGTGGACGTGCAGCTCGTCCTTGGCCCGGGTGAGGCTGCCGCCGCAGTCGAAGTACGCGCGCAGGGTGCGGACCAGCTCGGTGCCGCGCCGGGCGTCGTACTCCAGCAGCGGGCCCAGCGTCGCGCGCACGAAGCCCGCCACGTCGTGGCCGTCGCCGAGCAGCACGCCCAGGAAGCCGAGCGCCCGCGCCGAGGCGCCCTCGCCGGACCGGCCGAGCACCCGCAGCGCCCGGACGCAGCGCAGCCCCTCCCCGTACGCGGCGGCCAGCGCGACCGGTCCGGCGGCGGGAGGGCCGGCGCCCACCGTGACCGGGAACCCGGCCAGCCGGGCGAGCCGCTCGGCGGCGTGCCGGGCGGCCTCGGAGCCTCCCGTGGCGTCCCCTTCGGCGGCCCCGCCCTCGCCGGCCGGGACCAGCAGCACCACCGCCTCGCCGTGCTCCGCGCCGATGCCCCGCGAGCCGAACAGGTACCGCCCGGCCGCGCCCGCCAGCCGGGAGCGGGCAGCGGCGTCCCGCGGGTCGCCCGGTTCCGCGACCAGCACCAGGTGCGGGCGGCCGAGGTCCACGCCCAGCCGCCGGCCGCGCGCGGTCAGCCCGGCCGGGTCCCGGTCCGCAGCGGTGAGCAGATCGGCCAGCAGCTCGCCGCGCACCCGGTTCTCGGTCTCGGCGACCGAGCGTCGCAGCAGCAGGAGCAGCGCGGTCACCACGCCCGCCCGTTCGAACAGCCGGCGGTCGGCGTCGTCGAGGTCCGGACGGCCGCGCAGCACCAGGGTGCCGAGCTGCTCCTGCCCGGCCAGCACCGCGCACACCCAGGCCGCGCCGTGCCGCACCGACCGCCCCTCGGCCCGGGACGCGGCCGCCGCCTCGGCCGGTCCGGTGCCCGGTGCGGCGGCCCGGCCGGCCAGGGGCTCGCCCTCGGCGTCCAGGACGGCTATCTCGCCGCCGAGCAGGGCGGCCACCGCCGCGGCGACGTCCGGCACCTCGGCCCCGCGCAGCACCAGGTCGGTGAGCCGGTCGTGGCCCTGCGCGGCGCGCTGGACGGCGGCGGAGTGGGCGCGGATCAGCTCGTTGGCGCTGTTCAGCTCGGTGAGCGCGGCCCGGGTGTCGGCCAGCGACTTGGCGGTGTCCAGCGCGATGGCGGCGTGCGCGGCCAGCGTGCAGAGCAGCGCGACCTCGTCGGGGGAGAAGGCGCGCGGCGAGCGGTCGGCGGCGAAGAGCACGCCGATCACCCGGCCGCCGAGCAACAGCGGCACGCCGATGATCGCCACCAGGCCCTCGTCGAGCACGCCCGCGTCGATGGTGCCGGTGTGGTGGAAGCGGCCGTCGGTGCGGTAGTCGGGGGTGGCGTACGGGCGGGCGGTCTGTGCGACCAGGCCGCCGAGGCCGTCGCCGAGACTGAGCCGCAGGGTCTGGAAGAGCACCGAGACCGAGCCGTCGGTGACCCGCATGTAGGTGTCGCCGGCGGCCTCGTCCGGGAGGGTCAGATAGGCGGTGTCGGTGCCCAGCAGCATCCGGGCCCGGCGGACGATCGCCTGCAGCACGGTGTCCAGGTCGCGGGAGGCGGCGAGGTCGCCGGCGGTGTCGAAGAGCGCCGTCAGTTCGGTCTCGCGGCGCCGGTGCTGGCGCATCGTGCGGTGGACGCGCAGGGCCTGCCAGGTGGCGTCGTCGATCTCGCTCAGCACCGCCGCCGGGGCGCCCTGCCGGCGGGCGTCGGCGAGTACGTCGGCGAAGTCCTCGGTGGCGGCGCCGGAGACGAGCAGGTCCAGCAGACGGCGGAGCGCGGGTGCCGAGCTGGTGTGGAGGTCGTTCAAGGTGCGGCCGCCCGTCGACAGTGGGTGTTTCGTGCCCCAAGGAGGGAAGCGAGATCGTAGCTGTTCGGCCCCGCCGGTCGTCGGGGGCCGGCCGGCATGCGGTAGTGCGCGCCGAGCTCCGGACTCCCCGTCAGGCCCCTGCCGGCCCACGGTAGGAAGCGCGGGGGAGCGACACTATGTGGATGGCCGCTACATCCCGGCGGATCGTCATAGGTGTGCGGCCCATGTCCTCGACGGGGCGTCCGGAAGCCGTCGAGCGGCCCGGTCGGTGGTCCGGGCGGTGGTCCGGCCGGCGGTCCGGTACTCGACCGCGGGGGCGCGTTTTCGACCGCGACATCGGCGCCGGCCGGCTCCGCCTCCCATGTGGCGGCTCCCTACAGCACCCCGCTGAACTGTGGTGTTCCCCGCCATCACGCCGTCGGCGCGGCCGATGGCCGAAGAGCGTCCTCCAAGCCAAACCCATCCAGAGGTGTCTTCCCCACAATGGGCGCGGATGCTTCACCCGTTCGGAGGATTGCTGGGTCAGAACCACCCATAGCGCCCGAATGCTCGCTACATTCACGCCGATTCCCGACAGGGGGCGTCGCCACAGGCAGCCGAACCGCTGGTGGAGCCGGTGCGGCGTCCGAGAGGTGTTGACTGACTATGCCCCAAAGGCCTGCAACCGACAGCCCGGCGTACGGACCGCTCGACCCGCTCGACCAGCACCGAGGTCCGGTCGGCCGGGCCCTTCCGGACGCCCCCGACGCCCCGACCGCCGCCGACGACGTGCGGCTGCCCGAGCAGGCCACACCCGCCGACCGGCACGCCGCAGAGCACCACGGTGCCGAGCTCCGTGCCGCCGAGCACCACGCCGCAGAGCGTCATGCCGCCGACCGGCACGCCCCGGAGCGGCCGCACGCGCCCGACCGGCACGCGCCCGAGCGGCCGCACGCCCCGGAGCGGCACCAGCCGGCCGGCACCACCCAGAACCTCCAGCTCGCCGCGCTGATCGAGGAGGCCGGCTTCTCGCACGCCGGCCTGGCCCGCCGGGTCGACCAGCTCGGCCTGGAGCACGGCCTGGACCTGCGCTACGACAAGACCTCCGTCACCCGCTGGCTCCGCGGCCAGCAGCCCCGCGGCGCCACCCCGGCGCTGATCGCCGAGGTGTTCACCCGCCGGCTCGGCCGCCGTCTCACCGCGCAGGACCTCGGCCTGGACGCCTGCGCCCCGGTCTACGCCGGCCTGGAGTTCGCCGAGACGCCGCAGGAGGCGGTGGACATCGTGGCGAGCATGTGGCGCAAGGACATCGGGCCGCAGTCCGAGCTGCGCCGGATCGCCTTCACCCCGGCCGGCCTGGTGGTGCCCAGCCGCGACTGGCTGATCGGCCGCACCGACGAGCGGGTCGCCAGGGACGGCTCCACCCTGGTCCGGCCCGATCCCGGAACCGGTGTGCCGCCCGTCGGCCCGCCCGGCGGGGCCGTCGGCCACCCCGTCGGCCCCGCGCCGCGCGGCCCGGCCCCGGTCGCCCGGACCGGCCCCGCCGGTGGCGGTACCGCCCCGACGGCCGGCGCCGCCGGGTCCGCCGCGCTCGGCGCCCGGGTGCCCACCCAGAGCCGGCGCCCCCCGATCGCCGTCGAGCCGCCCTTCCACGACCCGGGCCGCGATCAGCGCCCGGCGCTGCGCGTCGGCCGGGGCGACATCGCCGCCATCCGTGCCGTCGGCGACCTGTTCCGCGCGCTGGACCACGCCTACGGCGGCGGCCACGCCCGCCAGGCGCTGGTCCGCTACCTGGAGAGCGAGGCCGAGCCGATGCTGCGCGGCCGCTACGGCGAGCAGATCGGCCGTGCCCTGTTCGGGGCCGTCGCCGACCTCACCCGGCTGGCCGGCTGGACGTCCTTCGACATCGCCGCGCACGGTCTGGCCCAGCGCTACTTCGTCCAGGCGCTGCGGCTCTCCCAGGCCGCCGGGGACCGCGCGCTCGGCGGGTACGTGCTGGTGACGATGAGCCAGCAGGCCGTCCACCTCGGCCACGGCCGGGAGGCTGTCCAGCTGGCCCGGGTCGCCCAGCAGGGCGTGGGCACGGCGGTGCCGCCGACCGTGCAGGCCCTGCTGCACGCCGCCGAGGCGCGCGGGCACGGCCTGCTCGGCGACGTCCGCTCCTGCACCACCGCGCTGGTCCGGGCCGAGCGCGCGCTGGCGGCCGCCCGGACCGGCGACGACCTGCCGTCCTGGGCCCGGTTCTTCGACGAGGCGCAGCTCTCCGACGAGTTCGCGCACTGCTACCGGGACCTCCAGCAGTGGCGCACGGCCGCCCAGCACGCCGAGAAGTCGCTGCGGCTGCGCTCGCCCGCGTACGCCCGCAGCCGGATCTTCTGCCGGCTGGTGCTGGCCACCGCCCGGCTCGGCATGGGGGACCTCGACGAGGCCTGCGGCATGGCGACCGACGCGCTGCGGGCGGCGGGGGAGATGCGGTCGGCCCGGTCGCTGGAGTACGTGCGCGACTTCCACCGCCGGCTCACCCCGTACCGGGGCAGCCCGGTGGCGCGGGCGTTCGAGGAAACGGCCCGTCAGGCGGGGGTGATCTGACCGGCCCGAGAACGCACCGGCCCCGACCGGTCCGAGGCGTCACCAGCTCTCGGCGTTCACCCGCGGCCGGCCGCCCCCGACGGCGGCCGGCGGCCGGACGTGCCCGCGCAGCCGCTGCGCGGTCAGCGGGAACAGCAGCACCGAGAGCATGCCCGCGCCGACCAGGGCGGCCGCGGTCGAGGACGGCAGGTGGCCGGTGTCCACCTCGATCGTGGTGATCACCACGACCAGCGGCAGCGCGGTCGCGCCGTACAGGCCGAGCGCGGCCCGGTCACGCCGCCCCAGCCCGGCGGGCGCGAGCAGCGCGGCGGGCACTCCGCGCAGGGCGAGCAGCAGGAGCAGGAAGACCGGTACGAGCAGCAGCGTGCCCGGGTCGCCGAGCAGCGCGTCCAGGTCGAAGTCCATCCCGCTGACGACGAAGAACACCGGGACGAGGAAGCCGAAGCCGATGCCCTCCAGCTTGGCCTCGATGACCTCCTCGGTGTGCCGGGGCATGTCGCGGAGCAGCAACCGGGAGACGATGCCGGCGGTGAACGCGCCGAGCAGCATGTCCAGCTCCAGCCAGAGCGCGGCGGCCACCATGGTGGCGAGCACCAGGACCACGGTGCGCACGGCGAACTGACCGGAGGTGCGCAGGGTGCGCCGGATCAGCCCGGTCATCCAGGCCGGCCGCGGGCGCCGGGCGCCGCCGACCGCGACGGCGGTGATCACCGCGAAGGCGGCCAGGACGACGGCGGTGCGGGCCGGGGTGTTGCCGCTGAGCAGCACGGCGACGGCGATGATCGGCCCGAACTCGCCGACCGCGCCGGTGGCCATGACCAGCGAGCCGAACGGGGTGGGCAGCTCCCCGGAGTCGCGCAGCACCGGCAGGATGGTGCCGAGCGCGGTGGTGGTGAGCGCCAGCCCGGCGAAGGCGCCGTCCAGCGGGTGCGGGTCGACCAGCGCGCCGAGGACGAGCGCGGCCAGCACGGTGACCAGCCAGGCGGCGGTGGCCCGGCGCAGCGGGCCGCCGCGCAGTCTGGCGAAGTCGATCTCGTACCCAGCCAGGAACATCAGCATGGCCAGCCCGAACCGCGAGAGCGCGTCGGTCAGGACGTCGACGTGCACCCAGCCCAGGGCGTCGGGGCCGATCAGGACGCCGAGCAGGATCTCGAACACCACGGTGGGCACGGCGATCCACCGCAGCAGCCGGTCGGCCAGCAGCGGGGCGGCGACCGCGGCGGCGGGGACCAGGATCAGCGCGAGCGGCTGGACGGTGGGTCCGGCGCTCACGCGGCGGCCGGTGGGGCGGCCGGTGGGATGGCCGGTGGGGTGACGGGAATCATCCGATCAGCGGTCATATTGGCATACTGGCATGCGGTCCGTCACCCGTCCGACAGCCCGGACCGGCGACGGACCGCGTGCCCCCGGGTCCGTCAGGCCGCGGCGGCCTCCGGGGTGCTGGTCGGCAGCCCGAGGTCGCGCGCCACGGCCTCGGCCGCGCGCCGTCCGGAGACCAGCGCCCCCTGCACGCTGCTGGTGTCCCGGTGGTCGCCGCACACGTACAGCCCGGCCAGCAGCCGCACCGGCCGCCGGGTGTTGTGCGGCGGCGGCATGGCGGGCACCGCGTCCGGCAGGTGCCGCACGCCGAGGAACTGCCAGCCGCCGGTCGGCGTGCCGTACAGCTCCGCCAGCCGTTTGCGCACGGCCGGCTCCAGCGCGGCCGGCCCGCCGGCGTCGAAGGCGCGGCGGCCGAGCACGGTGGTGGCGATCAGCGCCTGCCCGGGCGGGGCGTACGAGGGGTGCAGCGCGCTGAGCACCAGCGAGTGCGAGACCAGCGACGGCCGCCCACCCGGACGGTCGCCGTCCAGCAGCAGCGCGGCCTCGCCCAGCGGCGCCCGGTCGGCCGCGTGGTGGAAGGTCGTGACGGGGTGGAAGTCCGGCAGCCGCAGCCCGGGCAGCAGATCGGCGGCGGAGCGGGGGTCGGTCGCGACGATCACGGCCTGTGCGCCGATCCGCCCGTGTTCGGCGGTCTCCACGCCGTCGGCCGCGATCGCGGTGACCCGCACTCCCGTGCGGACGGTGCCGGGGGGCAGTGCGGCGGCCAGCTGGGCCGGCACGGCCGCGATCCCCCCGGCGGGCAGACAGAGCCGGCCACGTGCGTAGCAGCGCAGCACCAGGTCGGCGACCCGGCTGCTGGTGCCGAGGGCGGGGTCGCTGAGCAGGGCGCCGAGCAGTGGGCGCAGCAGGCCGTCGACGGTGCGCGGGGCGAGCCCGCGTTCGCCGAGGGCCCGGGCGGCGGTGGTCTCCGGCCGGGCCTTCAGCCGGCCGGGCGGGGTGGCGGCGAGTCGGTTGAGCCAGCTGCCGAGGCGTGCCTTGTCCAGCGGGCTGCCCAGCGGTACCCGGGCGGCGGCCTGTCGGGCGGTGGTCAGCTGCGGGTCCCCGACCCGGTACCGGCGCCCGCCGTTGTGCACCAGGACGCCCGGGGCGAGCGGGCGCAGGTCGAGGCGGTCGAGGTCGAGCACGCGGCGCGGCTCGGGGAAGGCGGTGTTCAGCAGATGGCTGCCGTGGTCGAGTCGGAAGCCGTCCTGCTCGTGGGAGGCCGCGCGGCCCCCGATCCGGTCGGCGGCCTCCAGGACCTGGACGGTGATGCCGTGGCCGGTGAGCACGCGGGCGGCGGCGAGGCCCGCGAGGCCTGCTCCCACCACGACGACGTCCGGATCGGACTGTCGGCGGGTTCGGCGAGTGAAGTCGTACGTGGGCACGGGTGGCTCCCTCCCTGGTCCCGGATGTTTCGGGCCGGCGCAGGCAGCGGGGTGCTGGGACACGGTCCGACCGGTGTGATGCCCAGTCAGTGCGACGGTCAGACAAGCGCATCGGGCCCGATCCGAGGCGGGGAAGAGGAGTGATCGCATCCAGTGGGGACACCGTCACGGACTGTGCGCCGATCCGGCCGTGATGGCGTCCGGCGGGCGCACACCGTCACCGGGGGCGCGTAGCGCGCCCGCCCTGTGCTCCCGTGCGCCCCCTCCCGGAGCCCCTCCCGGGAATCACCTCGCAAGCGCCCGGCAGGCGTCCCGCCACCGCCCGGCCTCCGTTCGGCATATGCCCCTGGCCAGGGTGAACGTCGTAGCGGCGCCTACGCGCCGGGGCCGGGCGCGACCACGAGCCCGGCCCCCGAAGGCTCCCGCCCCTTCCTCAGAGCGCCGCCCGCGCCGCCGAGTCGACGTCCGGGTGCTCGAACCGGAAGCCCGCGTCCAGCAGCCGGCGCGGCACCACCCGGTGGCTGCCGACCACCTCGACCGCCAACTCGCCGAGGACCGCCTCCAGGACGGCCCGCGGCACCGGGAAGGGCGTCGGCCGGCGCAGCGCCCGCCCGAGCGCCGCCGTCAGCTCCGCGTTGGTCACCGGCTCCGGGGCGGTCAGGTTGACCGGACCGCTGATGTCCTCCCGGTCGATCAGGAAGCGCAGCGCGGCGACCTCGTCGGCGAGCGAGATGAAGCTCCAGTACTGCCGGCCGTCGCCGAGCCGCCCGCCGAGGCCCAGCCGGAACAGCGGCACGAGCCGGCCGCCCGCGCCGCCGGCCGCGGAGAGCACCAGGCCGGTGCGCGGGTGGACCACCCGGATCCCGGCCCGCTCGGCCGGTGCGGCGGCGGACTCCCACTCCACGCAGACCTCGGCCAGGAAGTCGTCCCCGGCGGGCGAGGACTCGTCGATCACCCGGTCCCCGGTCTGGCCGTAGTAGCCGACGGCCGAGGCGCTGACGAGGACCTTCGGCGGCTCGTCCAGCCCGGCCAGCGCGGCGGCCAGCGTCTCGGTGCCGAGCACCCGGCTCTCCCGGATCTCCCGCTTGTAGCCCTCGCTCCAGCGACGGTCGCCGACTCCGGCGCCCGCGAGGTGCACCACCGCGTCGACCCCGGCCAGCCCGGCCCGGTCGACCTGGCCCAGCAGCGGGTTCCAGCCGATGGCGGTGGTGCCGTCCGGCCGGGGCCCGGTCTTCGAGCGGTGCCGGACCAGCCGCACCACCTGGTGCCCGTCCGCCAGCAGTGAGTCGACGAGTGCCGAGCCGATCAGTCCCGTGGATCCTGTGACCGCGATTCTCATGCGTCCATCCTCGCAGCCGGTCGCGCCCGTTCACGGGAGCGCCGGTGCCGTGCGGCTCCGGCGGGGAGAGGGGAGAGCGAAGCGGCGGCGGGGGAAAATTCCGTGTACGTCAGCGCGGCCCGTGGTTAGCATGCCGCGCATGCACCAAACCGACGATCTGATCATCCGCCCGGCCCGGCCCGAGGACGAGAAGGAACTCGCCGTCCTCAACCGCACCACCTGGACCCCGCTGGCCGAGGTCAGCCCGCGGCCCGCCGAGGACGCGGGGGTCTTCGACGAGCGCCACCCCCCGGACCAGTACCGCCTCGCCCTGCTCGACGGCCGGATCGTCGGCTACATCCGGATCGCTCCGCCGACCCCGGTGCCCAGCAACCAGCACGTGCGCCAGATCCAGGGACTGGCCGTCGACGCCTCCGTCCGCGGCCGGGGCATCGGTGTCGCGCTGGTCGAGGAGGCCTGCCGGACGGCCCGCGGCCAGGGCGCCCGCAAGCTCACCCTGCGGGTGCTCGGCCACAACGCCCCGGCCCGCGCCCTCTACGGGCGCTGCGGCTTCGTGGTCGAGGGCGTGCTGGCCGAGGAGTTCCTGATCGACGGCAAGTACGTCGACGACGTCTGGATGGCCCGCCCCCTCACCGACTGAACCGACTGAACCGACTGAACCGGCCGGCCCCGCCGACCCGGCGGACCCCGGCCGGACCCCGCACCGCCCGGCGCCGGACTGACGTTCCGTCAGAGCCGTTGCCCGGGTGGTGCAGAGTCGTGACGGACCCGGCCTGTCTGGAGCATCACCCGGGCGGGTACCGTCTTGCCGTGAGCAACTCGACGCCTCCCGGGTGGTACCCGGTTCCGGGTGCGGACGGCACGGCCGGTCATGAGCGCTGGTGGGACGGCACGGCCTGGACCAGTGACGTGCGCCCCGTCCAGGCGGGCGGCGGCCCGATTGCCGACGCCCCGACGCAGGTCTCCTGGCAGAGCCCCGGCGGCCCGTCCGCCGCGCCCCCGCCGCCCTCGTACGCCTACGGCCCGCCGCAGCCGGGGCAGCCCGGCTACGGCTACCCGGCGCAGAACCCGCCGGCCTACGGCTACCCGCCGGCCGCCTACCCGCCGCCCTCCAAGCCGAACCGGATCAGGACGGGTACGGCCGTCGGCATCGGGGTCGCGGTGCTGGCCGTGGTCGGCGTGGTGGCCGCCATCGCGCTCAACAGCGGCGGTGACGGTCCGTCCGCCGACAGGTCCCGGCCGGTGACCACGGTCACCGTCACCGACACCCCGGCCCCGACCAGGCCGGACTCGCCGTCGCCCACCACGTCGGCGCGCCCGGCCCCGGCACCCAAGGACACCGTCGCCGATCCGCAGCACGGCATCACCGTGCCGGTCTTCGAAGGCTGGGAGGCGAACACCAGCGGCGAGCACTCGACCGTCTTCCTCGGCACCGGCCAGTACACCTGCCCCGGCGGCGGCAACTGCATCCGCGGCCAGTTCTCGGTCGAGAAGGACACCATCTCCGGCACCACCGCCCGCGCGGCCGCCGAGGCGGCGATGCCGGCCTACGCGGCGGCGATCTTCACCGACATCAGCTCGCACACCGACGCCGGCTCCTCCAGCACCACGGTGGCGGGCATCGCCGGGTACGCGGTGCGCTGGCACATCGTGACCTCGGACGGCAGCAAGGGCTACATCCTGCTGGCGGCCGTCCCGGCCAAGGGCGGCGGCTACGTGGCCTTCGAGGGCGGGGTGGACGACGCCGCGGGCGCGCCCGACCCCTCGGCCCTGGACCAGATCCTCAAGGGCATCAAGCAGGACACCGGCGCGGCGGGCGGTTCGAGCGCCTGAGCCCCCGGCCGCGCCCGGTGTCGGCCGTCCCCTCAGTCCCCCGTCCTCAATCCCCGTACCGCTCCCAGAGCTTGGGGAACCGTTTCGCCATGACGTCCGGGTCGTCGAAGTCGAAGGCGGCCCCGGACGGCCGCGCGGGCTGCCGCCCGCCCACCTCGGGCAGCGGCAGTCCGGTCAGCTGCTCGTAGGCCTCGTCGGCGGCGTAGCCGAGGTCCTCGGCCTCGCCGTCCTCCTCCTCGTCGAACTCCGGCAGCAGGTCCGCCAGGTCGTCGGGCTCGTACAGGCCGCCTTCGAAGACGTCCCGGCCCTGGCCGATCAGCCAGCACCGGAAGTAGTCGAAGGAGTCCTCGGAGGCGCCGCCCAGCAGCAGGTACGCCGCGCCCCACAGGTCGTAGCGGTAGGCGCGCTGGAAGCGGGCCTCGAAGAGCCGGGCGAAGTCGATGACGTCGTCCGGGGCCAGCTCACCGAGCCGTTCCACCAGGCGGTCCGCCTGCTCGTCCGGGTCGCCCTCGGCGGCCTCCCGGGTCTCGTCGATGATCAGCCAGAAGTCGGTCTCGTCCATCACCGCTCCAGCATCCCTGTTCGGTCGCACGCGCGCATGCGAAGAACGGGTGAATCACCCGGAACCGCGCGAAAAACCCGGAACGGCGCGAAGCCCCCGGCGGCGGCCACCGGAAGGGCCCCGGACGCGCGGAACCCCGCGCCGTCCGGGGACGGCGCGGGGTTCCGGTGCTGCCGGAGGTGAACTCCCGGGACCTTACAGGCCGAGCTCGACCTCGAACTCGCCGGCCTCCAGGATCTCCTTGACGGCCACCAGGTAGCGGGCGGCGTCGGCGCCGTCCACCAGGCGGTGGTCGTAGGAGAGCGACAGGTAGGTCATGTCGCGGATGCCGATGGCGGTGCCGCCGTCGGCCTCGATGACCACCGGGCGCTTGACCGTGGCGCCGATGCCCAGGATCGCGGCCTGGTTCGGCGGCACGATGACGGTGTCGAACAGCGCACCGCGCGAACCGGTGTTGCTGATGGTGAAGGTGGCGCCGGACAGCTCGTCCGGGGTGATCTTGCTGTCGCGCACCTTGCCGGCCAGCTCGGCGGTCTTCTTGGAGATGCCGGCGATGTTGAGGTCGCCCGCACCCTTGATGACCGGGGTCATCAGACCCTTCTCCGAGTCCACCGCGATACCGATGTTCTCGGTGTCGAAGTAGGTGATGGTGCCCTCGGCGTCGTTGATCCGCGCGTTGACGACCGCGTGGCTCTTCAGCGCCTGGGCGGCGGCCTTGACGAAGAACGGCATGGGGGAGAGCTTGACGCCCTCGCGGGCGAGGAAGCCGTCCTTGGCCTTGGCGCGCAGCGACATGATCTTGGTGACGTCCACCTCGACCACGCTGGTGAGCTGCGCCTGCTCGTGCAGGGCCTTCATCATGTTGTCGCCGATGACCTTGCGCATGCGGGTCATCTTGACCGTCTGACCGCGCAGGGCGGACGGCGCGGCGGCGGCCTTGGGCGCGGCGGCCGGAGCGGCGGCGACCGGGGCCGGGGCCTGCACCTGGGCGGCCTTGGCGGCCTCGGCGGCGGCCAGGACGTCCTGCTTGCGGATGCGGCCGCCGACACCGGTACCGGTGACGGCGGACAGCGCGACGTCGTGCTCGGCGGCGAGCTTGCGCACCAGCGGGGTGACGTAGGCGTCACCGGCGTCGGCGACCGGCGCGGCCGGGGCAGCCGGGGCGACCGGGGCCGGGGCGGCCGGAGCGGCGGCAACCGGAGCCGGAGCGGCAACCGGGGCGGCGACCGGAGCGGCCGGGGCCGGAGCCGGGGCAGCCGGGGCGACCGGGGCCGGAGCGGCGACCGGGGCCTCCACGACCGGGGCCGGGGCGGCGACCGGAGCGGCCGGAGCAGCGGCGACCGGAGCGGCGGCGACGGCACCCGCGGCACCGATCAGCGCGAGCTGGGCGCCGACCTCGGCGGTCTCGTCCTCGCCGACCAGGATCTTCACCAGCGTGCCGGCGACCGGCGACGGGATCTCGGTGTCGACCTTGTCGGTGGAGACCTCGAGCAGCGGCTCGTCGACCTCGACCGTGTCGCCCTCGGCCTTCAGCCAGCGGGTGACGGTGCCCTCGGTGACCGACTCGCCCAGCGCCGGCAGCAGCACCGGGGTGGCGTCGGCGGCCGGAGCGGCGGCAGCCGGAGCCTCGGCGACCGGAGCCGGAGCGGCGGCCGGGGCCTCCGCGACCGGGGCCGGGGCGGCGACCGGAGCGGCCGGGGCGGCCGGAGCGGCCTCGGCGGCCGGGGCCGGAGCGGCGACCGGGGCGCCCGAGCCGTCGTCGATGATCGCCAGCTCGGCGCCGACCTCGACGGTCTCGTCCTCGGCGACCTTGATCGAGGCCAGAATGCCGGAGGCCGGGGCCGGGATCTCGGTGTCGACCTTGTCGGTGGAGACCTCGAGCAGCGGCTCGTCGACCTCCACGCGCTCACCCTCGGCCTTCAGCCAACGGGTGACGGTGCCCTCGGAAACGCTCTCGCCCAGCGCGGGCAGTGTTACTGAGACCGCCATGGTTTCAGCGACTCCTATCAAGTCTTGCGAACTGGAATGGGGGGTGGGGGGCGCGATCAGTCGTGCGCGTGCAGCGGCTTGCCGGCCAGCGCCAGGTGCGCCTCGCCGAGGGCCTCGGACTGGGTCGGGTGGGCGTGGATGAGCTGCGCGACCTCGGCCGGCAGAGCCTCCCAGTTGTAGATCAGCTGGGCCTCGCCGACCTGCTCGCCCATGCGGGCGCCGACCATGTGGACACCGACGACGGCGCCGTCCTTGACCTGGACGAGCTTGATCTCGCCGGCGGTCTTCAGGATCTTGCTCTTGCCGTTGCCGGCCAGGTTGTACTTGACGGTGACGACCTTCTCCTTGCCGTACAGCTCGACGGCCTTGGCCTCGGAGATGCCGACGGAGGCCACCTCGGGGTTGGAGTAGGTCACGCGCGGGACGCCGTCGTAGTCGATCGGCACCGGCTTGAGGCCGGCCAGGCGCTCGGCGACCAGGATGCCCTCGGCGAAGCCGACGTGCGCCAGCTGCAGGGTCGGGGCGAGGTCGCCGACGGCCGAGATGGTCGGCACGTTGGTGCGCATGTACTCGTCGACGAGGACGTAGCCGCGGTCCATCGCGACGCCGTTCTCCTCGAAGCCCAGGCCGGCCGAGACCGGGCCGCGGCCGATGGCGACGAGCAGCAGGTCGGCGTCGATCTGCTTGCCGTTCTCGGTGGAGACGCGCACACCGGTCTCGGTGTACTCGACGCCCGAGAAGCGGGCCTTCAGCTCGAACTTGATGCCGCGCTTGCGGAAGGCGCGCTCCAGCAGCTTGGAGGAGCTCTCGTCCTCCAGCGGGACCAGGTGCGGCAGGGCCTCGACGATGGTGACGTCGACGCCGAACGACTTCCAGACGGACGCGAACTCGACGCCGATCACGCCGCCACCGAGGATGACGGCCGACTTCGGGATGCGGTCGAGCTTGAGGGCGTGGTCCGAGGAGATGACGCGGTTGCCGTCGATCTCCAGGCCCGGGATCGAGCGCGGCACGGAGCCGGTGGCCAGGACGATGTGACGGCCTTCGACGCGCTGGCCGTTGACGTCCACCGAGGTCTGCGAGGAGAGCTTGCCCTCGCCCTGGATGAAGGTGACCTTGCGGGACGCCACCAGGCCCTGCAGGCCCTTGTAGAGGCCGGCGACGACGTCGTTCTTGTACTTGTGGACGCCGTTGATGTCGATGCCCTGGAAGGTGGCCAGCACGCCGAACTCGGCGGCCTCCTTCGTCTCGTCGGCGATCTCGGCCGCGTGCAGCAGGGCCTTGGTCGGGATGCAGCCGCGGTGCAGGCAGGTACCGCCCAGCTCACCCTTCTCGATCAGGGCGACGCTCAGGCCCAGCTGGGCGCCGCGGAGCGCCGCGGCGTAACCGCCGCTTCCGCCTCCGAGAATGACTACGTCGAAAACGGTGCTGGCGTCGTTCGCCACGTCACGTCCTCCAAGCAAGGGGTGTGGATCGCCGGGCCGGTCGCGGTCCGGTGGGTCGGAAGCCTTTGTGGGGCGCCCAGTCGTGCCGGAAATACATCTTCGCACTTGTTCGCGGCGACTGATGTCCGGGTCCGCCCCGGGGGCGGCCCGAGGGGCGGTGGCAACACCGGGAACAGTCCATGTCCGGGGCCATCGTCGCAGCTCAGAGCGGGGTTGGCCGGGAGGGCGGCGAGCGGTCGGCGAGCCCTCGGGCCCCTGGGTTCCGCACTGTGGAACAAAGTTTCGCCCGCAGCGAACAGAGGTGCGACGGCCGCCCCGTGTCCCCTACCGGCAGGTAACCCGCCCCGGAGAGCCGGACGGGGCCCGGCGCGGTGTGCGCACCGGACCCCGTCCGTCGGTCGTGCCGGGCCGTCAGGCCTTGCCGCCCGCCGCCTTCTGCTCGGCGAAGCGGACCAGGGTGCGCACCGCGGAGGCGGTGCCGCCCTTGGGGGTGTAGCCGAACGGCGCGCCCTCGTGGAACGCCGGACCGGCGATGTCCAGGTGCGCCCAGTCGATGCCCTCGGCCACGAACTCCTTGAGGAACAGGCCGGCCACCAGGCCGCCGCCCATCCGCTCGCCCATGTTGGCCAGGTCGGCGACGGTCGACTCGGTCATGCCCTTGCGCAGCTCGGCCGGCAGCGGCATCGGCCAGGACTGCTCGCCCACCTCGCCGGCGACCGCGTGCAGGGTGTCGCGCAGCTCGTCGGCGTTGGCCATCACACCGAAGGTGCGGTTGCCCAGCGCCATCATCATCGCGCCGGTCAGGGTGGCGACGTCGACGATCACGTCCGGGTTCTCCTCGCCGGCGCGCACGATGGCGTCGGCCAGCACCAGGCGGCCCTCGGCGTCGGTGTTCAGCACCTCGACGGTCTTGCCGCCGTACATCCGCAGCACGTCGCCCGGGCGGGTGGCCGAGCCGGACGGCATGTTCTCCGCCAGCGCCAGCCAGGCGGTGACGTTGACCTGCAGGCCGAGACGCTTGGCGGAGACCACGGCGGCGAACACCGCGGCGGCGCCGGCCATGTCGCACTTCATGGTCTCGTTGTGGCCGGCCGGCTTCAGCGAGATGCCGCCCGAGTCGTAGGTGATGCCCTTGCCGACGAACGCCAGGGTGGCCTTGGCCTTCGGGTGGGTGTAGGCCACCTTCACCAGGCGCGGCGGGTTGACCGAGCCGTTGCCGACGCCCAGCAGGCCGCCGAAGCCGCCCTTGAGCAGCGCCTTCTCGTCCAGCACCTCGACCTTGAGGCCGTGCTCCTTGCCGGCCGCCTGGGCGAGCGCGGCGAAGGACTTCGGGTTCAGGTCGTTCGGGGCGGTGTTGACCAGGTCGCGGGCGCGGTTCATCTCCTCGCCGACGACCAGGGCGCGCTCGACCGCGGCCTTGGCGTCCTTGCTGCCCTTGCGGGTCGACAGCAGCACCAGCTCGCCGACCGGCTCCTTGCCGCCGTTGCCGTTGTTCTTGTAGGTGCCGAACGCGTAGGCGCCGAGCAGGGCACCCAGCGCGACCGCCTCGATCTCGTCGGCCGACTCGGCCGGCAGGGCCAGCGCGGCCTTCTTGGCACCGGCCAGGGCGCGGGCGGCCACACCGGCGGCGCGGCGCAGCGCCTCCAGCTCGTACCCGCCCTCGGCGGCGTCACCGAGACCGACCGCGAGCACGAGCGCGGCCTTGAGACCGGCCGGGGAGGGAACCTTGACGGTCTCGCCCTCGGCGCCGGTGGCGCCCAGCGTGCTGAGAACCTCGGTCAGCTTGCCCTCGAACGCCTCGGCCACGGCCTCGGCGCCGGGGGCCAGCACGATGCCCTT
The DNA here is from genome assembly GCF_042887135.1 of Kitasatospora sp. NPDC057965. NCBI lineage: Bacteria > Bacillati > Actinomycetota > Actinomycetes > Kitasatosporales > Streptomycetaceae > Kitasatospora > Kitasatospora sp. NPDC057965. Next base: position 49,610 of record NZ_JBHVPZ010000025.1, read on the forward strand.
GGGGCCCTTCGCCACGCCGACCACCAGGGCGTCCGCGCGCAGCGAGGCGGCGGAGGAGGTGCTCACAGACAATGCAGTCACGTAAAACGTCCTGTTCTTTCGCGGTCCACGACCGGTCGCGGCGCGTGTGCCGCACCGGCGCAGCCCGGTCCGCCGGCCAGGCCGACCGGCCGGCGTCCGCCGGACCCGGGGCCCCTGGCTGCGCGCGCCCACCGCCGCGGCGGTCGCGCACACCAGAGGCCCCGGCGCCTCGACGTGCGCAGGACGGGCAGGACCTGCGGCGGTGCAGGGCTGCGGTGCTCCCCGCATGGTAGTCCGCATGCTGGGATCACGCGCCGCCCGGTGTACCGCCTTTCGGCGCAGGGGCTTTGGCGTCCCCTTCAGCGCAGCAGCGCGACTGCCAGCAGCGCACCGGTCGCGCCGGTCTCCGCCATCGCGCCGAGCACGTCCCCGGTGATCCCGCCGAACCGCCGCACACAGCGCCGCAGCAGCAGCCAGGATCCGCCGAGGCCCAGCACAACGGCCGTCGGCAGCACGGTCACTGACCATCCGTCAATTGCTCCGGCGAGGGCGAGCAGCGCCGCCGCCGCGCCCGTCGAGAGGACGGCCGCACCCGGCGTCACCGTGCTCGCCACCATCGCGCCCAGCCCGCCCGGCCGGGCCGCCGGCACCGACCGCAGACACCCCCAGGCGAGCGCGCACCGCGCGGCCACCGCCGCCGCGAGCACCGCGAGCGCACCGCGCAGCGGGGAGACGGCGAACTGCCCGGCCAGCGCCGCGACCTGCGCCAGCAGCACCAGGACGAGGGTGAGCACGCCGAACGGGCCGATGTCCGACTGCTTCATGATCCGCAAGGCGTCCTCGGCGGGCTTCCCGCTGCCCAGGCCGTCCGCGACGTCCGCGAGCCCGTCCAGGTGCAGCCCCCGGGTCAGCGCCGCAAGCACCCCGACCGCCGCCACCGCCCCGAGCGGCCCGCCCGCCCGCCAGGCGACCAGGGCCCCCGCACCTGCGGCGAGCGCCCCCAGCACCACCCCGACCACCGGGGCGAGCACCATCGCCCGCCCGCCGGCCTCCCGGTCCCACCGCTCGACCCGCACCCGCAGCACCGACAAGGTCCCGAACGCGAACCGCAACCCGTCCCGCAACCCGTCCCGCAACCCGTCCCGCAACCCGTCCCGCACACCGACCACCCACCGACCACTCGGAACAGCCGAAGGGCCCGGACCCGTCGTCACCGACCGGACCCGGGCCCCCGACCCGTCCTACAGCTTCCCCAGCAGCTCCGCCGCCGTCGGCAGCCGCGCCGGCTCCTTCGGCGCCGCCGACACGAACACCTCCGGCACCTCCTCGGCCAGCGTGTCCGCCGCGGCCTGGAGCAGCGGCAGCGCCATCAGCGCGCCGACCCCCTCGCCCATCGTGATGCCCTGCTCCTGCAGCGGTGTCAGCGTCAGCCGGTCGTAGGCCTTCGCCTGCGCCGGCTCGCCGCTGGTCTGCCCGGCCCGCCACCACTCCGGCGCCCGGAACGCGATCCGCTGCGCGACCAGCGCACACGCCGCCGAGACCACGCCGTCCAGCACCACCGGCAGCTTGCGCACCGCGGCCTGCAGCAGGAACCCGGTGATCGCCGCGAAGTCCGCCCCGCCGGTGGCCCCGAGCAGCGCCAGCTGGTCGCCCAGCACCGGGCGGGCCCGGCGCAGCGAGTCCCGCACGGTCGCGCACTTGACCATCCACACCCGGTCGTCGATGCCCGAGCCGCGCCCGGTGACCGCCGCCGCGTCCGTCCCGCAGAGCGCGCCGATCAGCACCGCCGCCACCGTGGTCGCGCCGACCCCGAGGTCGCCCAGCACCACCAGGTCGGTCCCGGCGTCGGCCTCCTCGTCGGCCACCGCCATGCCGGCCCGGAACGCCTTGGCGGTCTCCTCGGGGCTCAGCGCGTCCTCGACGTCGATCCGCCCGGAGCCGCGCCGCACCCGGTGCTCGGTGACCTCGCCGGGGAAGCCGGCGGCGTCGGCGTCGACCGCGACGTCCACCACCCGCACCCCGGCGCCGAAGCGGCGGGCGAGCAGCGCGACCGGCGCGGTGCCGTCGAGCACGGCGCGCACCCGCGCCGCCGTACCGCCCTGCGCGGGCAGCCGGGACACCCCGAGGCGGGCCACCCCGTGGTCGGCGGCGAACAGCACCACCTTGGGCGCCGACAGCGGCCGCACCGGGGAGCGCCCCTGCACGGACGACAGCCAGGCGCCCAGCTCCTCCAGCTTGCCGAGGCCGTTGCGAGGCCGGTCCAGCTCCTGCCACCGCTCCTCGGCGGCGCGCCGGGCGCTCTCGTCGGGGCGCTCGACGAGCGAGGAGAACGTATCGAGATCCACGGTCGTGTCCATCGTCCGGAAGGCTACACGCCGCCGTCGTTCAGTCGGCGGCGGGCTTGACGGTGAGAACCTGCCCCGCGACCACCAGCAGCACACGCTCGGAGGCGTCGGCGATCGCCATGTTGAGCCGGCCCAGGGTGTCGCGGAACCGGCGGCCGGCCGCGGTGGCCGGGACGACGCCCATGCCGACCTCGTTGCTGACCGCCACCGCCTGCCGCCGGGTGCCGGCCCAGGCCCGGGCCAGCGCCGCGCAGCGCCGCTGCACCGCGGCCTCGCCGCCGTCCGCCCAGACCGCGTCGTCCCAGGCGCCGCACTCGTCCATGACGGCGGTGAGCCACAGCGCCAGGCAGTCGACCAGCACCGGCGCCGGGTCGGCGGGGTCGGCCAGGACCGCCTCCAGGTCGCAGGTCTCGGCGGTGCGCCAGCTCGCCGGCCGCCGCTCCCGGTGCAGCGCGACCCGCTGCGCCCACTCGGCGTCGCCGTCCCGGGTACCGCCGGTGGCGACGTACAGCACGTCCTCGTGGCGGGCGAGCAGCTGCTCGGCCCTGGTGGACTTGCCGGACCGGGCGCCGCCGAGCAGCAGGGTGCGGGGGAGTGGGGCGTCGGATGTCATGCGCCCCATCCTCGCGCACCGCGCATAGCGAAGATCCGGCCGGGCAACCTGAGGGCTTAGGGTGCGCACACAGCGCATCGCTGATCGTCGGCGGGAGGAGCCGGGCATGGTCTGGACGTGGCGGTACGAGAAGGCGGACGGCACCGTGGTGGCCCCGGACAGCGGCCAGGCGGAGGAGTTCGCCGGCCAGGGGGACGCGGAGACCTGGATCGGGGAGAACTGGAAGCAGCTGGCCGAGGACGGCGTGGACCGCGCGCTGCTGCTGGACGACGGCCGCGAGGTCTACACGATGAGCCTGCACGAGGACTGAGCCGTCGGGGGTGGCCCCGGAGCCGGCCGGCTCCGGGGCTACTTCATGCCGACGACGTGCAGCAGCGCGGCGACCTGCCGGTACGGGTCGGTGCGCCCGCCCCGCTCCTCGGCCTCCAGCAGCTGGGCGAGCTGGCGGCCGTCGACCGGCGCCGCGTCGTCGGGGGCGTGGTCGGTGAAGACCCGCACGCCGTACCAGTGCCGCAGCGGCACGGACACCTCGGAGAGGGTCACGGCGAGGTCGGCGATCCGGTCGGCGCGGGCCGCCAGCCCGAGTCGGTTGTAGTACCGGTCGCTCTCGAAGGCCTCCAGGGCGGCGCGCCAGTCACCGGCGGCCGCGGGCCGCAGGGCGAGCGCGTCGCGGTTGCGCACCACCAGGGAGAGCAGTCCGCCGGGGGCGAGCAGCCGGGCCAGCGAGGCGATCATCGGATCGGGGTCCGGCAGGTACATCAGCACGCCGTGGCAGAGCACGACGTCGAAGCTGCGCGCCCCGAACCAGCGCCCGCACTGGTGGCCGTCGCCGATCAGCAGCTGGACCCGCTCCCGCACCGCCTCGGGCTCCTCGGCGAGCGCGCCCTGGGCGGCGCCGAGCGCGGCCGGGTCGGAGTCGATGCCGGTGACGTAGTGCCCGGCCCGGGCCAGCCGCAGCGCCTGGGTGCCCTGGCCGCAGCCGATGTCGAGGACGCGCTGCGCGTCGCGGCCGGTCAGCTGCTCGGCGAGCTGCCGGGCGACCATCTCCTGCCGGACGAGGTTGCGCAGCGAACCGGGCCGCCCGGGGGACGGGCCGGCACCGGCGAAGGAGCCGCTGCGCGAGGGCAGCCGCCGCTCGTACCCGGTCAGCTCGTACCCGCCGCGGTCGTGGCCGGCGCGCTCCTGGGCGAACCGGTCGTGGCCGCCGCCGCCCTGGCCGGGGAGCGCGTAGAGGCCGGGCCCGTCCCAGACGGGAGGGGCCCAGCCGGAGTCCACCGGTTCGGCGGTCAGGGCTTCTCCCCGCGCCGCACCTGCGGCTTGGGCAGTCGCAGCCGGCGCATCTGCAGGATGCGCATCAGGCCGTAGGCGACCGCGCCACGGGTGTTCTGCCCGGCGAAGCGCTCGGCGAGCTGCTTGCGCAGGCCGAAGCCGAGCCGGACGAAGTCCAGCACCACCAGGACGAAGAAGAGCAGGAACAGCAGCGTGGAGAGCAGCTGGAGGGCCGGCACCTTGACGATGCTGAGCACCAGGATCACGACCGCGGCCGGCAGGAAGAACTCGGCCAGCGACCAGCGGGCGTCCACGTAGTCGCGGGTGAACTTGCGCACCGGGCCCTTGTCGCGGGCCGGGAGGTGGCGCTCGTCGCCCTCCAGCAGCGCGGTGCGCTGCTTCTCGCGCTCGGCACGCATCCGCTCGCGGGCCTGGCGGGTGGCCTCCTTGCGGTCCTTGGGCACGTTCACCCTGGTCCGCCGGTTGGCCTCGGCCTCACTGCGCTTGGGCGTGGGGCGGCCCTTCTTCGCCTGCGGGTCGCGGGGCTGGGTCGTCTCGTCCTGCTTCTCCAGCACGGCGGCGGAGGCAGCGGCATCATCTGAACGGCGTCGGAACACACCACCAGCGTACGGGGTGCGGGACGGCTTCCTCCGGTCCCCCGGGAACCAAACGCATATCGATCGCGTCCCGGGCGGCCGGCCCCGGGTTTCCCCGGGGTTCCCCGTAGGGGATCACTCCGCTGACCGGCGGGTGGTACGAGAACGGGATCCACCCCGCGGAGGAGGCTTTACGGGACCGACCTGTAGCACTCTTGTTGCAGGCAGGTGCACTGCGGCGACGGGCTCGCTGCACATACACTCGTCGTGTCTGGTAACGAGATAGAGACCGCAGGCCGGAGAAGGGGGCACCCGAGGCCCATGAGCGACGGAATCATGAAGCGTATGGGGCTGATCTTCCGCTCCAAGGCGAACAAGGCCCTGGACCGGGCGGAAGACCCGCGTGAGACGCTGGATTATTCGTACCAGAAGCAGCTGGAGCTGCTGCAGAAGGTACGTCGTGGCGTCGCGGACGTGGCCACCTCGCGCAAGCGCCTGGAGCTGCAGCTGACCCAGCTGCAGCAGCAGTCGTCGAAGTACGAGGACCAGGGACGCAAGGCGCTCTCGCTCGGCCGGGAGGACCTCGCCCGCGAGGCCCTGACCCGCAAGGCGAACATGCAGTCCCAGATCAACGACCTGCAGGTGCAGTACCAGCAGCTCCAGGCCGAGGAGGAGAAGCTCACGCTCGCCTCCCAGCGGCTGCAGGCCAAGGTCGACGCCTTCCGCACCAAGAAGGAGACCATCAAGGCCACCTACACCGCGGCCCAGGCGCAGACCCGGATCGCCGAGTCCTTCTCCGGGATCTCGGAGGAGATGGGCGACGTCGGTCTCGCGATCCAGCGGGCCGAGGACAAGACCGCGCAGATGCAGGCCCGGGCCGGCGCGATCGACGAGCTGCTGGCCTCCGGCGCGCTCGACGACGCCAGCGGTCTCGGCCGCAAGGACGACATCGAGGCCGAGCTGGAGCGGGTGGCCGGCGGTTCCGACGTCGAGCTGGAGCTGGCCCGCATGAAGGCCGAGCTGACCGGCGGCTCCCCGGCCTCCGGCCCGCAGGCGATCGAGCAGGGCCGCCCGCAGGACGCCGCGCCGCAGCAGCAGCAGGACACCCCGCGGATCAACTACAACAAGTGACCTGAGCTCCACCGAGGAGCAGCTCCGGGAGACATCCCCCAGGAACAGGGAGACGCACGGCATGATCATGAGGGTCATGGGTGAGGGGCAGTTCGAGGTGGGCGAGGCCCACCTCAACCGGCTCAACGAGCTCGACGAGGAGCTCCTCGCCGCACTGGATTCGGGGGACGAGGAACACTTCCGCCGGGCGCTCGGTGAGCTGCTGGGCGCCGTGAAGAAGTTCGGCACCCCGCTGCCGGACGACTCGCTGGAGCCGTCCGACCTGATCCTGCCGGATGCCGAGGCCTCCATCGAGGAGGTCCGGGTGCTGCTGCGCGACGAGGGCGACGGTCTCATCCCGGGCGTTCCCGAGTAGCCGCCGTCTCGGCCAGACACAGGGGCGGGCCCCCTCCCACCGGGAGGGGGCCCGCCCTTCGTCCGTGCCGCGCGAGCGGCGGACCGCCCCGCGTTACGGCAGGGCCAGCATCCGGTCCAGCGCCGCCTTGGCGTGCTTCTCGGTCTCCGGGTCGACGGTGATCACGTTCGGCACCCGGCCCTCGACCAGCGACTCCAGCGCCCACACCAGGTGCGGCAGGTCGATCCGGTTCATGGTGGAGCAGAAGCAGACCGCCCGGTCCAGGAAGACGATCTCCTTGTCCGGGTGGGCCTTGGCGAGCCGGCGGACCAGGTTCAGCTCGGTGCCGATGGCCCACTTGGAGCCGGGCTCGGCGGCGTCCAGCGCCTTGATGATGTACTCGGTCGAGCCCACCATGTCCGCGGCCGCGACGACCTCGTGCCGGCACTCCGGGTGCACCAGGACGTTGACGCCGGGGATCCGCTCGCGCACGTCGTTCACCGACTCCAGGGTGAACCGGCCGTGCACCGAGCAGTGGCCGCGCCAGAGGATCATCCTGGCGTCCCGCAGCTGCTCGGCGGTCAGGCCGCCGTTCGGCTTGTGCGGGTTGTAGACGACGCAGTCGTCCAGCGAGAAGCCCATGTCGCGCACCGCGGTGTTGCGGCCGAGGTGCTGGTCGGGCAGGAAGAGCACCTTCTGCCCCTGCTCGAACGCCCACTCCAGCGCCCGCTTGGCGTTGGAGGAGGTGCAGATGGTGCCGCCGTGCCGGCCGGTGAAGGCCTTGATGTCGGCGGAGGAGTTCATGTACGAGACCGGGACGGTGACGTCGGCTATGCCGGCGTCGGTCAGCACGTCCCAGCACTCGGCGACCTGCTCGGCGGTGGCCATGTCGGCCATCGAACAGCCGGCCGCGAGGTCCGGCAGGACGACCCGCTGGTCGTCGCCGGTGAGGATGTCGGCCGACTCGGCCATGAAGTGCACACCGCAGAAGACGATGTACTCGGCCTCCGGGCGGGCCGCCGCGTCGCGGGCGAGCTTGAAGGAGTCGCCGGTGACGTCGGCGAACTCGATCACCTCGTCGCGCTGGTAGTGGTGGCCCAGGATGAAGACGCGGTCGCCGAGCGCGGCCTTGGCCGCCCGGGCGCGCTCGACGAGGTCCGGGTCGGAGGCCGGCGGGAGGTCGCCGGGGCACTCGACGCCGCGCTCGCTGTTCGGGTCGGCCTCGCGGCCGAGCAGCAGCAGAGCGAGCGGCGTCGGAGTGGGGTCGACGCCGTAGGTCTCGGTGATGGTGGTGGTCACGGGCGGGCGCCCTTCTGTGCGGCCGATCAAGCGGTGCAGCCTTTTCGTCTATCTGACGCAATCTATGATAACCGGTTAGCGTCAGAGTGACGATGGCCATCCTGTCGATGTGACGAGAACCGCTCGCCGGTTCGGAGCCTTCCCGGGCGCTCGCGGCGTGGCCGAAACGGGATCCCGGTCCGTCCGGGTTTCGCTGGTGGCATGAAGGCAATCGCGATCCACCGCTACGGCGGCCCCGAGGTGGTCGAGTACACCGACCTGCCCGACCCGAAGGTCGGTCCCGACTCGGTCCTGGTGCAGGTCAGGGCGGCCGGGGTGAACCCGGTCGACTGGAAGGTGCGGGAGGGCCGGCTGGACGGCCTGCTCGACGCGCACTTCCCGCTGGTGATGGGCTGGGACGCGGCGGGGGTGGTCCGCGCGGTCGGCGGCGGGGTCACCGAGTTCGCCCCCGGTGACGAGGTCTACGGCTACCTGCGCAAGGATGCCGTCGAGCACGGCACCTACGCCGAGCTGGTCGCAGCGCCGGTCCGCACCCTGGCCCGCAGACCGGCCGCGCTGGACTGGGCGCAGGCCGGCGGGCTGCCGCTGGCCGGGCTGACCGCCCTCCAGGCGCTGCGGGCGGTGGGCGTCGGCGCCGGGGACACCGTCCTGGTGCACGCCGCCGCGGGCGGGGTCGGCCACCTGGCCGTCCAGCTCGCCAGGGCCTTCGGGGCCCGGGTGATCGGGACCGCCGGCGAGCGCAACCACGACTACCTGCGCTCCCTCGGGGCCGAGCCGGTCCGGCACGGCGAAGGCCTGGCCGACCGGGTCCGGGCGCTCGCCCCGGAGGGCGTGGACGCCGCGCTGGACCTGGTCGGCGGCGACGCCGTCGAGGTCTCGGCCGCCCTGGTCGCCGACCCCTCCCGGATCGCCTCGGTCGCCGACTTCGGGGTCAGGGCGCGCGGTGGCCGGTACGTCTGGGTCCGTCCGGACGCCGCCGGGCTGGCCGAGCTGGCCGCGCTCGCCGACGAGGGGCGGCTGACCGTGACCGTCGCCTCCACCTTCCCGCTCGCCCAGGCCGCCTCGGCCCAGGCGCTCAGCGCGGAGGGCCGCACCCGGGGCAAGATCGTCCTGCTCGTGGACTGACGCCTCCGGGGCGCGCGGACACCCCGCGTCATCCGTCAGCGGTGCTCTCACTCCTGACATCAGCCAGAATGGTTGCCGAACCGTTTCGGCGGGCCGCCGTCGCCCCGCCGCCGTTCCCGACGCCGCACGACCCGTGGAGCCCCGCACCGATGAGCAGCAGCCGAGCGCACGAGCTGGTCGGGGCCTCCCTGGACGAGACCGACCGCCTCCTCCTCGCCCGGCTGGCCGGGGACGGCCGCGCCTCCTACGCGGAGATCGGCCTCCAGGTGAACCTCTCCGCCACCGCCGTCCGCCGCCGCATCGACCGGCTGCGGGCGCGCGGGGTGGTCCGCGGCTTCACCGTGGTGCTCGACCCCTCGGTGCTCGGCTGGCAGACCGAGGCCTTCGTCGAGGTCTACTGCCGCGAGCGGACCGCCCCCGAGGAGATCCTCGCCAGCCTGCGCCAGTTCCCCGAGGTGGTCGCCGCCTGGACGGTCACCGGCGACCCGGACGCGCTGGTCCACCTGCGGGCCGCCGACATGCGGCACCTGGAGGCCGTCATCGAGCGGATCCGCCGCGAGCCGGGCGTCCAGCGCAGCCGCTCCTCCGTCGTCCTCTCCCAGCTCATCGGCTGATCGGCCGGCCGCGTCCGGGGCCGGCGCAGGAATCCTGCGCGCGGCCCGTCGAAGACGCCCGAAAGCTGCCCGACCGGCCGCGTTCCGACGCGCGGACCGGGCCCGTCGCTGCCTACGCTGATCATGTCCGGCCGTGCGGTGCCAACCCCCCGCGCCGCCGGACCCCCCGACACCCCACAGCCGAGAGGGACACCCGTGTCCGCAGCCCCCGACCGCATGCACCGGCCCGACAGCGACCTGGTCGACCTGGTTTTCGACTACATGCGCGAGCGGCTGCAGTACGACCCCGTCCCGCTCGACCACCCCGGTGACGGCGAGCACCTGCGCGCCCAGCTGTCCGGCCTGCTCAACCAGGACGGCAACAACCCGGCCGACGTGCTCAAGCTCTACGACCACGAGCTCTCCCGCGCGGTGATCTCCGCCGACAGCCCGCGCTACCTGTCCTTCATCCCGTGCGCCCCCACCAAGGCCGCGCTGCTCTTCGACATGGTCGTCTCCTGCGCCTCGCTCCAGGGCATCTCCTGGCTGGAGGCGGCCGGCGCGATCGCCGCCGAGAACCAGGTGCTGCGCCTGATAGCGGACCGCGCGGGCCTGCCGGAGTCGGCCGGCGGCACCTTCGTCTCCGGCGGCTCGGCCGGCAACCTCTCCGCGCTGGTGGTCGCCCGCGACACCGCCCGCCGCCGCCTGGGCGTCGGCCCGGAGGCCCGGCTGCGGGTCGCCGTCGCCGACCAGGTGCACTCCTCGGTCAAGAACACCTTCAACATCATCGGTGTCGAGGCGTTCAAGGTGCCGACCGTGAACCGCCGCTTCACCGGCGAGGCGCTGCGCGCCGCGCTGGCCGCCGACCCGAACCCGGAGACGGTGATCGCCGTCGTCGGCACCGCCGGCACCACCAACGAGGGCATCGTCGACGACCTCCTGGGCCTGGGCGAGGTGGCCCGTGAGCGCGGGCTCTGGTTCCACGTGGACGGCGCCTACGGCGGCGCGGGCCTGTTCGCCCCCTCCGTCCGGGAGCGCTACAACGGCATCGAGCTCGCCGACTCCTTCGTCGTCGACCCGCACAAGTGGCTCTTCGCGCCGTTCGACTGCGCCGCGCTGATCTACCGCAACCCCCAGCTCGCCCGCGCCGTGCACACCCAGGACGCCTCCTACCTGGACGTCCTGCACACCGAGGGCGACGAGTGGAACCCCACCGACTACGCCTACCACCTGACCCGGCGCGCCCGCGGCCTGCCGCTCTGGTTCTCGCTCGCCGTGCACGGCGTCCAGGCCTACACCGACGCCATCGAGGCCGGCCTCACGCTCGCCCGGGAGACCGCGCAGCTGATCCGCGACACCGACCACCTGGAGCTGCTGTTCGACCCGCAGCTCTCCGCGGTCTGCTTCAAGCGCACGGGCTGGACCAACGACGACTACTACCGCTGGTCGCAGCAGCTGCTCGCGGACCAGATCGGCTTCGTCACCCCCACCGGCTGGGACGGCGAGACCGTCGCCCGCTTCGCCTTCCTGCACCCCGGCACCACCATGGAGATGGTCGGGGAGATCCTCGACACCATGGTGTGACGCACACCCGACGCGCACACGCGCGCACCGACGGACCCCCGCCGGGCCCCGGCCCGGCGGGGGTCCGTCCGTTCCCGCCGCAGCTCCAGGACAAGCCCTACAGCAGCCCGCCGTTCGGCACGTACGGCATCGGCGGGCGCATCCCGCGCAGGCCCACGAAGCCGCGGGTCTCCACCGTCAGGCCCACTTCGAGACCGACGTCCAGGGCCCACTCCTGCTCCGCGGTCAGCGCCTCCACCAGGGCCTCCACCCCCTCCGGCACCCGGGCCAGCGCCTCGCGCAGCAGCCGGGTGGCGATGCGCTTGGAGGTGGCCGCCAGCAGCTTCACCTCGCCGCCGTCGCGGTAGCAGTAGCCGCTGCCCGCCAGCGCGTCCGCGATCAGCAGCTCCTCGCTGTGGGCGAGCAGCAGCTCGTGGTCCGGGCCGTGCGCGGAGCCGCGCAGCCGGCGGTCCACCGAGTCCAGCAGGTGCCGGTGGGTGACGTTCCCCGGGTGCACCGGGATGTCCCCGGGGTCGACCAGCCCGGACCGGTCCACCCGCCCGGTCAGCCGCATCGCCGGGTACAGCGTGAAGCCGGCCAGCCGGTAGCGGCGCACCGCGGCGGGCGACGGCGAGGCGCACAGCATGCCGCGCAGACAGCCGCGCCCGTACACGAGGGCCCGGTCCAGCAGCAGCCGGCCGACCCCCTTGCCCTGGACGTGGGGCGGCACCACCAGCAGCGCCAGCACCCAGACGCCCTCGCGGCGCAGCGAGAGCACCGCGCCGACCGGCTCGCCGTCGAGTTCGGCGAGCCAGCAGCCCTGCGGATCGGTGCGCGCCAGGTGTCTCGTCCGGGCCAGCTGGTAGACGGCCGGCCGGGGCGGCTCGGTGGCGGGCGGGGCGTCGGGGAGGGAGGCGAACGCTGCACGGGCGACGTACTGGACCACCTCCGCGTCGGCGGCGGTGTCCTGGATCGGGCGCAGGATCATGCCCACCATCCTGGCCGTCCGGGCGCCGCCGCGTGGCCCGTTCACCCGGATCGGCCCCATCGGGCGGTGACCGGGGTCCGCCGGTGTGCGAGCATGGGGAGCGTATGGGGAGCGGGTGCACGCCCGGCCCACGGAATCACGCCGCCACGAATCCTCCGAAAACACCGCCGTCCGGGAAATGAATCCGGGCGACCGTCGGTTGGCACTGGCGGCAGACCGTCGTCAAGACCGGGAGAAAGCAGATGACCGTCCAGGACGAGACCACTGTCGAGAGTGGCATCCTCCTCACCGATGCCGCCGCGGGCAAGGTCAAGGCCCTGCTGGAGCAGGAAGGCCGGGAGGACCTCGCGCTGCGGGTCGCCGTCCAGCCCGGTGGCTGCTCCGGCCTGCGTTACCAGCTGTTCTTCGACGAGCGCTCGCTCGACGGCGACGTGGTCAAGGACTTCAACGGCGTCAAGGTCGTCACCGACCGCATGAGCGCCCCGTACCTGGGCGGCGCCACGGTGGACTTCGTGGACACCATCGAGAAGCAGGGCTTCACGATCGACAACCCGAACGCCACCGGCTCCTGCGCCTGCGGCGACTCGTTCAGCTAATGGCCTGACGCGAAGGCGGCCCCGGATGCCCGGGGCCGCCTTCGTCGTGTCCGGGCATCGGCCATGCCGGCCATGCCGGCCATGCCGGTCACACCGGTCATTCCGATCACACTGGCCGTGCCGGTCACGCCGGTCGTACCGTCACGGGGCGCCCGGGATGTCCGGGACCACCGGGTCGGGGCCGATCTTCGGGTCCGCCTCCAGCGGCACCTCCTGCCCGGTCGCCAGATCGGTCACCGTCCGGCCCCGCAGCGGCTCCTTCAGGTCGGCCGTCACCGTCTGCCGCTGGGCCACCGCGATGCAGTCCTGCCCGGCGGGCACCGGCGCCGCCGTGGTCACCCGGATGTCCACCCGGCCCGGCTTGGACTCGTCCGCCTTGAGCGCGTACTTCTGGCAGACCCCGCCGTAGAACCAGACCGTCAGACGGTTGCCGTCCGACCGGTAGGTGATCGCGGGGTGCACCGGCGAGCCGGTCCCGGAGCCGTTCGGCGCCGGTTCGCCCACCGCGATGCCGTTGCCGCCCGCACCCGGGGGAGTGGGCGCCGGGGTCGGGGTCAGCGCCGGGCCCGTGCCGGCCGGCCGCGGGTCCGGGGCGGTGGCCGAGGGGCCGGACGGCGGCGTGGTCACCGGAGCCGGCGCGGTCGCGGCGCCGTCGGTGGCCGGGCCGGGAGAGGCGGACGCGCTCGCCGCCGCCGGCTCCGCGGTGGCGGACGCCGCCCCCGATCCCGCCTTCGCCGCGCCGCCGCATCCGGCCAGGACGGTGGCCGCCGCCAGCGCCAGGCCCGCCAGTGCCGTCGCGCGCACCCGGCCGGGACGCCGGGGCATGGTCTCCAGATCCATCTGCACATCCTCCCGAGGGTTCAGCGGTGCGCCGTGCCGGCCGCACCGCGCGGATGTGACGTGCCCCGGGCGATTCCGGTTCCCGTGCGCCTCCCCGGGCCGGGGCGGGCTCAGGGTCCGTACTCGGGCATCCCCGCGACCAGCCGCTGGGCCCCGGCGGGGACCCGGAAGCCGGACCCGACCGGCGCGCTGTCCTGCCGGCCGGCCGCCAGCAGCGGCCAGAACCGCCGCAGCCGGCGCGAGGAGTCCACCAGCGCGTCCAGCGACTCGCCGTCCGCGTCGCCGCGCAGGGCGGGCGGAACCCGCAGCGGGTGGTGACTGGGCATCATCGGCCATCACTTCCGATCCACCGGTGCCGCGGCAGCGTCGCCGCGGGCCTGGGCAGGGCCGAAACGGCCCCTTCCTGCCGACCCTAGGCCGGGCGGACCGGAGCCCACCAGAGCTACCGCGGGGTAGTACACCTTCGGGGACGGCGGGTGACAGCGGACGGGGGAGCGGTGCCCGCTGTCTTGCTGGTGCCCCGTCCCCGCCGGGTACCGTGGGTGGGTTGCACCGCCGTTCCACCCCGCTGTCCCATGGCCCCGCCGCCATCCTGAGGAGACCCCGTGCGTATCGCCGTCGCCGGCTCGATCGCGACCGACCACCTGATGACCTTCCCCGGCCGGTTCGCCGACCAGCTGGTCGCCGAGCAGCTGCACACCGTGTCGCTGTCCTTCCTGGTCGACACCCTGGACATCCGCCGCGGCGGCGTCGCGCCGAACATCGCCTTCGGCATGGGCGTCCTGGGCCTGCGCCCGGTCCTGGTCGGCGCGGCCGGCGCGGACTTCGCGGAGTACCGCAGCTGGCTGGAGCGCAACAACGTGGACTGCCGCTCCGTCCACATCTCCGAGACCCGCCACACCGCGCGCTTCATGTGCACCACGGACGAGGACCACAACCAGATCGCCTCGTTCTACACCGGTGCCATGGCCGAGGCCCGCAACATCGAGCTCAAGCCGATCGCCGACCGCATCGGCGGCCTGGACCTGGTGCTGATCGGCGCCGACGACCCGCAGGCGATGGTCCGCCACACCCAGGAGTGCCGCACCCGCGGCTACGCCTTCGCCGCCGACCCGTCCCAGCAGCTGGCCCGCCTCGACGGCCACGACATCCGCCAGATCGTCGACGGCGCCGCGTACCTCTTCACCAACGAGTACGAGGCCGCGCTGATCGAGTCCAAGACCGGCTGGGACTCCGAGGAGATCCTCACCCGGGTCGGCACCCGGATCACCACCCTGGGCAGCAAGGGCGTCCGGATCGACCGCAAGGGCGAGGCCCCGGTGGTGGTCGGCTGCGCCCCCGAGACCGCCAAGGTGGACCCGACCGGTGTCGGCGACGCCTTCCGCGCCGGCTTCCTGGCCGGCCTCTCCTGGGACCTGGAGCTGGAGCGCTCCGCCCAGATCGGCTGCATGCTCGCCACCCTGGTGATCGAGACCGTCGGCACCCAGGAGTACGAGCTGCGCCCGCACGACTTCCTGCAGCGCTTCACCGCCGCCTACGGCGACGAGGCCGGCGCCGAGGTCCGCGCGCACCTGGTCAACTGACCCGCCGCACCAGATAGGCCGACCCCCGGTCGCCGCCGTACTCGGCGGCCGGGGCCTCGCCCAGGTACTCCTGGCCGCGCATCCCGCACCAGGCGGGGACGTCCAACCGGGCCGCCTCGTCGTCGGCCAGCACCGCGACCGTCCCGCCCACCGGCACCTCGCCGATCCGCTTCGCCAGCTCGATCACCGGCAGCGGGCACCGCTTGCCCAGCGCGTCGAGCACCAGCAGCCGCCCGGCGATTCGCCCGCTCGCCTCCGGGCGCTCCGGCCCGGCGCCCTCCCCGGAGTCCTTCCCGGCGGCCGAGGGCGGTGCCAGGTCCAGCCCCAGCGGCGCGCGGACGCCCGCCACCACCTCCGGCAGGACGGCCAGGAACCGCTCGACGTCCGCCTCGGCGGTGCCGAACGGCAGCGAGACCCGGACATTGCCCTCGGTGAGCACGCCCATCGCCGCCAGCACATGGCTCGGGGTCAGCGTGGAGGAGGTGCACGAGGAGCCGGAGGAGACGGCGAACCCGGCCCGGTCCAGCTCGCCCAGCAGCACCTCGCCGTCCACGTACAGACAGGAGAAGGTGACGAGGTGCGGCAGCCGCCGCACCGGGTCGCCGACCACCTCGACCTCGGGCACCAGCCGCGGCACCCGGGCCCGGATCCGTTCGACGAGCTCGTGCAGCCGGGCGTTCTCCCGCTCCGCCTCGGCCCGCACCGCCCGCAGCGAGGCCGCCGCCGCGACGATCGCCGGCACGTTGACGAACCCCGGCACCCGGCCGCCCTCGCGCTCGTCGGCGGGCAGCGGCGAGGCGTACCGCACGCCCTTGCGCACCGCCAGCACCCCGACCCCGGCGGGCCCGCCCCACTTGTGCGCGCTGGCGGCCAGCAGCGACCAGCCGGCCGGCACGTCCATCCGCCCGGCGCTCTGCGCCGCGTCCACCAGCAGCGGCACCTCCCCGCAGCGCGCGGCCGTCTCGGCGACCGGCTGCACGGTGCCCACCTCGTGGTTGGCGGACTGCAGCACGGCGAGCGCGGTGTCCGGCCGCAGGGCGGCCGCGAACTCCGCCGGGTCGACCCGGCCCTGCTGGTCCACCGGCACCGCGGTGACCTCGCCGCCCGCCGCCTGGTGCCGCTCCGCGGTGTGCAGCACGCTGGAGTGCTCGACGGCGGAGTGCACCAGGTGCCGCCCGCGCCGACGGTTGCCGTGCAGCGCGCCCAGCATGCCGAGCTGGACGGACTGGGTGCCGCTGGCGGTGAAGGAGATCTCGTCGGCCCGGCAGCCGAGCACCTCGGCCACGGTCTCCCGGGCCGCGTCCAGCAGCATCCGGGCCTGTCGCCCGGAGCGGTAGAGCCGGGCGGGGTCGGCCCACCCCTCGTCGAGGGCGGCGGTCAGCGCCTGCCGGGCGACGGGGTGGAGCGGTGCGGTGGAGGCCACATCGAAGTACACGGTCACATTTAACGACACTCCCGGGTGCATTCCGGGCTTCGGCGGTGGCTCACCGGTCGTCAGTCGATCACCCCGAATGTCCGAATCGTCCGCGTCCGACGGGGCGTCACTCGTGTTGTCCGAGGTCATCCCCCGATCGGGCGTACGGACCCCGAATGCCTAGGATGACCTGCGGCGCAGCCCCTGCCGGGCCTGATCGGGTGCTCGGGCGGCGCGTTACCGGGACCTGCCCGTCAGCAGCGCATAAGGCTGGAGTAGGGTTTGGCCCGCATAAGCATTCAAACCGTGCCCGTGGACGGGTCGCCGAGGAGGGGAAACCTCCCCGGGGCGACGCGAAGGCGGGCGAGACTTCGGGAAGGCGCTACGTGAGTCCCAACGGCTCCGACCGCTCGCCGCGGCGCACGATGCGGCGGAAGCTGCCTCAGGCGCTGGCACTGGGCCTCGTCATCGCGACCGCCACCGGCTGCTCGGCCAACGACCTCCCCAGGCTTGGCCTCCCGAGCCCCGTCACCAAGGAAGGGCCGATGGTCCTCCACATGTGGCAGGGCTCCTGGATCGCGGCGCTGGTGGTCGGCGTACTGATGTGGGGTCTGATCATCTGGAGCGTGATCTTCCACCGGCGCAGCCGCACCGGCGTGCAGATCCCCCCGCAGACCCGGTACAACGTGCCCATCGAGGCGCTCTACACCGCGGTCCCGATCATCATCGTGTCGGTCCTCTTCTACTTCGTCGCCCGCGACGAGTCGAAGCTGACCGCCGTCTCCGAGAAGCCGCAGCACACCGTCAACGTGGTGGGCTTCCAGTGGAGCTGGGCGTTCAACTACGAGAACACCGAGAACCCGGACCCGGCCAACGAGCAGGCCGCGTACGAGGTGGGTACCCCCGGCGAGCCGCCGACGCTGTACCTGCCGGTCGACGAGACGGTGCAGTTCCGCCTCACCTCTCGTGACGTGATCCACGACTTCTGGCCCATCAACTTCATGATGAAGATGGACGTCGTGCCGGGCGTGGTCAACAAGTTCGAGGTCACCCCGACCGTCAAGGGTGAGTACATGGGCAAGTGCGCCGAGCTCTGCGGCGTCGACCACTCGCGCATGCTGTTCAACGTGAAGGTCGTCGACCGTGCCGAGTACGACCAGCACCTGAAGGACCTGCGGGCCAAGGGTCAGACCGGCGCGGTGCCCTCCGGCATCACGACCATGGGAAGTGAAGAGAAGTGACCATCCTCAACGAGCCCGCCGCGGCCGGCGGGGGCGCCGGGGCCGTCACGGTCGGGGCGCAGCGGACCCGGAAGCCGGGTTCCACCATCATCAAGTGGCTCACCACCACTGACCACAAGACGATCGGCACCCTGTACCTGGGGACGTCGTTCGCCTTCTTCCTGATCGGCGGCATCCTCGCGCTGGTCATGCGCGCCGAGCTGGCTCGTCCCGGGACCCAGATCCTGTCGAACGAGCAGTTCAACCAGGCGTTCACGATGCACGGCACGGTCATGCTGCTGATGTTCGCGACGCCGCTGTTCGCCGGTTTCGCCAACTGGATCATGCCGCTGCAGATCGGCGCGCCGGACGTCGCCTTCCCGCGTCTGAACATGTTCGCCTACTGGCTGTACCTGTTCGGCTCGCTGATCGCCGTCGCCGGCTTCCTCACCCCGCAGGGCGCCGCCGACTTCGGCTGGTTCGCCTACGCGCCGCTGTCGGACGCGGTCCGCTCGCCGGGCATCGGCGCCGACATGTGGATCATGGGTCTGGCCTTCTCCGGCTTCGGCACCATCCTCGGTGCGGTCAACTTCATCACCACGATCATCTGCATGCGGGCCCCCGGCCTGACGATGTTCCGGATGTCGATCTTCACCTGGAACGTCCTGCTGACCGCGGTGCTGATCCTGCTGGCCTTCCCGGTGCTGGCCGCCGCGCTGTTCGCCCTGGAGGCGGACCGCAAGTTCGGGGCGCACGTCTTCGATCCGGCCAACGGCGGTGCGCTGCTCTGGCAGCACCTGTTCTGGTTCTTCGGCCATCCCGAGGTGTACATCATCGCGCTGCCGTTCTTCGGCATCGTGTCGGAGATCATCCCGGTCTTCAGCCGCAAGCCGATGTTCGGCTACTCCGGCCTGATCGCGGCCACCATCGCGATCGCCGGCCTGTCGGTGACGGTGTGGGCCCACCACATGTACGTCACCGGCCAGGTGCTGCTGCCGTTCTTCTCCTTCATGACGTTCCTCATCGCCGTCCCGACCGGTGTGAAGTTCTTCAACTGGGTCGGCACCATGTGGAAGGGCTCGCTCAGCTTCGAGACCCCGATGCTGTGGACGGTCGGCTTCCTGGTCACCTTCCTCTTCGGTGGTCTGACCGGTGTGCTGCTGGCCTCCCCGCCGATCGACTTCCACGTCTCGGACTCGTACTTCGTCGTCGCCCACTTCCACTACGTGGTCTTCGGCACCGTCGTCTTCGCGATGTTCGCCGGCTTCCACTTCTGGTGGCCGAAGATGACCGGCAAGATGCTGGACGAGCGCCTCGGCAAGATCACCTTCTGGACGCTGTTCTTCGGCTTCCACACCACCTTCCTGGTGCAGCACTGGCTCGGCGCGGAGGGCATGCCCCGCCGCTACGCCGACTACCTGGCCGCCGACGGGTTCACCACCCTGAACACCGTCTCGACCATCGGCTCGTTCCTGCTCGGTCTGTCGATCCTGCCGTTCCTCTACAACGTCTGGAAGACCGCCAAGTACGGCGAGAAGATCGAGGTCGACGACCCGTGGGGCTACGGCCGCTCGCTGGAGTGGGCGACCTCCTGCCCGCCGCCGCGGCACAACTTCCTCACCCTGCCCCGGATCCGCTCCGAATCCCCGGCCTTCGACCTCCACTACCCGGAGATCGCCGCGCTGGACTACCTGGAGAACCACGGCGAGCCGGCCAAGCACCTCGCCGGTGTGACCCCGGCGAAGTACGACGCGCCGCAGCTGGGCAAGGGCAAGAAGGAGGGTGACGTCTGATGAAGGAACAGGGCAAGATCTTCCTGGGCCTGTCGGTCTTCGTGCTGGCCATGGCGATCACCTACGGCCTGTGGACCAACAGCTCCGACCACGGCATCGAGGCGGCCGGCACCACCGCGCTGTTCCTCGCCTTCGGTCTGTGCGCCTTCATCGGCTACTACCTCGCCTTCACCGCCCGCCGGGTGGACAGCGGCGCGGGTGACAACCCCGAGGCCGAGGTCGCGGACGACTCCGGCGAGCTGGGCTTCTTCGCCCCGCACAGCTGGCAGCCGCTCTCGCTCGCGATCGGCGGCGCGCTCGCCTTCCTCGGCGTGATCTTCGGCTGGTGGCTGATGTTCTGGTCGCTCCCGATCATCCTGATCGGCCTGTTCGGCTGGGTCTTCGAGTTCTACCGGGGCGAGAACCAGAACCAGTAGGCACTGGCTCCCCCTCGCACAGGGCCGGGCATCCCGCACGGGATGCCCGGCCCTGTTGCGTCCCCGGAGTGACGGCCTCACCCTGCCGGCCCAACGGCGCCCCGTTCGGATGTCGCTCCGCCGGAGGCGGTTCCTACGATCTGACCAATCGTGCGAAACCCCGGGAGGCGGTCATGGCCGACAGACGCGCAGTCGCGGGTCTCGGTGGCATCACCCTGGCCCTCGCCGTACTGGTCCCGCTGGCGGGCTGCACCGCCGGCGGTGGCGAGGACGTCGCCGAGGCGGTCCGCAAGGTCGACGCCGCCGCGCTGGTGCACCTGTCCGCCACCGACCGGGCGGACCCCTCCCAGCCGGTCACGGTGACCGCCGAGGCGGGCAGCCGGCTGACCGACGTCACCGTGGTCGGCCCGGACGGGCGGGTGGTCGCCGGGCGGCTCTCGGACGACCAGCGCAGCTGGCAGACCACCGGCCGGCTCAAGGCCGGCACCTCCTACAGCGTGCGGATCGCCGCCGACGACGGCCGCGGCGGCCGCGGCGAGACCACCGCAGGCTTCTCCACCCTGGCCGCCCAGCACCTGCTGACCGCCAAGCTCGGCCCGGACTCCTCCGGCAGCGGCGTCTACGGCGTGGGCCAGCCGCTCACCGTCCAGCTCTCCGAGGCCGTCAAGGACCCGCAGGCCCGCCAGGAGGTGGAGCGCGCGCTGACGGTGACCTCGCAGCCCGCCGTCACCGGCGGCTGGTACTGGGTGGACGACAAGAACCTGCACTTCCGCCCCGAGGAGTACTGGCCCACCGGCACCACCGTCAGCCTGGCCTTCGAGGCCACCGGCAGCCGGATCTCCGACGGCCTGTACGGCGGCGACCGCGCCGCCCTGGCGCTGCGGATCGGCGAGCGGGTCGAGACCGTGGTGGACGCCGCCGCGCACGAACTCACCCTCAAGCGGGACGGACGGCCGGTGCGGACGATCCCGGTGACCACCGGCAAGCCCGGCTTCGACACCCGCAACGGCGTCAAGGTGGTGCTCGGCCAGGAGCGCAAGGTCCGGATGAGCGGCGAGACCATCGGCATAGCGGCCGGCAGCCAGGAGTCCTACGACCTCGACGTCGAGTGGGCCACCCGGGTCACCTGGAGCGGCGAGTACGTGCACGCCGCGCCCTGGTCGGTGGGCTCCCAGGGGGTGGAGAACGTCAGCCACGGCTGTACCGGGATGAGCACCGAGAACGCCCACTGGTTCTACCAGAACACCAGGGTGGGGGACCTGGTGACGGTGGTGAACAGCGCGGGCAAGTCCATGGAGCCGTTCGGCAACGGCTTCGGCGACTGGAACATCGCCTGGACCGACTGGGTCAAGCACAGCGCCCTCGGCGGACCCGTCAGCACCACCGCCCCGGTCACCCGGGCGCCCGCCACCGGGATGATCGCCCCGCAGCTCTGAGCGGCCCGCTCAGCCCGCCGCGGCGTCGTCCCCGTACGCCACCCGCAGCGCGCCGTCCACGGCGCCCAGGGCGTCCGCCAGCGGCAGTCCGAGCCGCCGGACCCGCTCGGCGTACTCGGCGGCCGCCGCTGCGGCCAGCCGGTGCGCGGAGTCGCCGACCGCGGCGATCAGGGTGCCGCGCCGGCCGTGCGTCTCCACCACCCCGTCGGCCTCCAGCTCCCGGTAGGCGCGGGCGACCGTCCCGGCGGCCAGCCCGAGCCGCTCGGCCAGCGCGCGGACGGTGGGCAGCCGCAGACCGGTGGCCAGCTCGCCGCCGCGGGCCTGCTCGGCGATCTGGGCGCGGATCTGCTCGTACGGGGGAGTGGCGGAGGCGGGGTCGACGGACAGCTGCACGGTGGACTCCTGGCGTTCGCTGCGGACGGGGGACACGGATGCGGGGGGACGCGGGTACGGCAAAGCCCGAGGGCCGCCGACCAGAAGAACTCTGGTCAGCGGCCCTCGGGTGCGACGCGGCGACGCGTACGGGATCAGTGGTGGCCGTGGCCGCTGGTGATCTCGTGGTGCTCCTCGGCGGTCGGCTTGGGGATCTGGCTGCCCTCGCCGTAGAAGCCGCGGGCGAGCTTCGCCCGGGTCCGGCTGACGACGCCGGCCTTGCGGGCCACGCCGTTCTCGTCGGTCTCGGCCGGCAGCTCGTACGGCTGCACCTGCTCGTGAGCGGTGAGCTTGTGCAGGTCCTTCTGCGGCAGCTGGGCGTGCACCTCGATGAACTCGCCGTGCGGCAGGCGCTTGATGACGCCGGTCTCGCGGCCGTGCAGCACCTTCTCCTTGTCGCGGCGCTGGAGGCCGAGGCACCAGCGCTTGGTGACGATGAAGGTCACGACCGGGACGACGAAGAAGCCGACGCGGACGAAGTAGGTGACCGAGTTGATCGACAGGTGCAGGTGGGTGGCGAACAGGTCGTTGCCACCGGCCACCAGGAGGAGCAGGTAGAGGCTGATCCAGGCGGCACCCAGGGCGGTGCGGACCGGGGCGTTGCGCGGGCGGTCCAGGATGTGGTGCTCGCGCTTGTCGCCGGTGATCCAGCCCTCGATGAAGGGGTAGAGCGCGATCGAGACCAGCACCAGCGGGAAGATCGCCAGCGGGACCATGACACCCAGGTTCAGGGTGTGGCCCCAGAGGCCGATCTCCCAGCCCGGCATGACACGGATCAGACCCTCGGAGAAGCCCATGTACCAGTCGGGCTGGGCGTCCGTGGACACCTGGTCCGGGCGGTACGGGCCGACCGACCAGATCGGGTTGATCGTGGCGAGCGCCGAGATGGCGGCGATCAGGCCGAACACCAGGAAGAAGAAGCCACCGGCCTTGGCCATGTAGACCGGCATCAGCGGCATGCCGACGACGTTCTTCTCGGTCTTGCCCGGGCCCGCCCACTGGGTGTGCTTGTGGTAGAAGACCAGGATCAGGTGCGCCACCAGCAGGCCGAGCATGATGCCCGGGATCAGCAGCACGTGGATCGTGAAGAACCGCGGCACGATGTCGGTGCCGGGGAACTCGCCCCCGAACAGGAACATCTGGATGTAGGTGCCGACCAGCGGGACGGCGAGGATCGCGCCTTCCATGAACCGGATACCGGTGCCGGAGAGCAGGTCGTCGGGCAGCGAGTAGCCGAAGAAGCCGTCGAACATGCCGAGGACCAGCAGCAGGAAGCCGAAGACCCAGTTGATCTCGCGCGGCTTGCGGAACGCGCCCGTGAAGAAGACGCGCAGCATGTGCACGAGCATCGCCGCGACGAAGACCAGGGCGGCCCAGTGGTGGATCTGGCGGACCAGCAGACCGCCGCGCACCTCGAAGCTGATGTCGACGGTCGAGGCGTAGGCCTCGGACATCGGGAGGCCCTTGAGCGGCACGTACGAGCCGTCGTAGATGACCTCGCCCATCGAGGGCTTGAAGAACAGCGTCAGGTAGACGCCGGTCAGGATGATGATGATGAAGGTGTAGAGGCAGATCTCGCCCAGCATGAAGGACCAGTGGTCCGGGAAGATCTTCCGCAGGTTGGCCTTGGCGAGGGAGTAGATCCCCAGCCGGCCGTCCGTCCAGTCCGCGGCCTGCTCCCACTTGTTCGCGGGCTTGGCGCGGGTGCTGGCGGGCTTGGCGGCGCCGGAGGTGGTGCTGCTCGCACTGCTCATCGAGCACGCTCCCAGAAGCTCGGGCCGACGGCTTCGTCGAAGTCGCCGTGGGCGACCAGGAAGCCCTTCTCGTCAGTGGTGATCTTCAGCTGCGGCAGCGGGTGGCCGGCCGGGCCGAAGATGACGCGCGCGCCGTCCGCCAGGTCGAAGGTCGACTGGTGGCAGGGGCAGAGCGCGTGGTGGGTCTGCTGCTCGTACAGGCTGATCGGGCAGCCGACGTGGGTGCAGATCTTGGAGTAGGCGAGGATGCCCTCGAAACCCTTCTCCTTGGACTTCTCGTCCTTGATGTCCTCCGGCGCGATGCGCACCAGCATGAGGGCGTCCTTCGCGATGCGAACCTGGAAGTCCTCGGAGTGCGTGGTCAGGCCCTCGGGCATCGCGAAGGTCAGCGACCCCTGAACGATGTCCTCGGCCTTCATCGGCAGGTTGGTGTTCATGTTGATCAGCTGGAGCGGCTTGGCGTCGGTGGCCTCGTCCCAGCCGGTGTGCTGCAGCTTGTCCTCGGGCAGCGGGCCCAGGTCGCGGAGCAGGACCACGCCGGAGAGCGGGACCAGCGCCATCGAACCGATGAGGGTGTTGCGGATCATCTTGCGGCGGCCGAAGCCGGACTCCGCGGCACCGGTCTTGAACTGCTCGATGACGTCCGCGCGGACCTCGTCGTCGGCCTCGATCGGGTGACGCTCGGCCGGGATCTCGTGGTCCGACATCAGGGTGCGGGCCCAGTGGACCGCGCCCGCGCCGATGAGGAACAGCGCCGCGCCCAGGGTCATGCCGAGCGCGAAGTTCAGCGCGCTGACGTGGCCCAGCGGCCAGATGTAGACGATCTTGTCCGGGTCGATGGCCACGTACGAGGCGATGAAGCCGATGGTGGCGAGCATCGAGAGGACGAACATCAGCGACACCTGACGCTCGGCCCGCTTGGCGGCCCGCTCGTCGATGTCGGTGCGGCGCGGCTCGTGGGCCGGCAGACCGGGGTCGGCGAACGGATCGCCGTGGGCAGCCACCTCGTGGTGCCCGGCGGAGCCGTGCGACTCCGGCAGGTTCTCTTCTGACATGTCGTGGCTCATGACTTCTTGGCCTTGGTGGTGTGGGCGGCGACCCAGATCGCGACCAGGATGAGCGCACCGAGACCGAAGATCCAGCCGAACAGGCCCTCGGTCACCGGACCGAGGCTGCCGAGCGTGAGACCGCCGGGGTTGGGCTCATCGTTGGTGGTGTGGCGGACGAAGGCCACGATCTGCTTCTTCTGCTCCTCGGGCATGGTGCTGTCCGGGAACGACGGCATGTTCTGCGGGCCGGTCTGCATGGCCTCGTAGATGTGCTTGGCGTCCACGCCCTCCAGCGACGGGGCGTACTTGCCCTGGGTCAGGGCACCGCCCTGGCCGGAGAAGTTGTGGCACTGGGCGCAGTTGGTGCGGAACAGCTCGCCACCCTTGGACAGATCCTCGGGGTTGGTCGAGGTGTACTGCTCCTCGGTCGGCGTCACCGGACCGGGGCCGAGCGAGGCGACGAAGGCGGCGAGCTGGTCGATCTCCGCCTGCGAGTAGATGTTCGGCTTGCGCGGCACCTGGGCGCCGGGCTGCTGGGCCGGCATGCGGCCGGTGCCCACCTGGAAGTCCACCGCGGCGGAGCCGACGCCGACGAGGCTCGGACCGTCACTGGAACCCTGGCCGTTCAGGCCGTGGCAGGAGGAGCAGCCCACGGCGAAGAGCTTCTTGCCCTCGTCGATCGCGAGCGACTGCGCGGCGACGTCGGCCTGCGCCTTGTCGGCGGGCGCGAACGCGGCGTACAGCCCCCCGGTTGCCGCCAGGGCGAGAAGTAGGACGACCAGCGCCGCCAGTGGGTGGCGCCGTCGTGCGGAGAGCTTTTTCACGGAATAACCCCGGTGTCAGGATCTGGTCGACTGGTGGGTGCACCCGGCGGCCGGTCTGGCCGGCACGAGGCTGCCTGTCTAGGGCTGCGCGCGCGGTCGGTCGGTGGGAGCGTCGGCACCGGCGAAATCGGGCCGTCGCCGGTGAGGGCGGGACCCGAGGCCGGTGGCCAGCGACCTGATCAGCTGGTTACTTGATCAGGTAGATGGTCGCGAACAGGCCGATCCACACGACGTCGACGAAGTGCCAGTAGTACGACACCACGATCGCGGCGGTGGCCTGCTCGTGAGTGAAGCGCTTGGCTGCGTACGTCCGTCCCAGGACCAGCAGGAAGGCGATCAGACCACCCGTCACGTGCAGACCGTGGAAGCCGGTGGTCAGGTAGAACACCGTGCCGTACGGGTCGGAGGACAGCGAGAGGCCGTCCTTCTTGACCAGCTCGGTGTACTCGAAGATCTGGCCGCCGATGAAGATCGCGCCCATCACGAAGGTCAGGGTGAACCACGAGCGGAGCTTCTTCACGTCACCGCGCTCGGCAGCGAAGACGCCGAGCTGGCAGGTGAGCGAGGAGAGCACCAGGATCGTGGTGTTGACCGAGGAGAAGGGCACGTTGAGGGCGTGCGCCTTCTCGGTCCAGAACTCCGGCCCCTTGACGGAGCGGAGCGTGAAGTACATCGCGAAGAGGGCCGCGAAGAACATCAACTCGGAACTGAGCCAGACGATCGTTCCGACGCTGACCATGTTCGGCCGGTTGACCGATCCGTGCGCGTGCCCGGTTTCTACTGCTGTTGCTGTCGCCACGACGGACATTATGTCGGTCCCTTATTCCGTCTTCACGCCGGGGGGTCTCCCTCGGAGTGTCCGGTGCGTGCGGTATGCCCCCCTGGCACCCCGCGGACCGCACCCACCCGTGCTGAGCAGCGGCGTGTCCCTTTTCTGACGGTTCCTCGAAGGCCCTTCCGGGGGCTCTGGCGGCGTGTCGCGGCGCTCCTGCGGGGCCGTCGGTAGTAAGGGGAGAGACCACCCGTCCGCCGTACGGGTGGTCCGTGCGGGCGGGGGTGACGCGCCGTGCTCCGCCCGGACCAGTGGCGGGCGGCGGCGGTTCGAGGAGGATCTCGCGGGAAGGGCTCGGCGGCGGGTGATCGGGAGTAGCATCCGGGGAGAGGCGAACGTGGTCCGGATCACACGTGAGGGAGCAGGCCCATGGCGTACACGACCGACGAGACGCTGACCGTTCTCGTCTACAGCCACGACCGCACCACCCGCGAGCAGGTGCTGACCGCTCTCGGCCGGCGGCCCGCGGAGGACCTGCCGGAGCTGGACTACCTGGAGTGCGCGACCACTCCCGCGGTGCTCAAGGCGCTGGAGAAGGGCGGCATCGACCTCTGCGTCCTGGACGGCGAGGCGGTGCCGGCCGGCGGGCTCGGGCTCGCCCGGCAGCTGAAGGACGAGATCTACGGCTGCCCGCCGCTGCTGGTGCTGATCGGCCGGCCGCAGGACTCCTGGCTGGCCGCCTGGAGCCGGGCCGACGCGGCGATCTCCCAGCCGGTGGACCCGGTGGCGCTGGCCGAGGCCGTCGCCGCCCTGCTGCGGGCGCGGCTGGCCAAGCGGGCGCCCGCCTCGCGGTAGGCGGGCCCGGCCGGGCCCGGCCGTCCGGTCAGGCCGTCCGGGGCGGTGCTCCGGGGCGGCTGTCTCACCTCGCGTCTCAGTACAAGAGAAGAAGGGTGAACGGCGGAGCCCCGGCACCCGCCGCTCGATAGGCTGACTCCGTCCCTACGTCCTTCCCCGTCCGCGGGGAGCGAGAGCTGGAGTCAGCCATGGTGAACGTGCACCCTGCGAACGGCGGTAGCGAGCCCGCGCAGGTGGTCCGCACCTGGCCGGACATCCTGTCGGCGCTGCTGAGGGGGGAGGACCTCGACCGCGCGGCCACCGCGTGGGCGATGGACCGGATCATGAGCGGGGAGGCCTCCCCGGTGCAGATCGCCGGCTTCATGGTGGCGCTGCGGGCCAAGGGCGAGACGGTCGACGAGATCTCCGGCCTGGTGGACTCGATGTACTCGCACGCCGAGCCGCTGTCCATCCCCGGGCCGGCGGTGGACATCGTCGGCACCGGCGGCGACCGGGCCAAGACCGTCAACATCTCCACCATGTCGGCGATCGTCGCCGCGGCGGCCGGCGCCAAGGTGGTCAAGCACGGCAACCGGGCCGCCTCCTCGGCGAGCGGCTCCTCGGACGTGCTGGAGAAGCTGGGCATCAGCCTGAACCTGCGCCCGCGCCGGGTCGCCGAGATCGCCGAGGAGGTCGGGCTCACCTTCTGCTTCGCGGCCACCTTCCACCCCTCGATGCGGTACGCCGGTCCGGCCCGCAGCGAACTCGGGGTGCCGACCGCCTTCAACATCCTCGGCCCGCTCACCAACCCGGCCCGGGTGACCTCGCACGCCATCGGCTGTTTCGACACCCGCCTCGCCGGGCTGATCGCCGGGGTGCTGGCGCAGCGCGGTGCCGGCGCGCTGGTCTTCCGGGGCGACGACGGGCTGGACGAACTCACCATCACCACCACCTCGCGGGTCTGGATCGTCCGGGACGGCGCCGTCACCGAGACCACCTTCGACCCGCGCGAGGTCGGCATCGAGCCGGTCGGCATCGAGGCGCTGCGCGGCGGGGACCCGTCGTACAACGCGGAGGTCGCGCGCCGGCTGCTGGCCGGGGAGCACGGGCCGGTGCGCGACGCGGTGCTGCTGAACTCGGCGGCCGCGCTGGTGGCACTGGAGCTGACCGGCGCGCCGCTCGCCGAGCAGCTCGGGACAGCCATGCGGCGCACCGCCGCGGCCATCGACTCCGGCGCGGCGGGCGATCTGCTGAAGCACTGGTCGGAGGCCACCGCCCGGCCGTGACGCGGTGGTCGGGGCCCGGGGGAGCGCCCTCCCCCGGGCCCCTCCGGCTGTCCGGGATGCGGACTCCTGTTTGACCGCGGGACGGACGCGACCTAGAGTCTTCGCCAGGTCATGAGCGACAGCGTCAAGCCCCAGCTGGCTGTCCGGCAACCCTCCGTCCGTGGCGGGGTGCCCTGGGTGAGGACCGGGTCACGTGGCGCATCGTCCGCGTGGCAAGCGCGGACGCCGGACCGACAGCACTCCCGGGGTCCCTGACCCGTACAGGAGTGCATCCTCATGTCCGTCGGCACCTCTCTCTGCGCCCCCCTCGCCGTCCTCGGCCACGACGTCCAGGTCCCGCTCGCCAACGGTGACAAGGTCGGCTACGCGGCGCTCGACTACGCGGCCAGCTCCCCGGCGCTCCAGCGGGTCTGGGACGACGTCGCCGCCTACGCCCCGTACTACGGCAGCGTGCACCGCGGCGCCGGCTACCTGTCGCAGCTCTCCACCGACCTGTTCGAGCAGAGCCGCCGCACCGTCACCGAGTTCCTCGACCTGCGCGAGGGCGACCAGGTGGTCTTCACCCGCGCCACCACCGACTCGCTCAACCTGCTGGCCGGCGCCGTCCCGGCGGGGACGCAGGTGTTCGCCTTCGAGACCGAGCACCACGCCTCGCTGCTGCCCTGGGCGCACGCCGGTCTGCCCGTCACCTACCTGCGCGCCCCCCGCTCGCACGCCGAGGCGGTCGAGGCCTTCGACGCCGCGCTGGCCGCCTCGCCCGAGGGCCCGAAGCTGCTCTGCGTCACCGGCGCCTCCAACGTCACCGGTGAGCTCTGGCCGGTCGCCGAGCTGACCCGCACCGCCCACCGGCACGGTGCCCGGGTGGTGCTGGACGCCGCGCAGCTGGCCCCGCACCACCGGGTCTCGGTGCGCGAGCTGGACGTCGACTGGATCGCCTTCTCCGGCCACAAGCTGTACGCGCCGTTCGGCGCCGGGGTGCTGGCCGGCCGGGCCGACTGGCTGGACGCGGCCGACCCGTACCTGGCCGGGGGCGGCGCCACCCGCACGGTGGCCCGGGAGGCCGACGGCTCGGTGGCCGTGCAGTGGCACACCGGCCCGGCCCGGCACGAGGCCGGCTCGCCCAACGTCATCGGCGCCTACGCCATCGCCTCGGCCTGCCGGGCGCTCACCGAGGCCGGGTTCGACGCGCTGGAGGCCCGTGAGCGCGCGCTGGTCGCGCGGCTGAAGGCCGGGCTGGCCGAGATCCCCGAGGTCCGGGTGCTGAACCTGTTCGGCGCGGACTCGGACCGGGTGGGCGTGCTCTCCTTCGTCGTCCGGGGCTGGAACAGCTCGCACTTCTCGGCCGCGCTGTCCGCCGAGTACGGCATCGGGGTGCGCGACGGCCTGTTCTGCGCCCACCCGCTGGTCCGCACGCTGCTCGGCGACGAGGAGGCCGCGCCCTCGGAGTGCGGCGCGCCGGAGCCCTCGCTGCCCGGCGAGCGCAGCCTGAACGCGATCCGGGTGAGCTTCGGCGCGGGCACCCCGGACGAGCACGTGGACCGGTTCCTGACCGCCGTCCGCGAGCTGGTCACGGACGGCGCGGCCTGGACCTACCGCAACGAGGGCGGCCGCTGCGTCGCGGACACCCGCCGGGAGGGCTGAGGCCCCGCCGACGGCGCTACTCGTCCAGACCGATCGAGAAGGCCGCTTCCAGGTCGTGCTGGGAGTAGGTGCGGAAGGCGATCTGGGTCTCGGTGTGGGCGACGCCCGGGACCTTGTTGAGCCGGCCGGGGATCACCTCGGCGAGGTCGTCGTGCCGGCCCACCCGCACCATCGCGACCAGGTCGTAGCCACCGGTCACCGAGTAGACCTCGCTGACGCCCTCGATGGCGGCGATCGCCTCGGCGATCTCCGGGATGCGGTCGACGCTGGTCTTGATCAGGACGATGGCGGTGATCACGGTGGCGTACTCCTTTGTGAGGTGCCGCCAGCGTATCGGGCGGCACCGTCGCGGGGGCGGGTGGCCCGGGGCCGGCGCCCGGTCAGGGTGCAGGCGTAGAGGAACCCGGCCGCGAAACCGATCACGTGCACCACGTACGCCACACCGGGCCCGGCGGAATGCACCGACCACCACTGGAGGGCGAACCAGAGCCCGAGCACCAGCCAGGCCGGGAAGCGCAGCGGGAGGAAGAGCAGCAGCGGGACGAGCGTGGTGACCCGGGCCCGCGGGTGGAAGCGCAGGTAGGCGCCGAGCACGGCGGAGATCGCCCCGGAGGCGCCGATCAGCACCCGGGTCGCGTCCGGCGAGTGCGCCTCGGCCAGCGCGAAGCCGTAGGTGGTCAGCGCCCCGGACGCCAGATAGAAGAGGAGGAACCGGGGGCGACCCAGCCGCCGCTCCACGGTGGGGCCGAAGACGTGCAGGAAGAGCAGGTTGCCCAGCAGGTGCAGCCAGCCGCCGTGCAGGAAGAGCGCGCTGAGCACGGAGAGCGCCGGGTGCTTGCCCGGGGTGGGCGCGGCCGGGCAGCCGGGCACCGGGTCGGGGGCCTCGGCGAGCTGGCCGGCGGTCAGCGGGCGACCGGTCAGCAGTTCGGCGGGGACGGCCCCCCAGCGCTGCTCGTAGCGCTGCTCCGCGCAGACCCGGGTCCGGCCGTGGCCGTAGAGCGGGTTGAGCCCGGCCGCCGGTCCGAGCAGGAAGACCGCGGTGTTGAGCGCGATCAGCGCGTAGCAGACGGCCGGTGCGGCGGCGGCCGGCCGGCCGCGGCGCACGCCGGTGCGGTCGGGGAGGACCGGGAGGGCCATGGGCCCCAGCATCCCTCCGGCACGCGGCGGGCACCGCGTGGTTACGGCAGGTGGGCTACCCGCTGCGGGCCGGTCGGCCGGTGGCCGTGAAGGTTGCCCCAGGCAATAGGCTTGGGGCGGGCAATCCCGCCTCCCGCCGCCGACGCCGGGGCTCCGGGGGGAGCGCCTGAGCCCACCCAGGGACCACCCGAGAGGACCCCCGATGACCGTCCCCGCCCTGACCGCCGAGACGCGCTGGCGCTGCACGCTCTGCGGCAACCTGACCCGCTTCGACGTGACCCGGACCGCCCGGGTGACCGAGTTCCTCCACTTCGACCTGGCCGGCGAGTCGAAGATCGAGGAGACCCAGGTGCTCAGCGAGACCGTCGAGTCGGTGCGCTGCCGCTGGTGCAACGCGGTGGACCAGGTCGAACTGGTCGCCCGCCCGGGCGCGGCCGACGGCGCCGAGGGCTCCGAGCAGGCCTGATCGCCTGATCCGTGCGGCGGGCGGTGCGGGGCATGGCCGACCGCCGCACGGGACAATACAGAGAGAACGCACGGAGTGTGACGGGGACGGCGGCCGGGGGCCGTACCCCGCTGGACCAGGATCGGAGCCGAGGACGTGGTGGACGCAGCGAAGGAGCCCGGCGGGCCGCAGGGGCGGCAGCCCGCTGCGGACGCGCGGACGCCGGACGCGGCAGGGGCCGCCCCCTCCGGCACCGACGCCCCGGCCGAGGCGGCCGCCGGCGAGGAGTCGGGCGGCGGTGACGAGCCGGCGGCAGCCGTCGACGGGTCGGACCGGGACGTCGCGGGCAGTGCGACGGGCGGCGCCGAGACCCTGGACCGGCCGCTGCCCGAGGGCGTGCGCCGGCGCGTGGTGGGCCTCGCCTCCGACGCGCTCGGCGGGCTGCCGCTCGCGGAACTGCCCCAGTCGCTGCGCCAGTACGCCAAGTTCACCCCCGCGCGCCGGGCCAAGTACGCGGCGACCGCGCTGGCGGCGGCGCTGGAGGCGGAGCCGGCCTTCCGGTCGCGGATAGCGGAGCGGCTGCGGCTGGGCCAGCCGGACCTGGTCAGGGCCCTGGAGTCGGGCACCGTGCCGGGCGCCGCGGACCCGATGGACGTCGCGGCGGCCGCCTACCTGGTGCGCTCCGCCGGATGGAGCCGGCTGGTGGCCGAGGCCGGCGAGGAGGCCGAGCGGGCGGGCGCCGAGGGCGCGGCGGCCGAGGCGGCGCGGCTGGTGGAGAAGCTGCAGGCCGAGCTGGCCGAGGTGCGCTCGGCGGCGCGCGCCGACCTGGACCGGCAGCGGGCCGAGTCGGAGGACGTCCGCCGGGAGGCGGACTCGCTGCGCCGCCGGCTGCGGTCGCTGGAGAGCGACACCCGGAGGGCGCAGGCGGAGACCCGCAAGGTGGCCGCCGAGCTGGAGGCGGTCAGGGCGCAGGCGGCGGCCGAGCGGAACACGGCGGAGAGCGAGGCACGCCGGCTGCGGCACCGGGTCACGGAGCTGGAGAACGTCGCGGAGCAGGGGCGCCGGTCGGCCCGCGAGGGGCGCAGCGTCGAGGACATGCGGCTGCGGCTGCTGCTGGACACCGTGCTGCAGTCGGCGCAGGGGCTCCAGCGGGAGCTGGCGCTGCCGGTGTCCCAGATCCGCCCGGCGGACCTGGTGGAGGCGGTGGAGCCGGGCTCGGCCTCGCCGCACGACGTGGCGCGGCGCGGCCTGGCCGAGGACGATCCGGCGCTGCTGGACCAGCTGCTGGCGATCCCGCAGGTCCATCTGGTGGTGGACGGCTACAACGTGACCAAGACGGGCTATCCGACGCTGCCGCTGGAGCAGCAGCGGATCCGGCTGCTGGGCGGGCTGGCGATGCTGGCGCAGCGCACCCAGGCGGAGGTCACCTGCGTGTTCGACGGCCAGGACCTGGACGTGCCGGTGATCATGGCGCCGCCGCGCGGGGTGCGGGTGCGGTTCAGCCGGACCGGGGAGACGGCGGACGAGCTGATCCGCCGACTGGTCCGGGCGGAGCCGCAAGGGCGCCCGGTGGTGGTGGTCTCCACCGACCGGGAGGTCGCGGAGGGCGTGCGGAAGGCCGGCGCGCGCCCCGTCGCATCGGTGCTGCTGCTGAACCGGCTGGCCAGGCCGTAACCGCTCCCGGCCGCGAGCCGGTCGGTATGACGGCTGGTCAGCGCCGTGATGGCGATGGTGTGCGAGTTCTGTGAAGTCAGATCGGCGGCGCGGGTTCACGCGATCGGGGGAGTGGCGCGAAGCGTGGATCTTCACTAGGGTCTGGCGTCAAACCTATTTTCCGGATTCTCACCCCTTCGGGTGAGGCCATTGGAAGAAGGAGCCGGTCCCTTTGGCCTCCCACCGCCGTCCCAAGCAGCCGAGCCGCGCGCGGGTCTCCGTGCTCACCGCTGCCGCTGCGACCGCGGTCGCTCTCTCCGCCCAGGTCGCCGCCCACGCCGCGCCCAGCCCGTCGCCCAAGAAGGACGACGTCAAGGCGCAGATCGACCAGCTGCAGGAGGAGGCCGAGCAGGCCACCGAGCGGTACAACGGCGCCAAGGAGCGCGCCGACCAGCTGCGCAAGCAGGCCGACCAGCTGCAGGACCAGGTGGCCCGCGGCCAGGAGCAGATGACCCAGCTCCAGGCCGGGCTGTCCGAGGTGGCGGGCGAGCAGTACCGCACCGGCGGCATCGACCCGTCCGTCCAGCTGATGCTCTCCTCGGACCCGTCCGGCTACCTGGACAAGGCCTCCAGCGTGCAGCAGGCCAGCTCCAGCCAGGCCGAGGCGCTCAAGGGCCTGCAGGACCAGCAGCGCCGGCTCGACCAGCAGAAGACCGAGGCGGCCGCCGTACTGGCCTCGCTGGACACCACCACCAAGGACCTGAACCAGTCCAAGGCCGAGGTCAACAAGAAGCTCAAGGAAGCCCAGGACCTGCTGAACTCGCTGAGCGCCGCCGACCGCGCCGCGCTGAAGGCGGCGCAGCAGCAGGCCGACCGCGCCTCGCGCGGCAACGAGCGCACCGACCTGGGCAGCCTGCCGCAGGCCAGCGGCATGGCCGGCGCCGCGGTCTCCAACGCGATGGGCAAGCAGGGCTCGCCGTACGTCTGGGGCGCCACCGGCCCGAGCACCTTCGACTGCTCCGGTCTGATGGTCTGGGCGTACGGGAAGGCCGGCGTCTCGCTGCCGCGCACCTCGCAGGCCCAGGGCAACTACGGCACCCGGGTGCCGTCGCTGGCCGAGGCCCAGCCGGGCGACCTGATCATCTACCGCAGCGACCGCAGCCACGTCGGCATGTACATCGGCAACGGCATGGTGGTGCACGCGCCGCACACCGGTGACGTGGTGAAGGTGATGAAGGCCGACGCCATGCCGATCAACACGATCCGCCGGGTCTGACGGACCGGCACGACACGCCCGGGCGGCCCGCCGAGGGCTCCTGTGATCAGCGCCACCTCCGCACGGGGGTGGCGTTGGCGTTTCGCCCGCCCGTTCGACCGTCTGACGGAAAATGATCAGCCGGACGTGGATGGTTGGTCACGGTCGGTCATATTCACAAAAGAACTTGGGCATTCTTCCGGCTTTTTTCTGACAAGGATTTGAACGGATCACGGATCTGTTACTAGGGTCGTGACTCGAACCACGCACAGTCGATCACCCAGCCTGGGTGGCGGCGGGGTTCGCCGCCGAGTTCGCGAAGCAGTGGGACGGGGCCTTCGGGTCGCCCGTTCGAGTGAGGACCCAGTAGTCGGGGGCCCGCTGTGGAGCGGAGCCGGGGAACCACGTTCCTCCGGGGTGAATCGGCGCCAGGCCGGCCGCGCGAGCGGCGGGTGAGGCGTCGTAGGGCACGCTTCCGCCCGAACCCGTCAGCTCACCCGGTAGGCGGATGAGGAAGAAGGAGTCCGCCTTCGTGGCGTCCCATCGTCGTCCCAAGCCCGCCGGCCGCGCCCGTGTCTCGATCCTGACCGGGGTGGCCGCCGCTGCCGTCGCCCTCTCCGCGCAGTCCGGCGCCCACGCCGACCCGACGCCGACCAAGGATCAGGTCAAGGAGCAGGTCGACCAGCTCAACGAGCAGGCCGAGGTCGCCACCGAGAAGTACAACGGCGCCCAGGCCAAGCAGCAGGAGCTGCAGAAGCAGGTCGCCGAGCTGCAGGACAAGGTGGCCCGTCAGCAGGCCTCGGTGATCGAGGCGCAGGGTGGTCTCTCCGAGATCGCCGGCGAGCAGTACCGCACGGGCGGCATCTCGCAGACCGTCCAGCTGATGCTCTCCGCCAGCCCGGACAACTTCCTCAGCCAGGCCGACGCCCTGAACCAGGCCGGCTCCACCCAGTCCGGCGCGCTGAAGGAGCTCCAGGAGCAGCAGCGCAGGCTCGACCAGGACCGCACCGAGACCCAGGCCAAGCTCGGCGAGCTGGAGGCCACCACCCAGCAGCTGAAGTCCTCCAAGGAGGAGGTCCAGGGCAAGCTGCAGAAGGCCCAGGACCTGCTCAACACGCTCACCGAGCAGGAGCGTCAGGCCATCCGCGCGGCCGAGGAGAAGGCCGCCGCCGAGGCCAAGGCGAAGGCGGACGCCGCCAAGGCCGAGGCCGCCAAGGCCGCCAAGGAGAAGGCCGACGCCGAGCGCGCCTCCCGGGACAACAACCGCAGCAACCTGAGCGCGCCGTCCTCGGGCTCGTCGAGCTCCTCCGGCTCGTCGGGCTCCTCGACCGCGTCGGCCCCGGCCGCCGAGGCCACCAAGCCGGCCGCGCCCGCCGCCAACGGCTCGCGCGCCGCCGCCGCGATCGCCGCCGCCGAGAGCAAGCTCGGCTCGCCGTACGTCTACGGCGCCACCGGCCCCAACTCCTTCGACTGCTCGGGCCTCACCGGCTGGGCGTACGCCCAGGCGGGCGTGTCGCTGCCGCGCACCTCGCAGGCGCAGGCCACCGCCGGTACCCAGATCGGGTCGGACATCTCCAAGGCCCAGCCCGGCGACCTGGTGATCTTCTACGGCGACCGCCACCACGTGGGCATCTACGTGGGCGGCGGCCAGGTCATCCACGCCCCGAAGCCGGGCGCGTCGGTCCGCTACGAGTCGGCCTCCAACATGCCGGTCAACACCATCGTGCGCCTCTGACCCACGGTCGGCAGGCTCCGTCGGGCCCGGTCCCCCATGCGGGGGACCGGGCCCGCGGCGTTCCCCGGCCCGACGGGGCGCTCGGTCCGCGAACCGATCTGACGTCCGATAAGTGTCCGAATATTCGGGTTCGGAGGGGTTTGGAATCGGTTGCCCGGACTCGCTAACGTCTGCCACCGGACGCCCGCTTCGACCGCCGCCCGTCCCGGCGCGGCGGCGGGCCGGGCCCAGGATCGGAGCCGACGTCGCATGGCCGTGCACCGCCGTTCCCCGCTGTCAGGTGCGCACGCGCTCGCCCGGGCGCTGGTGTTCACCGCGGCGGCCACCACCGCGCTCGGCGTGGCGACCGCCGGCTGTGCCCAGGCCGCGCCCGGCTCGCCGGACGGCCCGGCCGACCGCAAGGACGTCAAGGCCCAGGTGGAGCAGCTCTACGACGAGGCCGAGCAGGCCTCGGAGCGGTTCAACGCCGCCCAGGAGGCCCAGCAGAAGCTCCAGAACGAGACCGGGACGCTGCAGCAGCAGATCGCCGTCGCCCAGGACGAGCTCAACCGGCTGCGCGGCGACCTCGCCACCGTGGCGGGCGCCGAGTACCGCGGCGGCGGGATGACCCGGACCGTCCAGCTGATGCTCTCCACCGACCCGGAGGGCTACCTCTCCCGGGCCCGCACCCTCGACCAGGCCGCCGAGCGGCAGAACGAGACCCTGCACGAGGTGGTGGGCCGTCAGCGGGTGCTCGACCAGCGCCGGGCCGAGGCCACCGCCAAGCTCGCCGAGCTGGAGCAGACCCGCAAGGCGCTGGCCGAGAGCAAGCAGCAGATCCAGCAGCGGCTCGCCACGGCGCAGCGGCTGCTCAACAGCCTCGGCACCGCCGAGCGCGCCCGGCTCGCCGCCCAGGACGCCCGGGACGCCGAGCAGCGCGTCACCCGCGGCACCGACCGGCTGGACCTCGGCAGCACCCCGCCCGCCTCCGAACGCGGCGCCGCCGCGCTGGCCGCCGCGGTGCGGATGATCGGTTCGCCCTACGTCTACGGATCCACCGGGCCCAAGGCGTTCGACTGCTCCGGTCTGATGTACTGGAGCTGGCGGCAGGCCGGAGTGACCCTGCCGCGCACCTCGCAGGCCCAGGCGTACGCCGGGCAGCGGGTCAGCCTCTCCGAAGCGCGGCCGGGAGACCTGGTGATCTTCTACCGGGACATGCACCACGTCGGGATGTACGCCGGCGGCGGGGTGATCGTGCACGCCCCCTACCCGGGCGCCAGGGTCCGCTACGAGAGCGTCAGCACGATGCCGGTCGCGGGGGTGATCCGGCTCTGAGCCGCCCGGATCCCGCCGTCGGCCGCCTGCCGTCGCGGCGCACCGCCCTGCTGCTCGCGGCCGGCGGGCTGGCCCAGCTCTCGCTGCCCGGGGCCGGTCCGGCGCGGCCCGCGGCCTCGGACGCGCACGCCGACGTCCTGGCGCTGCTCGACGGGCGGGCCCGGGCGCTGACCGCGGGACCGCCGGAGCTGCCGCTGCGGGCGGGGTACCGGAACCTGCTGCTCGGCCCGGTGGACCCGGCCGGCCGGTGCACCGCCACCGCCGAGCTGACCGTCGAGGTGACCGGGTACGACCGGCTTCCGGTGGTCCACCCGCGCCGGCTGGTCCTGGCCCGGTCCGCCGCCGGCTGGCGGGTCGAACGCGAGGAGGGCGCGGGCGGGCCGCCGCCGCTGTGGGACCTCGGCGCCGTGCGGGCCGGGGCCGGCGCCCGCTGTCTGGTGCTTGGCGTGCTCGGGGCGGACGCTTCGGACGCCTCGGGCGCGCCCGCCCTCGCCGGGCTCGCCGCCGTCGGCGACCGCGCGGTGACCGCCGTGGAGGCCCTCTGGGGCACCGCCTGGGCCGGCCGGCTGCTGCTGGAACTGCCCGCCACCGGTGAGCAGTTCACCCGGCTGCTGGCGGAGGAGCGGTCCGGCTGGTCGGGCATGGCCGCGGTCACCGTGGCCGCGCCCGGCGCACCGCTGAACGCCCCGGCCGACCGGGTCCTGGTCAATCCGGACGGCTACCCGAACCTGAGCGACTTCGGCCGCCAGGTGGTGGTCACCCACGAGGCGGTGCACGTGGCGACCCGGGCCGACACCAGCGCCTGGACGCCGCTCTGGCTCTCCGAGGGCGTCGCCGACTGGACCGGCTACCACGACGCGGGCCGCCCGGCCCGGCAGCTCGCCCCGGAGCTGGCCCGGGACGTCGCCGCCGGGCGGCTGCCCGCCGCGCTGCCCGAGGACGCCGCCTTCACGGCCGGTGGCGAGGGCCTCGCGCAGGTCTACGAGCAGGCCTGGCTGGCCTGCGACCTGATCGCCCGTCGGTACGGGCCGCGGCGGCTGGTGGAGCTCTACCGGGCGGTCGGCGCGGCGGGCCCGGGCGCGGACCGGCGGGCCTGGCTGGACGGGCTGCTCCGGGACCGGCTCGGCCTCGGCCTGGCCGAGTTCACCGGCCTCTGGCAGGCCGAGCTCCGGGCACTCGCGGCCTGGTGAGCCCGGCTAGGGCCGGGCGCCCTGGCGCCGCTCGCGGGGCGCGGCGGCCGGCCGGTCGATGCCGTCCAGCAGGTCCTGCTCGTACGCGATGCCCGGGCGGACCGAGAACGCGGCCGCCGGCACCGGCTCCGGGCGGGTCATCACCACGGTCTCCGGGAGCGGCTCGCCGCGCCGGGTGGAGCGCCACAGCCGCACGCAGGACAGCCCGGTGGCGGCCAGCAGCAGCAGGTTGCGCGCGGTCAGCACGGCGATCGCGCCCGGCCGGCTGGCGACCACGTCGCCGAAGACCAGCGGGAACTCCACCAGGGTCAGCGGGGTCGCCGCCAGGATCAGCAGCGCCACCGGCCGCTGGCTGGTGCCGCGCACGGTCAGGCAGACCGCCGCCGCGCCGACCAGCCAGACCAGGTACTGCGGGCTGATCACCCGGCTGGTCACGGTGAAGATCAGCAGCGCGGCGAGCGCCGCGTCGTACATGGTGGCCGCGTTGCGCCGGCGGGCGGTGAAGCGCCACAGCAGCAGCCAGCCGAAGCCGAGCACGGTGCCGGCCAGCATCACCTTGCTGACCACCTCGACCCACGGCCCGAGCATCTCCACCGAGCCGTAGTTCATCATCACCTTGCCGTCCCAGGCGCCGGCGATGCGGGCGAAGTGGATCGGCAGCGCGCCGACCGACTCCACCTCGATGCCGCGGTCCTTCTGGAACGTCAGGAACTCGAACGCGCCGTTCATCCCGGCCGCCAGCAGGAAGCCGATCGCGGCGGTCGCGGCGGCCGCGGCCGTCCAGGAGCGGCGGGTGCGCCGCCCGGACGGGGTACCGATGAGGCCGAGCAGCGGCCAGATCTTGACGATGCCGCCGAGACCCAGCAGCAGGCCGCCGATCGCCGGGCGGCGGACCAGCGCCAGCAGACCGGCCACCGCGATCGCGGTGACGATCACGTCGTAGCGGTTGTAGATCATCGGGCCGAGCAGCGGGACGCCGGCCACCCAGACCCAGGCGCCGGTCAGCGCCCGGCCCTTGCGCAGCCCGGTGCGCACCAGCAGGGCCATCGCGGCCGCGTCGGCGATCCCGCAGATCACCCAGAACGACACCAGGTACGACCAGGGCAGCAGGCCCGGCAGCAGGATCACCAGGGCGGCGCCGGGCGGGTACTGCCAGGTGACGTCGTCGAGCGGGAAGGTGCCGGTCTGCAGCACGCCGTACCAGCCGTGGTAGATCAGCCAGACGTCGGCGGTGATGTCCCCGCCGGGCATCCGCAGCACGCCGGTCACCAGCAGCAGCAGGAGCGTCCGGGTGGCCACCCAGGTCGCGCCGAGCGCCAGCAGCGCGCCCGAACGGCCGGAGGGGCGCGCGGAGCTCTGCACCGGCTCGCGGCGGACGGCGAGCGCCGTGCCGGAGCCCTCGGCGCCGCTGGATGTACCGGACTCGGTGGCCGGGGCCAACTCCACTGCGCTCCCTCGTTCGTCTCGGACGTCCCGCCGGCGGCGCCGCGCGACGGGTGCCCGGGCGGTCCGGGCGGGTCGGCGCCGGCCGCGGTCACGGGCCGGACCGGCCGCGCCGACCACCCCGGTACTAGGACAGACCCGGGGGTGGAACGGTTGCCGTGCGCGGATCCGTTCCCGGCGGGCCATGGTGTTGACCTATCGTACGGATCACTGAGCGGTACACCGAGCACCCCCCGACCGAGCGAGCCGTGGCCTGATGCACAAGACCTTGATCGTGACCAACGACTTCCCGCCGAGGCCCGGCGGCATCCAGGCCTTCGTCCACAACATGGCCGTCCGTCAGCCCGCAGGAAGCGTCGTGGTGTACGCCTCCACCTGGCGCGACGGCACCGAGGTGGCGCGCTTCGACGCCGAACAGCCGTTCCCGGTGATCCGCGACCGGACGAAGGTGATGGTTCCCACACCGCGGGTCGCCCGGCGGGCCGCCGAGATCCTGCGCGCCGAGCGCTGCGACTCGGTCTGGTTCGGCGCCGCCGCTCCGCTCGGGCTGATGGCCCCCGCGCTGCGCCGGGCCGGCGCCGGGCGGCTGCTCGGCATGACCCACGGCCACGAGGCCGCCTGGGCCCAGCTTCCGGCGGCCCGCCAGCTGCTGCGCCGGATCGGCACCGGCACCGACGTGCTGACCTACCTCGGCGAGTACACCCGCTCCCGGATCGCCGCCGCCGTCGGCCCGCAGGCCGCCGCCCGGATGGTGCAGCTGCCGCCCGGCGTGGACGAGCGGACC
This sequence comes from Kitasatospora sp. NPDC057965, assembly GCF_042887135.1. Lineage (NCBI taxonomy): Bacteria > Bacillati > Actinomycetota > Actinomycetes > Kitasatosporales > Streptomycetaceae > Kitasatospora > Kitasatospora sp. NPDC057965. Next base: position 90,333 of record NZ_JBHVPZ010000025.1, read on the forward strand.
TTCCACCCGGATTCCGGTGGCGCCGCGGTGCGCGAGCGGCTCGGGCTGGCCGACCGGCCGGTGGTGGTCTGCGTCTCCCGGCTGGTGCCGCGCAAGGGCCAGGACACCCTCATCGAGGCGATGCCGCAGATCCTCGCCGACGTGCCGGACGCCGTGCTGCTGATCGTCGGCGGCGGCCCCTACCGGGCGGACCTGGAGAAGCTGGTGGACGCCCGCGGGGTGCGCTCCGCCGTCCGGTTCACCGGTTCGGTCCCGTGGGAGGAGCTGCCCGCGCACTACGGCGCCGGGGACGTCTTCGCCATGCCCTGCCGCACCCGGCGCGGCGGGCTGGACGTCGAGGGGCTCGGCATCGTGTACCTGGAGGCCTCGGCGACCGGCCTGCCGGTGGTGGCCGGGGACTCCGGCGGCGCGCCGGACGCGGTGCTGGAGGGCGAGACCGGCTACGTGGTGCCGGGCGGCACGCCCGCGGCGGCGGCCGAGCGGATCGTCCGGCTGCTGAAGGACGAGGAGCTGCGCCGGCGGATGGGCGAGGCCGGGCGGCGCTGGGTGGACCGCTCCTGGCGCTGGGACCTGCTGGCCGGGCGGCTGACCTCGCTGCTGGCGGGCGCGGGGGAGCGGCTACTTCCGGTAGATCGCCTCGACGTCGGCCGCGAAGTCCTTGAGCACGACGTTGCGCTTGAGCTTGAGCGAGGGCGTCAGATGGCCGCTCTCCTCGGAGAAGACGGTGTCGAGCAGGCGGAACTTCTTCACCGCCTCGGCGTGCGAGACGGCCGCGTTGCCGTCGTCCACCGCCGTCTGCAGGGCGGCCAGCAGGTCCGGGTCCTCGCGCAGGTCGGCCACCGTGGCGCCGACCGGCTTGCCGTTCAGCTCCTTCCACTTGGGGAAGAAGTCCTCGTCGACCGTGATCAGGCAGGCGACGAAGGGCTTGCGGTCGCCGACCACCATGACCTCGCCGACCAGGGCGTGCGCCCGGATCCGGTCCTCGATCACCGCCGGGGCGACGTTCTTGCCGCCCGCGGTGACGATGATCTCCTTCTTGCGGCCGGTGATGGTGAGGTAGCCCTCGTCGTCCAGCGAGCCGAGGTCGCCGGTGGCGATCCAGCCGTCCTTGAGGGTGTCCGCGGTGGCCTGCGGGTTGTTCCAGTAGCCGGTGAAGACGTGCGGGCCCTTGAAGAAGACCTCGCCGTCCTCGGCGATCCGCACGGAGGAGCCGGGCACCGGCTGGCCGACCGTGCCGATCTTCTGCTTGTCCCACGGGTTGAAGGCGGTGGCCGCGCAGGTCTCGGTCAGGCCGTAGCCCTCCAGCACGGTGAAGCCGATGCCCCGGTAGAAGTGGCCGAGCCGCTCGCCGAGCGGGGCACCGCCGGAGATCGCGTGGGTGGCCCGGCCGCCGAGGGCCGCCCGCAGCTTGCTGTAGACCAGCTTGTCGAAGACGGCGTGCTTGAGCTTGAGCAGTAGCCCGGCGCCGCCCGCGTCCAGCGCCCGGCTGTAGGCGATCGCGGTGTCGGCGGCCTTGTCGAAGATCTTGCCCTTGCCGTCGGCCTGGGCCTTGGCCCGCGCCGTGTTGTAGACCTTCTCGAAGACCCGGGGCACGCCCAGGATCAGGGTCGGCCTGAAGGCGGCCAGCTCGGTGGTGACGTCCCGGACGTCGGAGACGTGGCCGAGCCTGATCGGGGCCATCGCCGGGGCGATCTCGACGATCCGGGCGAACACGTGGGCCAGCGGCAGGAAGAGCAGCACGGAGCTCTCGCCGGTGCGGAACAGCGGGGCCAGGCGCTCCACCACGTTGCCGCACTCGGCCAGGAAGTTGCCGTGCGTCAGCTGACAGCCCTTCGGGCGGCCGGTGGTGCCCGAGGTGTAGACGATGGTGGCGATCGAGTCGGGGGTGGCCGTCGAGCGGCGCTCGGTGACGGTGGCGTCGGTGACCGCGCGGCCCGACTCGGCCAGCGCGGCGAGCGCGGTGCCCTCGATCTGCCAGGTGTGCCTCAGCTTCGGCAGGCGGCCCCGGACCTCGGCGACCACCGCGCTGTGCGTCGCGGTCTCGGTGAACAGGGCGACCACCCCGGAGTCGCCGAGGATCCACTCGACCTGTTCGGCCGAGGAGGTCTCGTACACCGGCACGGTGATCGCGCCGGCCGTCCAGATCGCGAAGTCCAGCAGCGTCCACTCGTAGCGGGTGCGGGACATGATGCCCACCCGGTCGCCCGGCTCGATGCCCGCGGCGATCAGCCCCTTCGCGGCGGCCTGCACCTCGACCAGGAACTGGGCGGCGGTCAACTCCTGCCACCGGCCGTCCACCTTGCGGCTGAGCACCGCGACACCGGGGTGCCGCTCGGCGTTCTGGACCACGATGTCCGAGAGGTTACCGCCGCTCGGTACCTGGTAGAGGGCCGGAAGGCTGAAGTCGAGCAAGACTGCTCCTCGTTCGCGACGCTGCGGGACGGCAGGACGTTACTGCCCGGTAGGCGGCTTCGACCAGGGGGGTCGGCTCCGGTGTTCGAAGTGTCACACCTTGACCCGTCCGACCAGGTCGGGAACCGGGTCGTTCGAATGGCACCCTACGGCAGCCCGCCGGTACCGGCCGGTAGCCCGCCGGGGGCCGCCGTACGGGTCCCGCGCGGGCCCGTCCGCCGCCCCGGCGCCCGGTCCGGCTCCGGGGGTGCACCGAAGGACGGGCCCGGGGGCGGGGCGCGATAGCCTGCTCCGGGCGCACCCGGCCGAGCAGGCTCGGCCGGACCAGCAGCACGGGACGACGCGGAGGGCCATTCCATGGCGGAGCACACCAGGTCGAGCATCACCATCGACGCGACCCCGGCGACGGTCATGGCCGTGATCGCCGACTTCGCCGCGTACCCGGCCTGGACCGGAGAGGTCAAGGAGATCGAGGTCCTGGAGACGGGGGAGAACGGCCGCGCCTCCCAGGTCCGGCTGGTGCTCGACGCCGGCGCGATCCGCGACGAGCACGTCCTCGCCTACACCTGGGACGGCGACCGCGAGTGCGGCTGGACCCTGGTGCGCAGCCAGATGCTCCGCTCGCTCGACGGCTCCTACACCCTGGCCCCGCTCGGCGCCGACCGCACCGAGGTCACCTACCAGCTCGCGGTCGACGTCAAGATCCCGATGCTCGGCATGATCAAGCGCAAGGCCGAGAAGGTCATCATCGACCGAGCCCTGGCCGGTCTGAAGAAGCGTGTCGAGGACACCGCCGCCGGCAAGGCGCTCTGACCGGGCGCCCGGCAGGACCGACGGCACCGACGAACGGGGGCGGCACGGCATGACGGCGACACGCACCATCCTGGTCAGCGGCGACCACGCGGCGCCGGCGGTGGCCGCCGCCACCGCGCTGCACGCCGCCCGGCGGGGCCGGCGCACCCTGCTGCTGGCGGCCGACGACCCGCACCGCACCCTGGACGCCGCCCTCGGCGTCCGGCTGGAGGCCGGGCCGACGGCGTACGCGCCCGGCCTGACCGTGGCCCGCACCGACGAGCAGGCCGCCTTCCGGCGCGCCCTCGACGGGATCGGCGGCCGGCTGAAGCCCGCCCTCGACCTGCTGGGCGCCGACCCGCTCGACGCCGAGGAGCTCACCGCCCTCCCCGGCACCGCCCGGCTCGCCCTGCTGCGCGCGCTGCCCGCGGCCGACGCGGACGTCCTGGTGGTGCTCGCCCCGCCGCCCGCCGACCTCATCGCCATCCTGGCGCTGCCCGAGCAGCTGGAGCGCTACCTGGCCCGGCTGGTCCCCGAGCAGCGCCAGGCCGCCCGGGCGCTGCGCCCGCTGCTGGCCGGCCTCGCCGGGGTGCCGATGCCCGCCGACTGGCTGTACGAGGCGCGCGCCAAGGCGACCGGCGCGCTCGCCGAGGCGCGCGCCGCCATCACCGCGCCCGGCACCAGCGTCCGGCTGGTCACCGCGGCGGACGCCCACCCCTTCGACGAACTGCGCCGGATCCGCACCGGACTGGCTCTGCACGGCCACCGCCCGGACGCCGTGGTGGTGCACGGCGTGCTGCCGGACGCGGCCGCCGACTCGCCCGACCCCTGGCTGGCCGGCCTGGCCCGCCGCCGCCGCGAGGAGCTGGCCGCGCTGGCCGTCGCCTGCGACGGCGTCCCGGTGCTCACCACCGGGCCCGCCGAGACCACCCCGGAGGCCGTCGCCGACCGCCTCTACGGCGCCGGTCCCGGCCCCGAGCCGTACCCGGCCGGGCCGTGGACCGTCGAGGACCGGCTGGCTTCGGAGGGCCTGCTGGTCTGGCACCTCGCCCTGCCCGGTGCCGAGCGCGCCGACCTCGACCTGGTGCGGCGCGGCGACGAACTGGTGGTCGGCCTCGGTGCCCACCGGCGGGTGCTCGCGCTGCCCTCGGCGCTGCGCCGCTGCACGGTCGCCGGCGCGGGCCTGCACGACGGCGTCCTCGCCGTCCGCTTCGCCCCCGACCCCGCGCTCTGGCCCCGGAGTTAGGGCCCGCTCGACGAGGGCCCGCTCGGCGTCCGGAGGGCCCGTCGTGGTCCGGTAGCGTCGGGGCGGGCGGCCGCGGGTGCGGCCGCCGCTGCTGAGGAGGCCTGCGCGATGACCACCACGGACCGGACCGAGCCCACCGCCGACCGGGACGGCGGCCCGCACCCGTTCGGCCCGGAGCTGGGCCCGCTGGTGGACGAGGTCCGCCGGTTCGCCACCGTCGTCGGGGAGAAGGCCCAGGAGGCGAGCGCCGAGACCCTGCTCTCGCTGGCCGGGCTGGCCGACCGCCTGCGCGACAAGCAGCCCGAGGTGTACGGCCACCTCGCCGCCGCCGGCACCGGTCTGGCCGCCGCCGGCACCGAACTGCTGGCCGCCTACCGGGCCGCCGTCACCGGCCACGAGCGACGCTGGACCGCCGGCGGGCCGGCCCGCCCGGAGCGGGTGGACCTGGACGACACGCCTGAGGGACCGTCCGACAAGCAGTGAACCCCTGATGCCCTGTGGGCCACGTTCTGGCTTCACCCTGGAAAGCGACCGGTGAAAATGTACGACTTTTGAACGGTCTTGAGCAGGTTGCCGCAAGAATGTCTTCGGTTAATGTAGGCGGCGGTGTGTACGGGGGCATGGTTGGGCGGTAGCGTTCCGTCCAGCGGGAACGAGTGAATAGCTGAGGGACACATGGCTCTGACCATCGGCGTCGACGTCGGCGGGACCAAGATCGCGGCAGGTGTGGTCGACGAGGCGGGAGAGATCCTCGCCCGGACCAGGGTGCCCACCCCGGCCGACCCGCAGTGGGCGGTCGACGCGATCGCGCAGGCCGTGCGCGAGCTCAAGGAGCAGTACCCCGGCGTGACCGCGGCGGGCATCGGCGCCCCCGGCTTCGTCGACCGCAGCCGCTCGACGGTGATCTTCGCCCCCAACATCGACTGGGAGGACGAGCCCCTGCGCGGCCGGATCGAGGAGCTCACCGGCCTGCCCGCGGTCATCGAGAACGACGCCAACTGCGCCGCCTGGGCCGAGTACCGGTTCGGCGCCGGCGCCGGCCACGAGGACATGGTGCTGATCACCGTCGGCACCGGCATCGGCGGCGGCCTCGTCCTGGACGGCCGGCTGCACCGCGGCCGGTTCGGCGTGGCCGGCGAGATCGGCCACCTCAACATGGTCCCGGACGGCCTGCCCTGCGGCTGCGGCGGCAAGGGCTGCTGGGAGCAGTACGGCTCGGGCCGGGCGCTGCGCCGCTACGGCCGCGAGCGCGCCGCCGCCGACCCGGTGCGCGGCCGGCGGATGCTGGAGCTCAACGACGGCGTCGCCGAGACGATCCGCGGCATCCACATCACCCAGGCCGCCGAGGAGGGCGACCCGCTCGCCCTGGAGTGCTACGCCGAGCTGGCCGACTGGCTGGGCCGGGGGATGGCCGACCTCGCGGCGCTCTTCGACCCGGGCGTCTTCGTGCTCGGCGGCGGGGTCTCCGACTCCGGCCGGCTGCTGCTCGACCCGGTCGCCAAGGCCTTCGAGCACTACCTGACCGGCGGGGTGCACCGCCCGCGCGCCGAGGTGGTGCTCGCCTCCACCGGCTCGGCCGCCGGCATCGCCGGCGCGGCCGACCTGGCCCGCACGGTCTGACCGGCAGGCCCCCGACGCGCACGGCGTGACCCGCGCACCGCGGCCCGTCCCTCCGCCCGGAGGGACGGGCCGCGCCGTGTCCGTGTTCACCCCTCGACGCCCCCGTCCTGCCGTACGGTCGTCACCGAGGACGCCCAGGGGAGGAACCGCGATGACCACCGCACCGGCCGCACCTGCCGAACCGGCCGAACTGCCGCCGCCCGCAGCGGGCCGGCTGCGGCTGCTCAGCTACAACGTCCGCTCGCTGCGCGACGACCGGCGCGCCCTGGTCCGGGTGATCCGGGCCTGCGCGCCCGACCTCGTCTGCGTCCAGGAGTCACCGCGCTACTGGCGTCCCCGGGGGCAGGCGGCCTGGCTCGCCCGGCGGACCGGCACCGCGGTGCTCGCCGGCGGCGGCCGGGCCGCCGCCGGGCCGCTGCTGCTCGGCCGGCCCGGCGTCCGGGTGGCGGCCGTCCACGACCGGCTGCTGCCGAAGACCCGCGGACTGCACGCGCGCGGCTTCGCGACCGCGCTGGTCGAGGTGCCCGGCGGCGCGCCGTTCACCGTCACCAGCTGCCACCTCAGCCTGGACGCGGACGAGCGGCGGCGCCAGTTCGAGCTGCTCACCGGGCAGCTGCGGTACGCCGAACTCGGCGTGATCGCGGGGGACTTCAACGAGCACCCGGACGGCCCGGGCTGGCGCTCGCTGGCCGCGCGGCTGCAGGACGGGCACGTGGTGGCGCCCTGGGGCGGCGAGATGACGTCCGTTCCGGAGAACCCCTACCAGCGGCTGGACGCCGTCTTCGCCACGCCGGGCGTCGAGGTGCTCGCCTGCGGCGTCCCGCACGGCCTGCCCGGCGTCACCGGCGCCGACCTGCGGGCCGCCACCGACCACCTCCCGGTGCTCGCCGTCCTGCAGCTGCCCGCCGGGTAGCCGGATGCCCGGGCCGGCCGCGGCGGTCAGACGACCGCGCCGCCGTGCGGGTCCTCGGGCTCGTCCTCGTCGCGGTCCTTCATCCGGACCACCAGGGTGGCGAAGCCGCCGAGGAAGGCGGCCACCCCGACCCAGGCGGGCCAGCCGGAGACCTCGCGCCAGACGACCGCGTCGAAGAGCAGCAGTGCGGGCCCGCCGAGCACCGCCAGCCAGGCGAACTTGGCGGTGGTGTCGGCCTCCGGCAGCGGCGGCGGCTCCGGCGGCTCGAAGTGGCCCTCGTCGGTCTCCTCGGCCAGCTCGAAGTCGCGCGGGCCGGAGCCGGCGGCCGGCATGACCGGCCGGCCGGAGCGGGGGCGCGGCTGGGGGGCCAGGTCGGAGAGGTCGCCGGGCTCGCCGGGCGGGCCGTCGGGCTCCTTGAAGCCCTTGAGCTCGCCGCGCGCCCGGAGGTTCTCGATCTCCGGCCAGTTCGGGTTGTTGAGGTCGACCGGGTCGTCGAACTGGGCGACCAGCGCGGCGAAGATCTCGTCCTGCTCGGCCTGGCTGCGCTCGGGCGCGCGCCGGGGGCGGGACTGGCCGGCCGGCGCGCCCGCGCCGGGCGTCGTGCCGGTGCCCGACGTGGTGCTGCTGCCCGCCCCGCCCGCGTTGCCCGTGCTGCCCGTCGCGCCGCCCGTCTCCTCGCCCGCCGCCGGGGCGTCGCCGGAGCCGGCGACCGTCTCACCGGAAGGTCCGCGACCCGTCTGCTCGCCCTCCGTCCGCCCGGCGCCCGGCCGCGCGCCGCCGGTGGCCGCACCCTCCTCGCGGGGCGTCTCGTCCTCGCCGCCCGCCGTGCTGCTCTCGTGCACTTCCGGCCCTTCAGCCTTGGTGGTGGTCGGATTTCACCGAGGTGGCGCCCGCCGCCTGCGCGGGGGCCAACCGTCGGATGAAGTCCTGGGCGGTCGCGAATATTTCCGCCGCGTCGTGGTCCAGCGTCGCGACGTGGTAGCTGCGCTGGCACAGCCGCTCCGTCACATCGGTCGAGGATATCCGGGCCAGCACCAGCTCGGAGTTGGCCGCCGATACCACGTGGTCCTGCGGGCTGTGGAAGAGCAGCACCGGCTGGGTCACCTCCGGCAGCCGGGCCTGGACCTCCTTCCACAGCCGGGCCAGCGACCAGGCGGCGTGCAGCGGCGTCCGGTCGTAGCCCAGCTCGACCGCGCCGGGCCGGGCGATGTCGTTGGCGACCCCGGGCAGGCTCGGCAGGAGGTGCCGCAGCACCGGCAGAATGACACTCGCGGGGTTGTCCGAGCGCACCGACGGGTTGACCAGCACCAGCCCGGCGACCGTGCTCCCGTGCACCGCCGCGAGCCGCAGCGCCAGGCCGCCGCCCATCGACAGCCCGACGACGAACACCCGCTCGCATTCCGCCGCCAGGGCCAGCAGCTCCCGCTCGACCTCGGCGTACCAGTCCTCCCAGCGGGTCACCTGCATGTCCTGCCAGCGGGTGCCGTGGCCCGGCAGCAGCGGCAGCGAGACGGTGCACCCGGCGGCGGCGAGGTCCTCCGCCCACGGCCGCAGCGACTGCGGCGAGCCGGTGAAGCCGTGACAGAGCAGGACGCCCACCGGCCCGCCCCGGTGGCGGTACGGTTCGGCGCCGGGCAGCAGCGGCATGGCGGACTCCTTCGCGGGCGAGGACGCTGGAGGGGGCGCTGTACGGACGGGGGCGTGCGGGGCGGACCGGTGCGGGCGGCTGCGGAATTCGCATCGTCCCACGGGCCCGCCCGCTCCGTACACCCCCGCCGGGAAGCCGGCCCGACACCCCGTCACCCGGCGGCCCGGACACCCCGTCGGGGCGGGGCGGGGCACGGGCGGACACCGAGGGGCATTAGGATCGACCGGTCCGCAATACAGGAGGCCCGGGTTGTTCTACCGACTGATGAAGATGATCGTCGCGCCGCTGCTGCGGATCTTCTTCCGGCCGTGGATCGAGGGTGAGGAGAACATCCCCACCGAGGGTGCCGCGATCATCGCGAGCAACCACCTGTCCTTCTCGGACTCCTTCTTCTTCCCCGCGCTGATCAAGCGCCGGGTGACCTTCATCGCGAAGGCCGAGTACTTCACCACGCCGGGCATCAAGGGCCGGCTGACCGCCGCCTTCTTCAAGGGTGTCGGCCAGCTCCCGGTGGACCGCTCGGGCGTGCGCGGCGCCGGCGAGGCGGCGATCCGGTCGGCGATCGCCGTGCTGGACCGCGGCGAGCTGTTCGGCGTCTACCCGGAGGGCACCCGCTCGCCCGACGGCAAGCTCTACCGGGGCAAGGTCGGCGGCCTGGCCCGCGTCGCGCTGGCTACCGGCGCGCCGGTCATCCCGGTCGCGATGATCGACACCGAGAAGGTGCAGCCGCCCGGCCAGGTGGTCCCGAACTTCGGCATCCGCCCGGGCATCCGGATCGGCCGCCCGCTGGACTTCTCCCGTTACCAGGGCATGGAGAACGACCGCTTCATCCTCCGTTCGGTGACGGACGAGGTGATGTACGAGATCATGCGGCTGTCCGGCCAGGAGTACGTCGACGTCTACGCGACCGCCGCCAAGCGGCAGATCGCCGAGGACAAGAAGAAGGCCGACGCCGAGCGCAAGGCCGTCCAGAAGGCCGAGCAGGCCGCCGCCAAGGCCGAGAAGGCCGAGGAGAAGGCGGAGGCGGAGAAGGCGGCCGAGGCCGAGAAGGCCGGCCAGGAGCCGCAGAAGGGGACCGGGCCGGCCTGAGCCGGGGCCGGCCGCACGGGGGGAGGACGGCGGGCATGACGGACGGCGGCAGAACCGGGCCCGGCCCGGGCACGGTCGGCGCGGCGGTGGCGGCGGGCGGCATGTCCGTCGAACTGCCGCTCTGGCGGGCCATCTCCTTCTTCCGGGTGCTGGCGCTCTGCTACGCGCTGCTCCGGTACTTCGACTCCTACCTGCAGTTCCTGCACCCGGTCGCCGGCTGGATCTACCTCGGCGCGCTGACGCTGTGGACGCTCGCCTCCACCCGGGCCTTCTCCGGCCCGCACCGCTGCACCTGGTACGTGCTCGCCACCGATCTGGTCCTCGTCGTCACCGGCATCGTGATGAGCGGGGTGATCGACGAACCGTCCCGGATCAGCCACGGCGCGCCGACCCTGCCCACCATCTGGGCGGCCGGCACCGTGCTCGGCTTCGCCGGGCGGGGCGGCTGGCGCTGGGCGGCGGCGGCCGGCTCGGTGATCGGGGTGGCCAATATCCTCGGCCACGGCGGCCCGACCGGCGACAACATCCACAACATCGTGCTGCTGATGCTGTCCGGCTGCGCGATCGGCTACGTCATGGAGCTCGCCCGGGCCAGCGAGGCCACGCTCACCCGGGCGCTCCAGGTCGAGGCGGCCACCCGGGAGCGCGAGCGGCTCTCCCGGGACATCCACGACGGCGTGCTGCAGGTGCTCGCCCTGGTCCAGCGCCGGGGCTCCGAGGCCCCGTCCGGCGCCGGGTCCGCCGACGGCGCGGACCTCGCCGAGCTGGGCCGGCTGGCCGGCGAGCAGGAGCGCGCCCTGCGCGCGCTGATGAGCGGCGGCCCGCTGCCCGCCCCGCGCGGCGCGGAGCAGCCGGAGCCGCCGCAGGACCTGCGCGCCCTGCTCGCCCCGTACGCGGACGAGCGGGTCACCCTCTCCGCCCCCGGCACCCCGGTGCTGCTCGCGGCCCCGGCGGCCGGCGAGCTCGCCGCCGCGGTCGGCGCGGCGGTGGACAACGTCCGCCGGCACGCCGGGCCCGCCGCGCGCGCCTGGATCCTGCTGGAGGACGAGCCGCAGGCCGTCACCGTCTCGATCCGCGACGACGGCCCGGGCTTCGCCCCCGGGCGGCTCGGCGAGGCGGAGCGGGCCGGCCGGCTCGGCGTCTCCCAGTCGATCCGCGGCCGGCTGCGTGACCTCGGCGGCTCGGCCGAGCTCTACTCGGCGCCCGGCGAGGGCGTCGAGGTGGAGCTGCGGGTGCCGCGCGCCGGCTCCGGCGCCCCGGCCGCCGCCTTGTGAGAACCCCCGTGCCGACACCTCCCGCGAAAGGGCCCCGAGCATGACGACCCAGCAGCCGATCGACCAGCAGGCGCCCGCGGGGCGACCGGTGCGGGTCATGGTGGTGGACGACCACCCGATGTGGCGCGACGCCGTCTCCCGCGACCTCGCCGAGGCCGGACTGGACGTGGTGGCCACCGCCGGCGACGGCGAGGAGGCCGTGCGCCGGGCCCGCGCCTGCGCCCCGCAGGTGGTGGTGCTCGACCTCAACCTGCCCGGTCTGCCCGGCGCCGAGGTCTGCCGCCAGGTGGTCGCGCACGATCCGACGGTGCGCGTCCTCGTGCTCTCCGCGAGCGGTGAGCACGCGGACGTGCTGGAGGCGGTGAAGTCCGGCGCGACCGGCTACCTGGTCAAGTCGGCCGGGCGGGAGGAGCTGCTGGACGCGGTGCGCCGCACGGCCGTCGGCGACGCGGTGTTCACGCCGGGCCTGGCCGGCCTGGTGCTCGGCGAGTTCCGCCGGCTGGCGGCCGAGCCGCCCGCCGCGGCCGCGCCGGTCGTCCCGCAGCTGACCGCCCGGGAGACCGAGGTGCTGCGGATGGTCGCCAAGGGCCTGTCGTACAAGCAGATCGCCGATCGGCTGGTGCTCTCGCACCGCACGGTGCAGAACCACGTCCAGAACACCCTCGGCAAGCTCCAGCTGCACAACCGGGTCGAGCTGGTCCGGTACGCGATCGAGCAGGGGCTGGACGACGGGATCTGACGCCCCACCGGGCGGGGTGCGGTCCGGCACCCCGCCCGGTGCCCCGGCTCAGCGGGCGGCGGCCACCGCGCCGCGCAGCAGCCCGGCGACGATCTCCACGCCCTCCCGGGTGAGCACCGACTCCGGGTGGAACTGCAGCCCGGCGAAGCCCGGCCCGCGCAGCGCGTGCACGTCCCCGGTCAGCGGGTCGCGGGCCACCTCGACGCCCTCGGCGGCCAGCCGGGCGGCGTCCTGGTCCGTGCAGCGGGCGGTGAAGGCGTTGTAGAAGCCGACCGTGCGCCGCGTCCCGAACAGGTCGACGTCCTCCTGCGCGCCCTGGTAGGGCACCGCCTTGCGGACCAGCGGCAGGCCGAGCGCGGCGGACAGCAGCTGGTGGCTGAGGCAGACGGCGAGCACCGGGGCGGTGCGCCGGCCGTCGCGGACGGCGGCCAGCGCGTCGGCGACGACCGGGCGCAGCACGGCCATCTTGGGGTCGTCCGCGGCGGCCGGGTCGCCCGGGCCGGGGCCGAGCACCAGCGGGCCGGGGTGGGTGGCGACCCGCTCGCGCAGGCCCGGCTCGTCGTAGCGGACCACGGTGACCCGGTGGCCGAGCGAGGTCAGCAGATGGGCGAGCATCGCGGTGAAGGTGTCCTCGCCGTCGACGACCAGGGTCTCCAGCGCCTCGGTGGCCGGGGCCGGCTGCTGCATCCGCAGCCAGAACGGGGCGAGGCCGGCCCGCCGGGCGTCCAGCGCGGCCTGGACGCGGTGGTCGTCGGCCAGCCGCGGGCCGCTCGGGCCGGCCGGCCGGGCGGGGGCCGGGCGGGCGCCGATCGCGGTGAGCACCCCGGCGGCCTTGGCGTGCGTCTCGGCGACCTCGGAGAGCGGGTCGGAGTGGCGCACCAGGGTGGCGCCGACCCGGACGGCGAGCCGGCCGGTGGCCGGGTCGATGTCGGCGGTGCGGATGCAGATCGGCGAGTCGAGCAGCTGGCCGCCGCTGGCCGAGCGGCCGATCAGGGCGAGCGCGCCGGAGTAGTAGCCGCGGCCGCCGCGCTCGTAGCGCTTGATCACCCGGGTGGCGTTCTGCACCGGGCTGCCGGTGACGGTGGCGGCGAACATCGTCTCCCGGAGCACCTCGCGGACGTCCAGCGAGGTGCGGCCGCGCAGCTCGTACTCGGTGTGCGCGAGGTGGGACATCTCCTTGAGCCGCGGGCCGAGCACCTGGCCGCCGAGGTCGCCGACGGTGCACATCATCTTGAGCTCCTCGTCGACCACCATGGTCAGTTCCTCCAGCTCCTTGGGGTCGTGGAGGAAGTCGAGCAGCGAGTCCAGTCCGGCGCCGGCGGCCGGATAGCGGTAGGTGCCGGAGATCGGGTTCATCACGACCGTCCCGCCGCTCTGCCGGACGTGCACCTCGGGGGAGGCGCCGACCAGGACGCGGTCCCCGGTGTGCACCAGGAAGGTCCAGTAGGCGCCGCGTTCCTGCTCCAGCAGCCGGCCGAACAGGGTGAGCGCGAGGGCGGGGGAGCAATGTCCGTCACCGGCTCCGCCGGGGGCCTCCAGCGTCGCGGTGAAGTCGCGGCGGATGACGAAGTTGGCGCCCTCGCCGCGGCCGATCTCCTCCTCGATCACCCGGCGCACGATCGCCGCGTACTCGGCGTCGTCGATGTCGAAGCCGCCGTCGCGCAGCGTGACCGGCAGCCGGGGGAGTGCGGCGGCGACCTCGGCGAGCGGCAGGGCGTACTGCTCGGTGACGGCCAGGGCCTGGAGCGGGGTGGCGTCGTCGTGCGCCTCGAAGCCGCGCTCGCGGATCTGCCGGTAGGGGACGAGCGCGAGCAGGTCGTGCACGGGGCCGTCGGCGGGGGCGCCGTGCCGGACCGGCAGGTCGGCCAGCCGGTCGTGGACGCCGACGGTGCCGAGCAGCACCTCGACGGTGTCCGGGGCGGTGCGCGGGGTGCGGCGGTGCAGCAGGGCGAAGGCCGGTGCGTCGGCGGCGGTGAGTCGGGCGAGCAGGTCGGCGGCACTGGTCACGGTAACGGCGTTCCTTCCGGGGGGGCTTCTGCGGCGGTGGGGATTCCGCTCCCGGGAGGGCTGTCGACCGGCTGGAGAACGCCGACGGCCGCCCCGAGGGGCGGCCGGTCGTCTGCGTCTAGGAACGCGCGGGCTGTGGGCCACCCAGGGGGTCGGCCCACCACCAGGAGAAGGTGTGCGGCGTGTTCACGGGCCCGAGCCTAGCGGATGCCGGGCCGGGAGTGAGGCCCGTCACCCGATTGTCCGCACGGTGTCTCACCCCTCGGGCGGTGGTCACAAATCGGTTGTCGCACCCCGTAGCCTTGGGCGCGTGACCGTGACGAATCTCCACACCTGGCAGACCCTGCCCGCGGCGCAGCAGCCTGAATGGCCGGACCAAGAGGCTCTGCGCAAGACCCTTGCCGAGCTCGCCTCGTATCCGCCGCTCGTCTTCGCGGGCGAGTGCGACCAGCTGCGCGCCCGGCTCGGTGCCGTGGCCCGTGGTGAGGCGTTCCTGCTGCAGGGCGGTGACTGCGCCGAGGCCTTCGACGGTGTCTCGGCGGAGCACATCCGCAACAAGCTCAAGACCCTGCTGCAGATGGCGGCCGTGCTGACGTACGCGGCCTCGGTGCCGGTCGTCAAGGTCGGCCGCATCGCCGGCCAGTACTCCAAGCCGCGCTCCAAGTCGACCGAGACCCGCGACGGCGTGACCCTGCCGGTCTACCGCGGCGACTCGGTGAACGGCTTCGAGTTCACCCCCGAGTCCCGGATCCCGGACCCGGAGCGGCTGAAGCGGATGTACAACGCGTCCGCCGCGACGCTCAACCTGGTGCGTGCCTTCACCACCGGTGGTTACGCCGACCTGCGCCAGGTGCACGCCTGGAACCAGGACTTCGTGCGCAACTCGCCGGCCGGCCAGCGCTACGAGCAGCTCGCCCGCGAGATCGACAACGCGCTGGCGTTCATGAACGCCTGCGGCGTGGCGCCGGAGGAGTTCAAGACGGTCGAGTTCTTCTCGTCCCACGAGGCGCTGATCCTGGACTACGAGACCGCGCTGACCCGTGTGGACTCGCGCACCGGCGAGCTGTACGACGTCTCCGGCCACATGGTGTGGATCGGCGAGCGCACCCGCCAGCTGGACCACGCGCACATCGAGTTCGCCTCGAAGATCCGCAACCCGATCGGCGTGAAGCTCGGCCCGACCACCTCGGTCGACGAGGCGCTGACCCTGATCGAGAAGCTGGACCCGGAGCGCGAGCCCGGCCGGCTCACCTTCATCACCCGGATGGGCGCGGGCAAGGTCCGCGAGCACCTGCCCACCCTGGTGGAGAAGGTCACCGCCTCGGGCGCGCAGCCGGTCTGGATCTGCGACCCGATGCACGGCAACACCTTCGAGGCGTCCAGCGGCCACAAGACCCGCCGCTTCGACGACGTGCTCGACGAGGTCAAGGGCTTCTTCGAGGTGCACCGCGCGCTCGGCACCCACCCGGGCGGCATCCACGTCGAGCTGACCGGTGACGACGTCACCGAGTGCGTCGGCGGCGGCGACGAGGTGCTGGTCGACGACCTGCACCAGCGCTACGAGACGGCCTGCGACCCGCGGCTCAACCGCAGCCAGTCGCTGGACCTGGCGTTCCTGGTCGCCGAGATGTACCGCGGCGGCAACTGAACGGCGGTCCACGGGCGGCGCCCGAGGGTGCCGCGCATGTGACGGCGCATGTGACAGTACATGTGACAAAAGCCTCTCCGGCCTGGGGGTTTCCCGGGCCGGGGAGGCTTTTGCGTACTCGCTCCACCGGGGTAAGGTGAGGCTCAGTGAACTAAGGCTTGCCTTAGTCAAGATCCAGTCCGCTTCACCGCTTCACCCCCGGGAGAGACCGCGATGTACGTGTGCATGTGCCATGCGGTCACCGAGGACCAGGTGAAGCAGGCGATCGACGGCGGTGCCAACACCCCGCGCCAGATCGCCAAGGGCTGCAAGGCCGGGACCGACTGCGGCTCCTGCGTGCGGCGGATCCAGGCGCTGCTCGGCGAGCACGGTGCCCGGCCCTGCCCGACCGCCCGGCTGGCCGCCAGGCTGGGCCTGGCCGACCCGGCCGCCGCGCCCGCGGTCGTGCCCACCGCCGCGCCCGCGGTCGCGGCGCCGGTGCCCGTCGTCGCGCCGGCGCGGCTGCGCGCCGCCTGACCGCGGCCCCGGGCCGGAGCCCCGCGGTCCGCCGCGCTCAGGACTCCGGCTGCTCGATCAGCTGGGCGATGTAGAGCGCCTCCCCGAGCTTCTCCACCAGGGCGAGCTGGGTGTCGAGGTAGTCGATGTGCTCCTCCTCGTCCGCCAGGATCGACTCGAAGATGTTGGCCGAGGTGACGTCGTTCTTGGCCCGCATCACCACGATCCCGCGCTTGAGCCGGTCGATCGCCTCGACCTCGACCTGCCGGTCCGCCTCGAACATCTCCTTGACCGTCTGGCCGATCCGGACGTGGAAGAGCCGCTGGTAGTTGGGCAGCCCGTCGAGGAAGAGGATCCGGTCGGTGAGCACCTCGGCGTGCTTCATCTCGTCGAAGGACTCGTGCCGGGTGTACTTGGCGAGCTTCGTCCAGCCGAAGTTCTCCTGCATCTTGGCGTGCAGGAAGTACTGGTTGATGGCGGTCAGCTCGGCGGTGAGCTGCTCGTTGAGGAACTCGATGACCTCTGCGTCGCCCTTCATGGTGTTGCCTTCCTGCTCTGCGTGCGGGATCGGGGCCGTGTGCCCGTCGGCTCCGGCTGGAGGCATCCTGGCACCGCTTTGGGGCGAAATTCCAGTAAGTTCACACTCACTAGGACATGTGTCGGAATATCCGATTTGCCCAGCGCGCAGGAAAACCCTCGCCCCCGTCGTTGGCCCGTACGAGCGGGGCGCATGGAGTACGGAAGGGGCGCACTTCGGGTGCCGCCCGCCGTCTGTCACCATGGATCCATGGGTCAGTCCGAACAAGAACCGTCGTCGCCGTCTGACCCCGGGCTCCCGCCCGGCCAGCGCGTCCAGCGCGGCTGGCCCGCCCTGCACTACGGCCCGGTGCCCCGCTTCAAGCCGCTGACCTGGGATCTCCAGGTGTTCGGCGCGACCGCCTCGGCCGAGAAGCACAGCTGGGACTTCGAGGGCTTCAACGCCCTGCCGCGCACCACCGTCCGGGCCCACTTGCACTGCGTCACCCGCTTCTCGGTGCTCGACGGCGAGTGGACCGGGGTGGCCGCCGCGGCCCTGCTCGACCTCGCGCCGCCGGACACCGGCGTCACCCACGTCATGGTCTGGGCCGAGTACGGCTACAGCGCCAACCTGAGGCTGGAGGACTTCGCCGCCGCCGACACGCTGCTCGCCACCCACCGCGACGGCGAGGCGCTCACCGCCGAGCACGGCTTCCCGGTCCGGCTGGTCGTCCCCCGGCTGTACGCCTGGAAGGGCCCCAAGTGGGTCCGGGCGGTCGAGTACATGCGGGCCGACCGGCGCGGGTTCTGGGAGGAGCGCGGCTACCACAACCGGGCCGACCCGTGGCGGGAGCAGCGCTACTCCCACCAGGAGGAGCCGGGCGACGGCCCGCTGCGCTGAGCCGACGGGCAGCGGACGGCGGGCAGCGGACGGCGGGTCGCGCGGGAACGCCTACAGGAACGGGAAGTTGACCGTGACCACGGTGCGCTGCGGACGGCGCTCGCCCGCCGCCGGGGACTGGCCGGTCACCTTGCCGGTGCCGAACAGGTTGACCCCGCTGCTCTGCATCGTGAACCCGGCCGCCTGGAGCGCCTTCTCGGCGGCCTCCTTGGACATCCCGGTGACGTCCGGGACCGGCACCATGCCCTTGCTGACCACCAGCGCGACCGGCGTGTTCTCCGGCACCTGCTGGCCGGCCGCCGGCGAGCTGCTGATCACCGAGCCCTCCGGGACGGTGTCGCTGTACGTCTCGGTCACCGTGGCGGCGGTCAGCTGCGCCCCGGTCAGCGTCGAGGAGGCCTGCGCGGACGGGCGGCCGACCACGTCCGGGACGGCGATCCGCTTGGGCCCGCGCGAGACGGTGAGGGTGACCGCGTCGCTCTTCCTGGTCCGGGTGCCCACCCCGGGGGCGGCGGCCATCACCTGGCCGACCGGGACGGACTCGCTGTACACCTCGGAGACCCGCCCGTGCATGCCCGCGGCGTCCAGGATCCGCTCCGCCTCGGTCCGGTCCTTGCCGAGCACGCCCGGCACCGTGCCGTACACCGCGCCGGAGATCGTGTAGGTGGCGCCGCCGACCAGCAGGACCAGGGCGGCGACCACGGCCGTCCAGATCAGCGGTCCCCGCGGCAGCCGGCGGGCGGTGGCGGACCGGGGGCGCCGGGCGCGGCGCGGCGCGCGCAGGGGCGGCGGCTCGTCGTACGGGCGGGGCTCGGTGAGCAGCTGGTCCATGAGGTCCGGCGGCACGTCCAGCACGCTGGTGCGCTCGACCGGGGGCGCGGGCAGCAGCACCGGGGTGAGCACCGAGGTCGCCTCGCCGGTCGGGTACCGCGGGCTGGGCCGGGTGGAGGCCGGCGGTTCGGCGTCCAGCTGGGCCGGGGTGAGCCCGCGGCGCACCCGCTGGAGCGCGGCGAGCAGCTCGACCGCGTCGTGCGGGCGGATCGCGCGGTCCCGGGCGCAGGCGCCGGCCACTATGGCGTCCAGCCCGGGCGTCACGCCGGGGACGGCGGCGGACGGCGGCGGGACGTCCTCGTGCAGGTGGCGGTACATCACCTGGACGGGGTTCTCGCCGGTGTGCGGGCGGGCGCCGGTGAGCATCTCGTAGAGCAGGATGCCGGCCGCGTAGACGTCCACCCGCTGGTCGGTCTCGGCGCCCGGGCGGATCTGCTCGGGCGCGAGGTAGGAGACGGTGCCGAGCACGGTGCCGGCCGTCGCGGTGGTGGAGGTGGTGGCGCCGTCGGCGGCGTCGAGCACCCGGACCAGGCCGAAGTCGGCGACCTTGACCAGGCCGTCCTCGGTGATCAGCACGTTCTCGGGCTTGACGTCGCGGTGCACCAGTCCGGCCCGGTGGGCGGCGCCCAGGGCGGCGAGCACCGGCTCCAGGATGTCCAGGGCGGCCCGCACGGACAGCGCGCCGCGGTCGCGCAGCAGGTCGCGCAGGGTGCCGCCGGGCACGTACTCCATGGCGAGGAAGACGTGCGCGCCGTCGGCGCCCTGGTCGAAGACGTTGACCACGTTGGGGTGGGCGAGCCGGGCGACGGCCTTGGCCTCGCGGATGAAGCGGCTGGTGAACGCGGTGTCGCCGGCCAGCGAGGGGTGCATCACCTTGAGCGCCACGACCCGGTCGAGCCGGGTGTCGGTGCCCTGGTAGACGGTGGACATGCCGCCGGTGGCGATCCGCCGCTCGACCCGGTACCGGCCGTCGAGCAGGGTACCGATCAGGGGGTCGCGCAATGCCATGTCCACCCGGCGAGTCTAGGACGTGGGGGTCCGCCGGCCCCGGGAGACACCGCTCCCGGGGCCGCTCTGTGCCCGGTTTGTGACACCAGAACGATGATCGTGTTGATTATCCGGAATGTCGGGTGCCCGGAACGGACGGGGCGGACCCTCAGAACGCCGGGTGCTCGCGGGTGTCCAGGTCGGCGCGGCCGGCCATCGCGGACGAGGCCTCGGCGTGGAACCGGCGCGGGATCCGGCCCGCCCGGTGGGCCAGCCGGCCCGCCTCGGCGGCGTGCCGCATCGCGTCGGCCATCAGCACCGGGTCCTGGGCGCGGGTGACGGCCGAGGCCAGCATCACCGCGGCGCAGCCCAGTTCCATCGCCAGCGCGACGTCCGAGGCGGTGCCGGCGCCGGCGTCCAGGATCACCGGGACGCCCGCGCCCTCCACGATCAGCTGGAAGTTGTGCGGGTTGCGGATGCCCAGGCCGGAGCCGATCGGCGAGCCCAGCGGCATGATCGCCGCGCAGCCGACGTCCTCCAGCTTGCGGGCCAGCACCGGGTCGTCGTTGGTGTACGGCAGCACCGTGAAGCCGTCGTCGACCAGGGTCTCGGCGGCGTCCAGCAGCTCGATCGGGTCCGGCAGCAGGGTCCGCTCGTCGGCGATCACCTCCAGCTTCACCCAGTCGGTGCCGAGCGCCTCGCGGGCCAGCCGGGCGGTCAGCACGGCCTCGCCGGCGGTGAAGCAGCCGGCCGTGTTGGGCAGTACCCGGATGCCGTTGCGGCTCAGCACGTCCAGCACCGAGCCCTGGGTGCCGGCGTTCACCCGGCGCATGGCCACGGTGGTCAGCTCGGTGCCGGACACCCGCAGCGCCTGCTCCAGGACCTCCAGGCTGGGGGCGCCGCCGGTGCCCATGATCAGCCGGGAGGAGAAGGACGTCCCGGCGATGGTGAGAAGGTCGTCGGCCATCGGTCAGCCTCCCTGGACGGCGGTGAGGATCTCGATCCGGTCGCCCGCCGACAGCGGCGTGCGCGGCCACTCGGCGCGCGGCACCACGGCCTCGTTCAGGGCGGCGGCGACGCCGGAGTGCGCCTGGCTGAGGGTGGCGACCACCTCGGCGAGGGTGGTCGTGGCGGGCACCTCGCGGGGCTCGCCGTTGACGCTCAGGGGGATGTCGCTGGTGCGGGGGCTCATGCCGGGACCTTCGTGAATCGGGTGGGGGCGAACGGGTGGGCGAGCTCCGGCAGGGTGCCGGTGGCCAGGTAGTCGGCCAGCAGGTCGCCGGTGACGGGCGTCAGCAGGACGCCGTTGCGGTAGTGGCCGGTGGCGGCGACCAGGCCGGGCAGCGCGGTCGGGCCGAGCAGCGGCGCGTTGTCCGGCGAACCGGGGCGCAGCCCGGCGCCGGTCTCCACCAGCGGCAGCTCGGTGATGCCGGGGACCAGCTCGTGCGCGTCGCGCAGCAGCTCGTACACCCCGCCGGCGGTGACCGTGGTGTCGTGGCCCTGCTCCTCGGTGGTCGCGCCGACCACCAGCTCGCCGTTCTCGCGCGGCACCAGGTAGAGGTGGCCGCCGCGGACCACGGCGCGCACGTTGCGCGAGAGGAAGGGCCGGTACGCCTCCGGCACCCGCAGCCGCAGCACCTGCCCCTTGACCGGGCGGATCGCCGGCAGCACGCCCGGGGGCAGGCCGGGCAGCAGGTGGCTGCGCGAGCCGGCCGCGAGCACGATCCGGTCGGCGGTGACGCTCTCGCCGGTGGCCAGCCGGGCTCCGGTCGCGCGGTCGTGCTCGACCAGCAGATCGGTGACCTCGGTGCGGTGCACCACCGCGCCGGCCCGCTCGCACGCGTGCAGCAGGGCCTCGGCCAGCCGGCGGCCGTCCACCTGGTGGTCGTCGGTGACGTGCAGGCCGCCGCGCACGCCGGGTGCGAGCATCGGCTCCAGTCGGCGGGCCTCACGGCCGGTGAGCCACTGCGAGTCCAGGCCGAGCCGCTGGTGGAAGGCGTGCAGCTCGCGCAGTTCCGCGCGGTCGTCGGCGTCGAGGGCGACGGCGAGGGTGCCGCACTGCCGGTAGCCGATGTCCCGGCCGCCGCTCGCCTCGGTGAGTTCGGCGGCGAAGGACGCGTACCGCTCGTTGGAGGCCATCCCGAGGCGCAGCAGCGGCTCCTCGCCGTACTGGAGTTCGGTGACCGGGGCGAGCATGCCCGCCGCGACCTGGGCGGCACCGTGGCCGGGCCAGGGGTCGACCAGCAGGACGCGCAGCCCGCGCTGGGCCGCCCGCCAGGCGACGACGAGGCCGATGATCCCACCGCCGATGACCAGCACCTCGGCATGGGCGCCCCGTACCAGGCGTGTCAAAGCTGCTCTCCCTTCGCCGGTATGACCCGGATCAGGTTCGGACGGTCGCGGGCCGTGCCAGCCCGCCTCTCAGCCCGGTGCGCCGGGCTCCCGTGATGGTGCCCCCACCTTAACTCCGGGGGGTGCGCCCCCTGAAGGTGCCCGGGAGCGGGGCGGGGAGGGACGGGGGAGGGGCGGCCTAGGACCTCGGACCCGGGACCGGCCTCAGTACAGTGACGGGCGTGGCTGAGCTGAACGGAACGGGACAGACGGATCGGGTCGTCGTGGTGGGCGCCGGGCTGGCCGGGGCGCAGTGCGCCGCGGTGCTGCGGCGCGACGGCTGGCAGGGGCGGATCACGCTGGTCGGCGAGGAGCCGCACGCGCCGTACGACCGGCCGCCGCTCTCCAAGGACGTCCTGCTCGGCAAGACCGACAGCACCGCCCTCGACCTCGACTTCGCCGGCCTCGGCGTCGAGCTGCTCACCGGCCGCCGCGCCACCGGACTCACCCCCGGCGGTCCCGGCGGCGCGGGCCTGCTGCACACCGACGCCGGGGACGAGCCGTACGACGCGCTGGTGATCGCCACCGGCGCCGAGCCGCGGGCCCTGCCCGGCGCCGAGCGCGCCCATCTGCTGCACACCCTGGACGACGCGCTGGCGCTGCGCGCCCTGCTCCGCCCCGGCCTGCGCCTGGTGCTGGTCGGCGCGGGCTGGATCGGCGCCGAGGTGGCCACCGCCGCCCGGGCGGCCGGCTGCGAGGTGACCGTCGTCGAGGCCGGCCCGGCGCCCGTCCCCGGCGCGCTGCCCGCCGAGGTCGGCCGGGCGATGGCCGCCTGGTACGCCGAGGCCGGGGTGGACCTGCGCTGCGGCACCGGCGTCGCGGCCGTCGAACCGGGCGCGGTGCTGCTCGCCGACGGCTCGCACCTGCCCGCCGACGAGGTGGTGGTCGGCATCGGCGCCCGCCCGGCCACCGGCTGGCTGGCCGGCACCGGGGTCGCCCTGGACGCGGCCGGCGCCGTGCTGGTGGACGAGCGGCTGCGCACCACCGTGCCGGGTGTCCTCGCGGCCGGCGACTGCGTCAGCTACCCCTCGGTGCGCTCCGGCACCCGGCTGACCGTCCAGCACTGGGACCACGCGCTGCAGTCCGGCGAGGCCGTCGCCGCCACCCTGCTCGGAACGGACGCGCCGCCGTACGACCCGGTGCAGTACTTCTGGTCCGAGCAGTTCGGCCGGATGGCGCAGTACGCCGGACGGCACGGCGCGGGCGACGAGCTGCTGTGGCGCGGCTCGCCGTCGGACGCCGGCTGGTCGGTGCTCTGGCTGCGCGACGGCGCCCTGCGCGCGCTGCTCGCGGTCGACCGGCCGCGCGACCTGACCCAGGGACGGCGGCTGATCGAGCGAGGCGCCGTGCTCGACCCGGCCCGCGCCGCCGACCCGGCGGTCCCGCTGAAGTCGGCCCTGGCCGCCGGGTAGCGCCGGGCGGCGGACCCGGTTGGTGCGCGGCGGGCCGCCGAGGTGGCAGTCTGGTGCTTGTGAGTGAGATCGAAGCCAAGATTGAAGCCCTGGTCCCCGCGTGGCTGTACCTCCCCGACATCTCCGAGAAGTGGGGTCTGGTGGTCACCGAGGTCCGCAACATGGTCAAGAAGGGTGACCTGATCGCCGTCCGCCGCGGCCCCAACAAGTCGCTGCAGGTCCCGGCGGCGTTCATCGACGAGACCGGCCCGGTGAAGCACCTGGTCGGCACGCTGACGGTGCTGCGCGACAGCGGGTTCAGCGACGAGGAGATCCTCGAATGGATGTTCAGCGAGGACCCGTCGCTGCCCGGCACCCCCGTCCAGGCGCTCTGGGAGAACCGGGCCACCGAGGTCAAGCGCCGCGCCCAGGCGATGGCGCTGTGACGGACCGACGGGATCGGCTCGCCGACGCCCGGCTGTACCTGTGCACCGACGCCCGGCGCGAGCGCGGCGACCTCGCCGAGTTCCTGGACGCGGCGCTGGCCGGCGGCGTCGACATCGTCCAGCTCCGGGACAAGGGCCTGGAGGCCCGGCAGGAACTGGCGGCGCTGGAGGTCTTCGCCGACGCCTGCCGCCGGCACGGCAAGCTGCTCGCCGTCAACGACCGCGCCGACGTCGCCCACGCGGCCGGCCCCGACGTGCTGCACCTCGGGCAGGACGACCTTCCGGTGCCCGCCGCCCGGGCGATCATCGGCGAGGACGTGCTGATCGGGCGGTCCTGCCACGCCGAGTCCGAGGTGGCCGCGGCCGCCGCCGAGCCCGGCGTCGACTACTTCTGCACCGGTCCGGTCTGGCCGACCCCGACCAAGCCTGGACGCCCCGCGCCGGGCCTGGGCCTGGTCGAGTACGCGGCGAAGCTGGGGACCGACCGCCCGTGGTTCGCCATCGGCGGCGTCGACCTCGGCAACCTGGACGAGGTGCTGGCCGCCGGCGCCCGCCGGGTGGTCGTCGTCCGGGCCATCACCGCCGCGGACGACCCGGGGGCCGCGGCCGCCGAGTTCGCCCGCCGGCTGCGCGCCCGCTGACCGACCGGGGCCGCCGCCGTCCGCTCCGCCCCCGCGCCTGTGCGGAGGGGGTCAGTACTTGCGGACGGTGGCGGCCTCGGCGAGCGCCAGCAGCGTCCCGCGGGCCCGCGGGTCCGCCAGCGGCGCCTCGTCCAGCGCGGCCAGCGCCTGACGCAGCAGCTCCTCGATCCGCTGCTCCACCCGCTCCGGCGCGCCGCTGCGGGCCACCAGTTCGCGCAGCCCGGCGACCTCCCCGGCGGTCAGGTCCGGTGCGCCCAGCCGCTCGTCCAGGTGCCGTGCCTCGGCGGCCGGCAGGCCCCGCATGGCGTGCGCGACCAGCAGCGTCCGCTTGCCCTCGCGCAGGTCGTCGCCGGCCGGCTTGCCGGTGACCACCGGGTCGCCGAACACGCCGAGCAGGTCGTCCCGCAGCTGGAACGCCTCGCCCAGCGGCAGGCCGAACGCCCCGTAGGCCTCCACCAGCCGGGGCGGGGCCCCCGCGAGCAGGGCGCCGACCTGGAGCGGCCGCTCGATCGTGTACTTGGCCGACTTGTAGTGCAGGACGGTCTGCGCGCGGTCCAGCGCGCCCTGGTCGGTGGAGTCCCCGGCGACCGGCTCCAGCACGTCCAGGTACTGGCCGACCATCACCTCGGTGCGCATCAGGTCGAACATCGGCTTGGCGGCCAGCACCGCCGCCGGGTCCAGGCCGGAGTTCAGGAACAGCTCGTCGCACCAGATCAGCAGCAGGTCGCCGAGCAGCACCGCCGCCGAGGCGCCGTACTGCTCGCGGTCGCCGCGCCAGCCGCGCTCGCGGTGCATCGCCTCGAAGCGGCGGTGCACGGAGGGCAGGCCGCGGCGGGTGTCGCTGCGGTCCATGAGGTCGTCGTGGACGAGCGCGCTGGCCTGGAGCAGCTCCAGGGCCGCCGCCGCCCGGGTGATCCCCTCGCCCGCCGCCGGGCCGCCGGCGCCGCGCCAGCCCCAGTAGCAGAACGCCGGGCGCAGCCGCTTGCCGCCGTCCAGCAGGAAGTCACGCAGCGCCTCGGTGACCGGCTCCAGCTGCGGGGAGACCTTGCCGAGCAGGGCCGACTGGCCGTCCATGAAGCCGACGAGGGCCGCGTTGACGCGCTCGCGCACGTCCTCCACGTCAATCGGGTTGGCCGGCCGGTGGCTGGAGGAGGTCACGATGGGGCTCCGGAGGTAGCTGGGGTGCGCAGCAAGCGTATCCGGGGTGGAGGGGAACAGCCGTACGCGCGAGCTCCGGCCGGGCGCGCGGCCCGCCGTCCGTCCGCCGTCCGCGCGGATCCCGCGCAGGGCCCCGGTGTCGTCCATCCGACGTCCACCTGTCGTCCATCCGGCGTCTCAAGGGCTGGGACCGAGTTGTCCGCGCCCTTCCACCGGCGGCTAACCTGCCAGCATGGCACTCGGTATCGCTTCGACCAGACCGGACCGCGCGCAGACGGTCCGCGAACTCCTGGCAGCAGGAAAGCGGTCCTTCTCCTTCGAGTTCATGCCGCCGCGCACCGAGGTCGGCGAGCAGAAGCTCTGGGACGCCATCCGGCGGCTCGAACCGCTCGACCCCAACTTCGTCTGCATGACGTACGGCGCCGGCGGCTCCTCGCGCGAGCGCACGGTGAACATGGTCGGCCGGATCGCCACCGAGACCACGCTCACCCCGGTCGCCCACCTGACCGCCGTCGACCACTCCGTCGCCGAGCTGCGCAACATCATCGGCCAGTACGCCGACCAGGGCGTGCGCAACGTCCTCGCGGTGCGCGGCGACCCGCCCGGCGACCCGCTGGGCGAGTGGGTCAGCCACCCGGAGGGCGTCACCTACGCGTACGAGCTGGTCGAGCTGATCAAGGGCATCGGCGACTTCTGCGTCGGCGTGGCGGCCTCGCCGAACATGCACCCGCGCTCGACCAACTGGGACGACGACATCCGGCACTTCGTGGCGAAGGTCCGCTCCGGGGCCGACTACGCGATCACCCAGATGTTCTTCGAGGTGGACGACTACCTGCGGCTGCGCGACCGGGTGACGGCCGCCGGCTGCGAGACGCCGATCATCCCGGAGATCATGCCGGTCACCAACGCCAAGCAGCTGGAGCGCTTCCCGCAGCTGAGCGGTTCGGCCTTCCCGCCGGACCTGGAGGCCAGGCTGCGCGCGGTGATCGACGACCCGGCGGCGCTGCGCGCGATCGGCATGGAGCACGCCACCGCGATGTCCGAGCGGCTGCTGGCGGAGGGCGTCCCCGGGCTGCACTTCATCACGCTGAACCACTCGACGGCGACGCTGGAGATCTACCAGAACCTCGGTCTGCACCGGCGCTGAACTGCGGCGCGTCGCGTTCCCGCGGGGTTCCCGCAGGGTTCCCGCCGGGTTCCTGCGGGGGACGGGAACGCGATGCGGTACCCGGGCCGTTGAACCGGTACAGTCGCCGCACACGCGCGGCGGGCGCGGGCACGCGACTGGAGGTAGCGGGCGGGATGGGCATCGGATACCTGCTGCTGTACGTCGCGTTGGCGGTGGTGGCACTCTGGCTGGTCGCCGAGCTGCTGTTCCAGAACCGGGCCCCGCTGCACTGGCGCGGCCTCGCCCTGGCGGGCTTCCTCGCGGTGGCCGCCGGGATGGCGGCGGGCTCCGTGCCGGTGATCGGCGCGGGCGCCGCGATGTTCGCGGTCGGCCAGACCTTCGTGACGCTCTCGGTGAAGCGCGGGTACGCCTCCGGGTGGTCGCTGCGGGCGGCGGACGGCAGGCTGCCGGGGCCGCTCGCCAAGGTGCCGCTGCTCGGTGCGCTCACCGGCGGGGGCGCGGCCGTCGCCGCCGCGGCGGTCGCGGTGGAGCAGGTCGGCGAGGTGGGCGCGGTCGAGGAGGCCCCGGCCGTGGTGCCGCCGGCGGCGGAGGAGACGGCCGTCGAGCAGACCGCCGCGTTCGAGATGCAGGAGCTCGCCGCCGACGGCGTGTACGCGTCGTCCTACTACGAGCAGCAGCAGGACGCCGCCGCCTACACCGAGGCCTACCAGGCCGGCTACGACCCGGCGCAGCAGCAACAGCAGCAGTACGGCTACGACCAGCAGCAGCAGTGGCAGCAGCAGTACGGCTACGACCAGGGCTACGGCACCTACCAGCAGCAGCCCGACGCGTACGGCAACTACCAGCAGCAGCAGGCCGACCCGTACACCGGCTACCAGCAGCAGCCACAGCAGCAGTACGGCTACGACCAGCAGCAGTGGCAGCCCACCGAGCCCCAGCCGCAGCCCGAGCAGCCCATCACCGGCATCCCGCACCAGCCGCAGCAGCCCCACTACGACCAGTACGGCTACCAGCAGCAGCACCCCACCTGGCAGCAGCAGCCCTGACCCGAGCGCACCCGGGAAGTCCGCGCACGCCCGCGGCCTCCGGCCGCCGGCGCGCCCTCAAGCGCACAGAAAGTCGGCGGGGCCGACTTCCCACTCCGTCCCGCCTCGCGATCTCCGGCCGCCAGCGCGGCCCCACGTGCTCTCTATGCGCGTAGACGCGCGCCCGCACGCGTGGGAAGTCGGCCCCGCCGACTTCCCACGCGTGCTCGCGCGGCGCTCGCCCGAGAAGTCGGCTCCGCCGACTTTCCGCTCCATCCATCCCCGGGCGCCGGCTACCGGCGCCCGGGGACCTCATCGGCTTCTATGCGCATACATTCGGCGTCGTGTGCGCGGGAAGTCGGCGGGGTCGACTTTCCGTGCCGCATGCCCCTCCTGGCTTCGGGTCGCCGGGCGGCTGTATGGGGGCTGGCGTGGAGGTGTGCATGGGAAGTCGGCCTGGCCGACTTTCTGCTCCGAGGGGCTCTGGCTGCTGGCCGCCACGCGCTCTATGCGCGTAGATGCGAGGCGCGCGCACATGAAGTCGGCGGGGCCGACTTTCCGCGCTGTTTGCGCCGCATGCGGAGCGGCGCTGGTGGCCTCGCACGGGGTCTGCGCGTAGATGTGGGCGTGGGAAGTCGGTGGGGTCGACTTTCCGTGGCGGGGGTCAGGCGGGGCCGATGAGGTTGGCGACGATGCAGGCGGACATGCCGACGCGGGCGAGGCCGCCGCCGGGGTGGGCGGCGCCGCCGGTGAGGTAGAGGCCGGGGTGGTCCTCGTTCGGGGCCTGGAGGAGGTCGCCGTCGAGGCCGGCCAGGGCGGGGGCCGGGACGGAGCCGAAGAAGGAACCGGTCTCGCGCTCGGTGTGCTCGGGGGTGCGGACCACGCGCCAGAGCAGCCGCTCGCGCAGGTTCAGGCCGGCCGCGTCGACGTGGTCGAGCATCCGGTCGGCGAAGGCGTCCGCGACCCCGGGCGTGCCCCAGTCGAGGTCCAGCGACGGGGTGGTCGCCGTCAGCACCACGGCCTCGTGTCCCGCCGGGTGCAGCGACGGGTCGTCGGGCCGCAGCACCTGCACGGTCGGCCGGTCGGTCGGCGGGGTGCCCGGGGTGAAGACGCCGGCCAGTTCGGCGGCCGGGTCGCCGGCGTGCACCACCGTGCGGTGCGCCGTGCCCTCCGGGCGGGCGCCGCGCAGCGCGAGCAGGACGCTCACCCGCCCCGGCACGCCGTGCAGCCGGCCGGCGGCGGCGGGCCACTCGTCCGAGCTCTCGGCCGGTCCCATCCACTGGGTGTGCAGCACCCGGGCGTCGATCGAGGAGACCACCAGGTCGGCGTCGATCCGGTCGCCCTTGGTCTGCACGCCGCAGACCCGGCCGTCGCGGACGACGACCTTGGCGACCGGCGTCTCGAAGCGGAACTCCACCTTGCGCTGCTCGCAGCGGCGGTACACCGCGTCGGCCAGCGCGCGCAGGCCGCCCTTGACGTACCAGACGCCGAAGGACTGCTCCATGTACGGCAGTACGGTGGCCCCGGCGGGGGCGGTGCGCGGGTCGAGGCCGAACCGCAGCGCGTGCTCGTGCAGCAGGGCGGTCAGTCGCGGGTGCCCGCCGAGCTGCTCGGCGGCGACGTCGGCGAGCGTCCACCGGCGCGGTGGGCGACGCCGGCCGAACAGACCGCGCCGGGCCGGGCCGGGCACGGGGTACGGGTCGGTGTGCAGCGGCGTCGGGTCGGCCGGCAGCGGCTCCTCCAGCAGCGGGCGGCGGGTGGCCTCCCAGACCGTGCGGCCGTGGTTCAGCACCTCGGCCCACCGCTCGCCCGCGCCCGGGCCGAAGGCCTCGTCGAGGGCCTGGACCACGCCGCCCCGGGAGGCGTTGGGCAGGGAGACGGCCGTCCCGTCGGGGAACAGGTGCCGGCTCTCCGGGTCGACCGGGCCGAGCTCGACCAGCTGTTCCAGCGGCTCGCGCCCGGTCTTCAGGGCGAGGTCGCGGTAGACGGCGGGCAGGGTGAGCAGTCCGGGGCCGGTGTCGAACGCGAAGCCGTCGCGCTCGTAGCGGCCGACCATGCCGCCGTAGGTGCCGCGTGCCTCGCAGACCGTCACCTTGTGCCCGAGGGTCGCCAGCCGGGAAGCCGCCGCGAGCCCGCTCATACCTGCGCCGATGATGACGATCCGTGCCATGGTGACGATCCTAGGACCGCCGGACGGATCCCCCGGTCACGGGCTGCCCGGCCCGGTGGCCCCGACGGTCCCGGGGGCATCGACGGTCCCGGCGGTCCCGGCCGCGCGGGCGGCACGGCGTTCGCGACGGCGGGCGCGGAAGGCGCGGATCCGGTTGATCGCGAACCACACCAGCAGGACGCCGGCCAGCAGCAGGACGGCGGCGATCGAGGCGGCCAGCCACGGGTGGAAGATCGCCAGCGTGACCAGCCCGGCCACCGAGACGTCCTCGGCCAGCGAGACCGCGATGTTGCTGGCCGGCTCGGGCGAGGTGTTGACCGCCATCCGCAGCGAGGCCTTCACCAGGTGGCTGACCAGCGCCGTCGTGCCGCCCATCGCGCCCGCCGCGACCTCGCTCAGCGACCCCGGGTCGGTGGAGGCGATCAGCGCGCCGACGGTGGCGCCCGCGATCGGCCGGATCACCGTGTGGGCGACGTCCCAGACGCTGTCCACGTACGGGATCTTGTCGGCCACCGCCTCCAGCAGGAACAGCGCGGCGGCCGCGAGCAGCACGTCGGTGCGCTCCAGGGCGGCCGGCACCGAGTCGGCCCCGGCGAACCGGCCCAGCAGGCCGAGCAGCAGCACCACCGCGTAGGCGTTGATCCCGCTCGCCAGTCCGCTGGTGAAGATCAGCGGGACGATCGTCATCCGTTTCCCCGTCCGTTCCTGCTCGCAGTCCCCGCCGGGATCCGCCCGACTCGCCGTACCGTACCGGGACGCCGCCGCGCCGACCGGTGGTTCCCGTGCCGACCGTCTGAGTACGGATACTCAGACGGCCGATTGAGTACCTGCACGGATGGCCTTTGACCTGCGCGGACGTCACAGTGGTGGCACCGGGACGGCGGCGCGTCGGGCGCCCCGCCCCGGAGGAGCGGACGGCCGGTGCGATCGCACGGACCCGTCCGCACCGGAGCCGGCCGGAGGCCGCGCACCGCCGACACGGGGCGGCGGTGCGGGCCACGGGGGAGCCGGTGCCCGGGGGGACCGGGAAGTGCCGAAGCGCCGTCCGTGGGGGGACGGCGCTTCGGTGGCCGGCCGGGCCGGTCACCGGGGGGCCCGATTGTCAGTGGTGCCGTTCACCATGGAGGGGCACGGGCCACCCGGCCCGGGCGCTGCCTCGGAACGGGGGAGACCATGACCATCAGCCACCCTGAGCCCGTCACCGCCCGCCTCCACTCCGCCGCCTACCGACCGGGGAGCGCGCCGCGCTCCTCCGCCCACCGGCCGTCCGCCGGTGCCGATGTGCACCCGGTGCTGCGCCGGGCCGCCGCCCCGCCCGCCGCGCTCGACCTGCTCGCCGAGGCCCACCGCACCCTCGCCCGGGCCCGCGGCCTGGAGGACCCGCTGGAGCGGTACGCCGCCGCGCACCTCGCGGCGCTGCGCACCGTGGCGGCGGTGCTCGCCGTGCGCGGGCGCCCGGAGAAGAGTGAGCGGCGCCGCCGGGCGATCCGCAGCGCCTGGGAGGTGCTGCCCGAGGTGGCGCCCGAACTCGCCGAGTGGGCGCCGTACTTCGCGGCGGGCGCGCGCCGCCGGGCGGCCGCCGAGGCGGGCATCCGGGGCTCGGCCTCGGTCCGGGACGCGGACGACCTGGTCCGCAACTCGGCCCTGTTCCTGCGCCTGGTCGAGCGCCTGCTCGGCCTGCACGCCGCCCCGCCCGCCCCGCGGCTGCCGCTGGACGACCTCGACGGGCAGCGGGCGGACGGGCGGCGGACCGACGGGCGGCGGACCGACGGACCGGGGGAGGCGGAGGTGCGCGAGGCCGGGTGAGCGAAGGGGCGGCCGAACGGGGCGCCGGGACGGGAGGGCCTAAGGTGGAGACAACCTGATCGACACTGCACGTGCCAAGGAGCCTCGCCTTGTACCCGACGCGTCCCCGCAGCGCCCTGCGTACCGCCGTGGTGTGGGAGGTGGTGCGCGCCGCCCTGGAGAAGCGGGTGGCCGAGCTGGACCAGCCGGTGCTCGACGTGGTCGACACCGGCGGCGGCACCGGCAACTTCGCCGTGCCGGTGGCCCGGCTCGGTCACCGGGTCACCGTGGTCGACCCGAGCCCGGACGCGCTGTTCGCGCTGGAGCGGCGAGCCGCCGAGGCCGGCGTGACCGACCTGGTCCGCGCCGTGCAGGGTGACACCCAGACGCTGCCCGAGCTGGTCGCGCCCGGCACCGTCGACGCGGTGCTCTGCCACGGCGTGCTGGAGGTCGTCGACGACCCGGCCGAGGCGCTCGCGAGCCTGGCCGGCACCCTGCGCCGGGGCGGTTTCGTGAGCCTGCTGGCCGCCAACCGCAACGGTGCCGTGCTCGCCCGCGCGCTCGGCGGCCACTTCGACGACGCCCGCGCGGTGCTGGGCGCCGCCGACGGCCGCTGGGGCGCGAACGACCCGATGCCGCGCCGCTTCACCGGCGAGGAGCTGGACCGGCTGGCGGCCGGCGCCGGGCTGCGGGTGGAGTCGGTGCACGGTGTGCGGGTCTTCGCCGACCTGGTGCCGGGCGTCCTGGTGGACACCGAGCCGGGCGCGCTGGACGCGCTGCTGAAGCTGGAGGAGGCCGCCGCCGGGCAGCCGGCCTTCCACGCGGTGGCGACCCAGCTCCACCTGCTGGCCACCCTGGGCTGACCGGCCGGCCCGCCGCCGGCCCACCGCCGGCCCGCCACCGGTCCACTGTCGGCCCACCCCCGTTCGCCGACGGACTTCCCACCGTTCGCCGGCCCACCATCGGTGTGCCTTCCACCCCGTCTCCCCGCCCTCTCCTCGGGATCTCCCCAGGTCCGGGCCGATTCCAATGGATCGGGCACTTGTCCGCACCCTTCCGCGTTGAGGAGGGTGCGGCGAGGAGCCGCCGAAGTGGCCGGGCCCACGCGTGGTCGACCACTCCGCGACGGGCCCGTGGACCGTATGATCTGGGTAAAGCCGGAAAGCATGACCGCCGGATGCTCGGGGCATATGGACGACACGGGCCCGGGCCCCCGCACAGGCGTCCGACCGCGTGTTCTGAAGGCTGATTGGACTTGCCACCCCGACCGGGGCGGCGGACCGGTCGCATCCGCGACCGACGAGTAGGAGGACTCCGTGCCGCTCTCGGAGCACGAGCAGCGACTGCTCGACCAGATGGAGCGAGCGCTGTATGCCGAAGATCCCAAATTCGCTTCGGCGCTTGAGGGAACCGGCCTGCGCACCTACACCCGCCGGCGGGTGTATCTGGCCATCGGCGGCTTCGTGGTCGGCATCGGCCTCCTGATGGGCGGCATGGTCGTCGACCAGATCTGGGTCAGTGTGGTGGGCTTCCTGGTGATGCTCGGGTGCGCGGTCTTCGCCGTGACGGGCTGGCGCCGCGGGCCCGCGGGCCAGGCGCAGCGCTCCGGCGGTCAGGCCGCCGCGCCCCGCCGCAAGGCCGGGATGATGGACCGGGTCGAGCAGCGCTGGCAGCGTCGGCGCGACGAGCAGACCGGCGGCTTCTGAGCGACGGACTCCGAGAGACCGCACCGCCCCTACCGGCGGACGGTACGGACGCGACAGCAACGGCAAGCACTGGCAAAAGCAGCAGCAACAGCACGGACGTGGGGGGGGCGGGGCGGGGCACCGCGGCCCCCCCCCCGCCCC
>NZ_JBHVPZ010000026.1:0-118862 GCF_042887135.1 Kitasatospora sp. NPDC057965
CTGCGCGGGGGCGGTGGGGGGGTTCGGGCGGGGGGGGCGGAAAAGGGGGGGCAAAACTTCCGGGGGGGGGGGGGGGGGGGGGGGGGGGGGGGGGGGGGGGGGGCCCGGGCGCCCGGGGGGCCCCCCCCGGCCCCGTTCCCGTCACAGCCGCGCAGGGCTCAGTCGCTCTCCGGCCCCGCGAGGTTCTTGCTGAGCCACTGCAGGGTGTCCGGGATCATCTTCTTGAAGTCGCTGGTCAGGTGCTTGCCGCCGGGCTGCTCGTAGTACTCGACGGTGAGCGGCGGAGCGGCCTTGGCGACCCAGGCCTTGACCAGCTTGTTCTCGTACGCGTTGGCGCCGCCGGCGGTGGCCAGCATCCGCACGTCGGCCTTGCCCTGGGTGACCAGCAGGTCGGGGCTGTTGGCCTGGCGGTCGTTCTCGTAGCCCTTCCAGAGCGGCGAGTCCGGGGTGAAGTAGCCGTCGATCGGGACGGCCGCCTTGAACTTGTCCGG
Source organism: Kitasatospora sp. NPDC057965 (assembly GCF_042887135.1). Taxonomy (NCBI): domain Bacteria; kingdom Bacillati; phylum Actinomycetota; class Actinomycetes; order Kitasatosporales; family Streptomycetaceae; genus Kitasatospora; species Kitasatospora sp. NPDC057965. The sequence goes on from NZ_JBHVPZ010000026.1 coordinate 492, forward strand.
GTGCTGCAGGGCCAGCTTGGCGCTGCAGAACGCGCCGGTGGAGGCACCCATCAGGCCCCAGCCGTCGCGGCCCTTCACGGTGCGGAAGTTGGCACGGACGAAGTCGGGGACGTCCTCGGCCATCCAGGTGCCCATCTTGGGCTGGCCGGGGATGTCGGCGCACTCCAGGGCCTTGGCCTCGTTGGAGTCCAGGTTCTGCACCGGCATGATCATGATGAACGGGTGCGCCTTGCCCTGCTTGGCGAGATCGGCGTCGACCTCCTGGATCGGCAGCTGGTTGTCGGTCCAGGTGTTGTAGCCGGCGCTCTGGCCGCCCGCGTACAGGGTGAGCACCGGGAAGCCGGTCTTCGCGTACTTGGGGTCGTTGTACTCGGGCGGGAGCCAGACCCAGACCTTTCCGGTGACCCCGGACTTGGCGCCGGTCAGCGTGGTCACCGTGATCTGGCCGGCCGCGGTGTCCCTGGCCTTGCTGAACGCGGCCTGCGGGCCGGTGGGCATCAGCACCTTGCCGGACGACGCGGGGGTCCCGGGCGCCGCGGTCGTGGCCGGAGCGGCCGCCGACGAGCTCGACCCCGCCGCCGTCGGGGACCCTGGCACCGAGGAGGAACCGGTGGCCGCCGCCGAGGAGTGGCCACCCTTCGCCGCGTCCCCCGCCTTCCCGGCGCTCCCGCCGTCCGAGCTGCCGCAGGCCGCCAGCGCGGCGGCCAGGGTGAACACGGTGGCGCCGGTCAGCACGGCGCGGAAACGGAAGGACTGCGGCTGCACGGTGAGAACTCTCCGACCGGTGTCGCGCCCGCTCCCACGGAGCCGGGCGGTGGCCCCCGGGTGGGGCCGGACAGGCCCGGGGCCGCGACACTGTGCGGGACCCCCGGGAGGCCGCCCGCACGGGAGCGCGCCGTCCTGCGATCTTATGACGTGGGCCGCTGTGCCCCGGTTGCGCGTTGGCCAGCACCGATCCAATGTTTGTTCCCGATCCGGTAAAGCCCCCGGCCACCCCTCCCAACCGGCGGGGACCCAACCCCCGCCGACCGGCGGGCCCCAACCGCCACCCGTCCACCGGAACCCGACAAACCCCCCGAACGAGCGAGCGCACACGCCGAACAGAGCGCTCGCCGGGACAGCACGCGGGGGCCGGTTCCGACCGTTCCCCCACCTCGATCCGCGCGGCGGCAGCGATCAGCCGGGAGACGGGCGCTGACATCTTCGAGAGGATCGAGCAGTCCGTCCGCGCCCACAGCAACCTGACCAGGAGTCCGCCATGTTGGAACGCATCGCCGTCGTCACCGGAGCCGGGAGCGGGATCGGGCGGGCCGTGGCGGTCGAGCTCGTGGTCGGGGGGTGGCGGGTGGTACTGGCCGGGCGGCGGGAGGAGGCGTTGCGGGAGAGCGCGCGGTTGAGTGGGGGGGATGACGCGTTCGCGGTGCCGACCGACGTCACCGACCCGCGGGCCGTGGACGCGCTGTTCGGAGCGGCGGTCGAGCGGTTCGGGCGGGTGGATCTGCTGTTCAACAACGCCGGGGCGTTCGGCCCCGCCGGCACCGTGGACGAACTCGATGTCGACGCGTGGCGGGCCGTGGTCGACGTCAACCTCACCGGCGCCTTCCTCTGCGCCCGCGCCGCGTTCCGGCAGATGCGGGCGCAGCAGCCGCAGGGCGGCCGGATCATCAACAACGGTTCGATCTCCGCGCACGCCCCGCGGCCGCGCTCGGCCGCGTACACGGCGACCAAGCACGCCGTCACCGGGCTGACCAAGTCCCTCTCCCTGGACGGCCGTCCGTACCGGATCGCCTGCGGGCAGATCGACATCGGCAACGCCGCCACCGAGATGACGGCCGCGATGAGCAGCGGAGTGCCGCAGGCGGACGGGCGGGTCGCGGTGGAGCCGACGATGGACGTCGCCGATGTGGCGCGCACGGTGCGGCACATGGCGGAGCTGCCGCTGGAGGCCAATGTGCAGTTCGCGACGGTGATGGCGAGCGCCATGCCGTACATCGGCCGCGGCTGACCCCCCGACAGGAAGCAGGACCCTCGTCCCGCCGGAGACGAGGGTCCCGGTCCAAGGGGGCCGCTACGGGCGCCAGGTGTCGTTCAGCGTCACCTTGCCCGACGCCGGCACGGTGGCGGTCCGGTTGGCACCGGACTCCCAGGTGACGGCGCCCGAGGCGTCCTTGCGGAGGTACTTGTAGGAGAAGGCGGTACCGGCGGGCATCGTCACGTCCGTCTTCCAGACCGGGTACGCGGCCGAGGAGAGCGGCAGCGCGGCGGCCGTGTTCCAGCTGCCGAGAGCGGCGTTGTCACCGACCACGTAGACGTTCTGCCCGTAGACGGTGGTCGCGTTGACGGCGAAGGACGCGCCGCCGGTCACCGTCGTGCCGCTGCCGGGCGCGCCGGCGTACAGCGCGACGGCGTCGCCCGCGCCGACGGTCGCGGTGAAGCGCCCGTCCGTGCCGACGGTGTAGGACGGGCCGGTGCAGCCGCCGGACGCCGGGTCGCCGTGCTGGACGTCGCAGTAGGAGCCGGCGGTCAGCGAGGTCCGGAAGGTCTGGGTGACCGGGCCGCCCTCCCGGTTGATGGCCACGAAGCCCTTGTTCCCGCGGCCGAAGGCGATCGCGTTGGCGCCGTCGGTCCACCAGTCGGTGAGCGCGGTGCCGGCCACCGCGTTGCGGAAGCCGACCATGTTGGCCACCTGCCGCCAGGCGTGGGTGCAGTTCCAGCCGTCCTGGTAGCAGGCGTTGACGGTGCCGCCGTTCGGCGGGCCGTCGTCGTGGCCGGTGAAGGCGTAGCCGGAGTACACGTTCGGCGAGCCGTACGGGTGGGCCAGCATGAAGACGTTGGCCAGGGTGTACGTCGAGCCGTCCCGGTAGGTGAGCGTGGAGCCGTTGCGCTCGGTGTCCCAGTTGTCGACGAAGGTGCGGGCCTTGGCGGTGGGCAGCAGGCCGTTCCCCCAGCCGGACAGGTCGGCGAGCCTGCCGCCCTGGAAGGCGCTCTTCAGCCAGGTGCCGGAGCGGAACTCGTCGACGTCGCCGGTGCCGGTGTACTCGGAGGGCTGGATCGGCTCGCCCGCGCCGTAGATGACCTCCTGCACCCAGTACGCCTGGGGGTTGGCCGTCGCGGCCTTGATGGCGGCGAGGTCGGTGGCGGCGATGTGCTTGGCGGCGTCGATCCGGTAGCCGTCGACGCCGAGCGAGGCCAGGTCGTCGAGGTAGCGGGCGATGGTCTGCCGGACGTAGGTGCTGCCGGTGTCCAGGTCGGCGAGGTCGACCAGCTCGCAGTTCTGCACGTTGGAGCGGTCGCCGTAGTTGTTGCCGATCGCCGTCCGGCAGGTGTGGAAGTCCTGGTCCTGGTAGTAGCCGGGGTAGGCGTACTTGCTGTGGACGGTGCCGCCGGTGCCGGTGCCGGAGCCCGCGGACATGTGGTTGATCACCGAGTCGGCGAGCACCTTGACGCCGGCCGCGTGGCAGGTGTCGATCATGCGCTTGAAGGACGCCCGGTCGCCGAGCCGCCCGGCGATCCGGTAGCCGACGGGCTGGTAGGAGGTCCACCACTGGCCGCCCTGGATGTGTTCCTGGGGCGGCGAGACCTCGACGAAGCCGTAGCCCTTGGGGCCGAGGGTGTCGGTGCAGGCCTTGGCGACCGAGTCGAAGCGCCATTCGAAGAGCGTCGCCGTGACGTCCTTGCCGCCGCCGGGCGGGGCGGCCTGGGCGGCGGGGGCCGCGCCGAAGGCGACGGTGAGGGAGAGCGCGAGACCCGCCGAGGCGGTGAGCGCGCCGGCTGCGCGGGCGGTGGTGACCACGTTGTCTCCTGTGGGGGGGGGTGGCCGGGTGGGGGAAGTCCGGGGAGCACGCGCGAAAGCTTGCTGAAACGTTTCAGAAACTTGCAGCGCTGAACCTAGGGGCCCGGCCGGAGGCCGTCAATACCCCGCGCACGACACAGGGCCCGGCGGTCGCACCCGCCGGGCCCTGCCCCTGTCTCACCTGGTTACCGCCGGCGTCACCGGCGCAGGGTCAGCTCGTCGCGATCGAGGTGTCGTCGATCACGAAGCTGGTCTGCAGCGAGACGTCCTCGGTGCCGGTGAACTTGAGGGTCACCGTCTGGCCCGCGTAGGCCGACAGGTCGAAGGTCCGCAGCTGGTAGCCGGCGGCCGCGTCGACGTTCGAGTAGGTCTTCAGCGTGGTGCCGTTGACCTGGACGGCCAGCTTGTCGTACGCCGTCGTGCCAGACTCACCGGTGTCGATGTGCAGGTAGAAGCTCAGCGTCGCCGAGCAGCCCGCCGGGATGCTCACCGTCTGGGACAGCGTGTCGGTGTGGGTCGAGCCGTAGCCGTTCAGCCACGCCTTCCAGGTACCGCCGTGCGGCGCCTGCGAGGACGAGTTGTCGACCACGCCGCTGGAGGCGGTCCACGGCGCGGCCGTACCCGTCTCGAAGCCCGCGTTGCCGAGCAGCTGCGCCGGGGTGCAGGTGCTGTTGGGGTCGGTGACCGCCCAGGTGAAGCTGGTGGTCCCGGTCTTGCCCGCCGAGTCCTTGGCCGTCACGGTGACGCTGGAGTTGCCGACGGTGGTCGGGGTGCCGCTGATCACGCCGGTGGAGGCGTTGATCGACAGGCCGGCCGGCAGCCCCGTGGCGGTGTAGGTCAGCGCGCCGGTCCCGCCGTTCGCCTTGACGGACAGGCTGACCGCGGTGCCGGCCTTGGTGCTCTGGTTGCCCGGGTTGGTGACGGTGACGCCGCCCGGGTCCGGCGGCAGGGTGCCGACGTTGACGGCGGCCCACGCGGTGCCGACCGCGATCACCTCGGGGCTACCCGCCCCGTAGAGGTCCCTGGCGGCGTTCTCGGTCGCGGTGCGGGCCGCGGCGTAGTTGGTGGTGGAGGTCATGTACGTGGTCAGCGCCTTGTACCAGACCTGCAGCGCCTTGTCCCGGCCGATGCCGGAGAGGCTGATGCTGTTGACGGTCGGGCTGTTGTAGCTGACGCCGTTGATCACCTTGGCGCCGCTGCCCTCGGCCAGCAGGTAGAAGAAGTGGTTGGCGACGCCGGACGAGTAGTGCACGTCCAGGTTGCCGACGCCCGAGTACCAGGAGTCGGCCGAGGAGCCGTCCTTGGAGGGCTTGTCCATGTAGCGCAGCGGCGTGCCGTTGCCGTTGATGTTGATGAGCTCGCCGACCAGGTAGTCCGGGTTGTCGGAGGGCAGGTTCGCGTAGAACTCGACCGCGTTGCCGAAGATGTCCGAGGTGGCCTCGTTGAGGCCGCCGGACTCACCGGAGTAGGTGAGGTTGGCGGTCGCCGAGGTGACGCCGTGGCTCATCTCGTGGCCGGCCACGTCCAGCTCGGTCAGCGGGTGGGTGTCGCCCGAACCGTCGCCGTAGGTCATGCAGAAGCAGCTGTCGTCCCAGAACGCGTTGACGTAGCCGGTCGAGTAGTGGACCCGGCTGAAGGCGCCGACGCCGTCGTTGCGGATGCCGTTGCGGCCGAAGGTGTTCTTGTAGAAGTCCCAGGTGGCGGCGGCGCCGTACTGGGCGTCGACGGCGGCGGACTCGCCGTTGCTGGCCTGGCCGTTGCCCCAGGTGTCGCTGGTCTTGCTGTACAGCGTGCCGTTGCCCGACGTGCCGTGGTTCATGTTGGTGGTGTACTGGCCGCCGCGGGTGCCGTCCTTGAGCTGGTAGCTGGACCCGCTCTGGGTGGTGGTCAGCGGCACGTTGCCGACGAAGACGCCGGTGCCGGTGCCGGTCTTGATGCCGTCGGCCTTGCTCAGGACCGCGCCGGTGGTGGCGTCGGTGACGACGTGCAGCCGGCTCGGGGTGCCGTCCGACTCCCGGCCGGAGACGACGGTCTCCCAGGCGAGCTTCGGGGTGCCGTCGGCGGCCCAGACGACCAGGCGCGGGGCGGTGTCGACCGCGGAGCCGGCCTCGGCGGCCAGCGCGGCCTCCTGGGCCTTGGGCGCGGCGAGCTTCGGCGTGGTGTCGACGCCGCTCAGCACGGCCTCGCTGGCCTTGGTCACGCCCGTGGTGGCACCGGTGGCGTCCTGGTGGACGATCAGGTCGCCGCCGAGCACCGGCAGGCCGGCGTAGGTGCGCTCGTAGCGCAGGTGGCGGGCGCCGTTGGTGTCCTGGACGACGTCCTTGGTGACCAGCTTCTCGTTGCCGGTCAGGCCCAGCGTCTGGGCGATGCCGGCGGTCTGCTGGTTCGCGGAGGCGATCAGCTCCGCCCGGCTCGCCTGCTGCGCGGCGACGACCGCCGGCGCGTCAGGGGTTGCCGCCTGCGCGATGACCGGGATGCCGGTCACCAGCAGCGCGGTGGATGCGGCCATGACAACCGCGGCCTTCCGGGCGTGGGCGTAACGGGACATGCGGACTCCTTTTCCGACCGCCGCGGGGTTCGCGGACGGTGGAGAGAACCTGGCCGCGGTTGCGACTCAGTGGGGGCCCCCGCCGCCGATACGCGGCGCGGGTGCGGTTGCGGAGCAAGGTGGTCGAGCGTTTTCCGGCAGGGGACGCGCCGTTCCTCACCTCGGACCGCTGCACCGGGGGGTGGGGTCCCCTCGGCTGCAGCAGGAGGAATCGTGGCAGCAAACGAGCCGTTAATGACAGATGCATGCCATGGATTGGCCGATTAGCTACCGGCCCGTAGATCCGGTGGACACCTGGCAGTGTTACGGCGGCAAGAACTTCCGAAGATCGTTTTCATTCCCGCCGAAAAGGTTTGCTCACCCCCGGCAGGCACTGACCAGCACTCAGGGCCCACCCCCGGCCCGAGCGGCGGCGGACAGCGCCGGACGGGCGCGGCACGTCACCTTTCCAGCCGTGCCACGGGCGGTTTTCGGTCAACCCCATTCATTGAACGGAACCGGAAGGCGCCCGAAACGGTCAGATCCCGCACGGCACCGGGCCTGCAGGCCTGCAAGAAATTTCAGCAAGCTGCGGAAAGTCGTACGGGCGGGCACAATGCCTCACCCCGCCGGCCGCCCACCCCCGATTGCGCCCCCCGACCCTCCCGGCATGACAATGGGACGTATGCCCGTCCCACCGGTCCGCACCAGACCCGCCCGCACCCCCTCCCCCGGTGGGAGCCACCCCCTACCACTCAAGGGGGACAGCCGGTGAAGAATCCACTTCCGGAGGATGAGCGGACGGCTACGGGACGTCTGGCAGACTTCTCGTCCATGGGGGAACCGACCGAGATCCAGCAGAACGGCGGCCGCATGCCCGACGGAGCCACCAGCGCGGCCCAGACCCGGACGGCCGCGCTGCGCGCCCGCGTCCGCGAGCAACGCCGTTCGCCGGCCCGCCCGCGGATCTGGTTCGAGCTGGCACTGATCGGTCTCAGCTACTGGATCTACTCGCTGGTGCGCAACGCCGTCCCCGAGCAGGAGTCGGTCGCGCAGAAGCACGCGAGCTGGATCTGGGACCTCGAACACTCCCTGGGCATCGCCGTCGAGCGCTCGATCAACCACGCGGTCGACAGCGTCGGCTGGCTGATCACCGGGATGAACTACTACTACGCGACGCTGCACTTCATCGTGACCATCGGCGTCCTGGTCTGGCTCTACCGCCGGCACCCGGGCCGCTACGTCGCGGTGCGCACGGTGCTGTTCGTCACCACCGCGATCGCGCTGGTCGGCTTCTACTTCTTCCCGCTGGCGCCGCCCCGGCTGATGACCGACGGCGGCTTCATCGACACCGTGAAGTCGCACGGCACCTGGGGCTCGATGGCCTCCGGCCCGGCCACCCACGTCTCCAACCAGTTCGCCGCGATGCCCTCGATGCACATCGGCTGGTCGATGTGGTGCGGGCTGACCATCTTCTTCCTGGCCCGCCGCACCTGGGTCCGGGCGCTCGGCCTGCTCTACCCCGCGGCCACCCTGGTGGTGATCGTCGCGACCGCCAACCACTTCTGGATGGACGCCGTCGGCGGCGAGATCTGCCTGCTGGTGGGCTTCCTCGCCGCCCGCTGGTTCTACCATTCCTGGGTCTACAGGCTCCCGCAGGTGCCCGCCCGGGAGGAGGAGCCGGCCCGGCCGGTCACCGTCCCGGAGCAGTGGAGCGAGCCCGCGGTGAGCAGCGCCCGCCGCTAGCGCCCACGCAGGACGCATAGAGGGGCCCCGGTTCTCCGGGGCCCCTCTCGGCTGCGCGCCCCGTCCGCCCGCTCACCCGTAGAACAGCCGCTCCACCACCGACCGGGCCCGCCGGGTGGTGCGCCGGTAGTCGTCCACCAGTTCGCCGCTGTGCCCGGCCCCGTAGCCCAGGTAGCGCGCCACCCCCGCCAGCTCCCGGGCGTCCGTCGGGAAGGAGTCGCCCGCCCGGCCGCGCACCAGCATCACCGCCGAACGCACCCGGGAGGCCAGCACCCAGGCCGCGTCCAGCACCTCCGCGTCCTCGGCCCCGACCAGCCCGGCCCCGGCCGCGGCCGCCAGCGCGTTCCTCGTCCGGGTGGTGCGCAGACCCGGCAGCCCGTGCCCGTGCTGGAGCTGGAGCAGCTGGACGGTCCACTCGACGTCCGCCAGCCCGCCCCGGCCGATCTTGGTGTGGGTGGTCGGGTCGGCGCCGCGCGGCAGCCGCTCCGCCTCGATCCGGGCCTTGATCCGGCGGATCTCCAGCAGGTCCCGCTCCGGCACCCCGGTGCCCGGGTAGCGCAGCGGGTCGATCAGCCGCCGGAAGCGCTCGCCCAGCTCCGGGTCGCCCGCCACCGGCTCGGCCCGCAGCAGCGCCTGGCTCTCCCAGGCGTGCGACCAGCGCCGGTAGTACGCCTCGTACGAGGCGAGCGAGCGCGCCAGCGGGCCGTTGCGCCCCTCCGGCCGCAGGTCGGCGTCCACCTCCAGCGGCGGCTCGGTGGACGGCGCGGCGAGCAGCGCGCGCAGTTCGAGGCAGACCGCCTGCGCGGCCCGGGCCGCCTCGTCCTCCAGCGAGCCGAGCAGCGGCTCGTGCACGAAGAGCACGTCCGCGTCCGAGCCGTAGCCCAGCTCGTGCCCGCCGAACCGGCCCATCGCGATCACCGCGAGCCGGGTCGGCAGCGCGCCGTTGCGGGCCTCCCAGCCGGCCACGCAGGCCCGCAGCGCGCCCTGCAGGGTGGCGGCGTTCAGCGCGGTGAGCGCCTCGCCGGCGGTGTCCAGCGCCTGCGCCGGGTCCTCGCCGAGCCGGCCGAGCACATCGGCGGCGGCGGTGCGGAACAGCTCCCGGCGGCGCACCGAGCGGACGGCGGCCACCGCGGCCCCGGTCGAGTCGGCCCGGCCGACGGCGGCCAGCACCTCCCGCTCCAGGGCGTCCCGCCCGCGCGGCACCAGGCCCTGCGGGTCGCCGAGCATCGCGACCGCCTCGGGCGCGCGCAGCAGCAGGTCCGGGGCGAGCCGGCCGGCCGACAGCACCCGCGCCAGCTGCTCGGCGGCGGCGCTCTCGTCCCGCAGCAGCCGCAGGTACCAGGGGGTGCGGCCGAGGGCGTCGGAGACCTGGCGGAAGTTGAGCAGCCCGGCGTCCGGGTCGGCGGAGTCGGCGAACCAGCCGAGCAGCACCGGCAGCAGGGTGCGCTGGATGGCGGCCTTGCGGCTGACCCCGGAGGCGAGCGCGGTGAGGTGGCGCAGCGCGGCCGCCGGGTCGGCGTAGCCGAGTGCCTCCAGCCGGGCCCGGGCGGCCTCGGGGCGCAGGCCGGCCGCACCGGTCGGCAGTTCGGCGACGGCGTCCAGCAGCGGCCGGTAGAACAGCTTCTCGTGCAGCCGGCGCACCTCGACCGCGTGCCGCTTCCACTCCCGCTGGAGCGCGGCGACCGGGTCGGAGCGGGTGTCGTCGTTGATCAGCGGGGCGAGCGAGCGGGCAAGCCGGCGCTGGTCCTCCTCACCGGTGGGCATCAGGTGGGTGCGGCGCAGCCGGTGCAGCTGGATCCGGTGCTCCAGTGAGCGCAGGAACCGGTAGGCGGTGTCCAGCGAGGCGGCGTCGGCGCGGCCCACGTAGCCGCCGCGGGAGAGCGCGGCCAGCGCCTCCAGGGTGTTGCCGCTGCGCAGCGCCTCGTCGGTGCGGCCGTGCACCAGCTGGAGCAGCTGGACGGAGAACTCGACGTCGCGCAGCCCGCCGGGGCCGAGCTTGAGCTGGCGGTCCAGCTCGGTGGCCGGGATCGAGTCGATCACCCGGCGGCGCATCTGCTGCACGTCGGCGACGAAGTTCTCCCGGGCCGCGGCCTGCCAGACCATCGGCGCCAGCGCGGCGGTGTACGCCTCGCCGAGCTCCGGGTCGCCGGCCACCGGGCGGGCCTTGAGCAGCGCCTGGAACTCCCAGGTCTTGGCCCAGCGCTGGTAGTAGGCGAGGTGGCTGGCCAGGGTGCGGACCAGCGGGCCGTTGCGGCCCTCGGGGCGCAGGTTGGCGTCGACCGGCCAGATGGTGCCCTCGCCGGTGGTGTCGGCGCACAGCCGGGTGAGGGCGGCGGCCAGCCGGGTGGCGCCCTGGAGCGCCTCCTGCTCGCCGACGCCCTCGCGCGGCTCGGCGACGTAGACGACGTCGACGTCGGAGACGTAGTTGAGTTCGCGCCCGCCGCACTTGCCCATGCCGATGACGGCGAGCCGGCAGGCCGCGGCGGCCTGCGGGTCCTGGGCGGCGGCGAGGTCGAGGGCGGTCTGCAGGGTGGCGCCGGCCAGGTCGGCGAGTTCGGCGGCGGTCTGGGCGAGGTCGGTGGTACCGGTGAGGTCGCGGGCGGCGATGGCCAGCAGGCAGCGGCGGTAGGCGACGCGCAGCGCGTCGGCCGGGCGGCCGGCGGGGTCGGCCGCGTCGGCGGCGACGCCCTCGGCGAGCGCGCGGCGGAAGTCCTCCGGGCCGGGGTGCATGTCACGCAGCTCGAAGGTGACCAGGGCGTGCCAGTCGTGCGGGTGCCGGGCCAGGTGGTCGGCGAGCGCGGTGGAGGCGCCGAGCACGCCGAGCAGCCGGTCGCGCAGCGGCTTGGAGGTGGTGAGGGTGTCCCGCAGGGTCTGCCGGTCGGCCGGGTCGGCGGCCTCCAGCAGCCGGGCCAGGCCGAGCAGGGCAAGGTCCGGGTCGGCCGTGGCGGCGAGTGCGTCGAGCAGCAGCGGGTCGGCGGCCAGACCGGTCAGCGCCGGTTCGGCGAGCAGCCGCAACGCCCGCTCCGGATCGGTGAACCCCCGCCGCACCAGCCGGATCTCCGGCCGGCTGACCCGGCTTCCGGCCCGCTGTTCCTCCACCGCCATCGTCCCTCCGTCGGTCCGCCCCAGCAGGCTACGCGCCCGGGGGCCGCGGGGCGTGTCGCCTTGCCCGTCGGCTCGGCGGCGCGGTGGAGTACGCATGGCCGCCCGGGACGCCGGACCGGCCGACCCGTGGCTCTCCCCCACGCCCATCCGAAGGGACGACCCGTGGCGAGCGAGTACCCAACCGGACGGAACGTCCGGCGCCGGCACCCCCTGCGGGTCGCGATCGGCGTGTCCGGCGATCTGCTGTTCACCGTCGGCGTGCTGTTCGCCCTGCTGCTCGTCCACTCGCTGTGGTGGACGAACCTCACGGCCGGCCGGCACGCGGACCTCTCCGGCGAGCGGCTGCGACGGTCCTGGGAGGCCCCGGCCGCCGCCCCGCCGACCGCCGCCGCCCCGCCGGACTCCCCCGCCCCGCCGCCGTTCGCCCTGGGCGACGCCATCGGTTTCCTCCGCGTCCCGGCCCTCGGCGCCGGCTACCAGGTGCTGATCGAGGTCGGCGCCGACCCGGACACCCTCGCGGACGGGGTCGCCGGGGCCTACACGGCGCCGTACCGCTCGGCCATGCCCTGGGAGCCGCAGGGCAACTTCGCCCTGGCCGCCCACCGCGACGGGCACGGCGCGAAGTTCCACGACCTGGACCGGCTGAAGCCGGGAGACCCGCTGGTGGTGGAGACCCGGGACCGCTGGTACGTCTACCGCGTCGACGCCACGCTGCCCGAGACCACCAAGGACGACACCGGCGTCATCGCCCCGGTGCCCGCCGGCTCCCCGTACGGGGGACCCGGCCGCTACATCACCCTGACGACCTGCACGCCGGTCTACACCTCGCGCTACCGGATGGTCGTCTGGGGCAGCCTGCTGCGGGAGGAGCCGATGGACCCGGTCCGCACCCCGCCCGCCGAACTGCGCTGAGCCGGGCCGGCGGGCACACGACGGACGGGCGGTGCGCCGTATCGCGCACCGCCCGTCCGTCACTGCCTGCTCCGGCCGCCGCGGCCGGCGCTCACCCGGCGCCCTGCGGGCCGGACCGGGTCACGAGGAGCGCGTGGACCGCGTGGACCGCCGGCCGATCCGCATGGCCGCCGCGCCCGCAACGAGGAACGCCGCCGAGAGGCCGGCCAGGGCCGGCGAGCTCCCGCTGCCCGTCTCGGCCAGCTCCCCGTGGTGCCAGTTGTGCTCCTCGCCGTGGTGGGGCGGCTTGGGGGTCGGGTGCTCCACCTCGACGGACTTGGACTTGTTCACGTTGGTGACGGTGTTGCTCTGCGAGGCCGTCTGGTTCTGGCTCTGACTGTTGCTGTTGCTGTTGCTGTTGTTCGCCGTGTTCTGGGCGGAGTTGTTCAGGGAGTTGTTGGCCGAGCTGTTCGAGGAGTTGTTCACGTGGCTGGCGACGCTGGTGTTCGCGCTGTTGTTGACGTCGTTGTGGATGTGGTTCTGCACGACGACCGTCACGTTGACCTGCGAGTCCTGGCTCTGCTGGCCGTTCTGGGACTGGCCCTGGGACTGGCCCTGCGCCTGGTTCTGGCTCTCGGACTGGCTCTCGGACTGGTTCTCGGACTGGCCCAGCGAGGCCGGGGTGGGCTGGTTCCCGTTCCCGCCGTTCCCGCCGTTCCCCCCATGCCCACCGTTCCCGCCGTTCCCCCCATGCCCCCCATGCCCGCCGTGCCCGCCGTGGCCGCCGTGCTCCTCGTGCCCACCGTGCTCGTGGTGGCAGGGGCAGACGGGCTCCTCGTGGTGGCAGTGCTTGCCGGTGGGGGCCGACGACTCCCCCTTCAGTCCGTCGGGGAACCCGGGCCCCGACGGCCGGACACCGAGCAGCCCGCGCTCCTCCTCGCCCGGCTGCTCCTCCGCGCCCTGATCGGTTCCCTCCTCGCCCGGCTGGGCCGCGACCCCCTGCTCGTCCCCCTCGTCGCCCTCCCGGGCCACCACGCCCTGCTCGGCGGCGACGGCCGGCGCCGCCTCGGCCGGGACGGCGTCGGCCGGGGCCGCCTCGGCCGGGTCGACCGCGACCGTCCCGGTGACGCCGTCCGTCCGGTCGTACTGCCGGACCACCAGCTTCGCCGGCCGCGAGTCACGGTTGCCGAAGGTCCGGGCGTGAATGGCGTCGCCGCTGTCCTCCGCGGCCTGACGGAGGAGACCGTCGACCCATTCACCCTGGGCCTCGGCCGATTCGGCGGCTGCACGGTGGTCGGCGGAGGGCGAGGCGTAGGCCGCCGAGGCGGCCCCACACACGAGGGCGGCCGAGGTCAGTCCGGACAGGGCCAGGGTGGTGATTCGAGTACGCATGACACTCCAGGGTGATCCGCAAAACGGATCTTCTGAATACGCCTGCTCGTCACCCCGCGACGGCTCGCACCGCTGCGGATTAGCCGCATTGGCCCAACGGATTACCATGCCCGGGGGACACCGGCCGCACCGTCCACTACGGTTGACCGATCGTCAGAACCGTCAGAGCACCTGGAGGTTCTTGCGCAGCTCGAACGGCGTCACCTCGGAGCGGTACTCCTCCCACTCCTGCTTCTTGTTGCGCAGGAAGAAGTCGAAGACGTGCTCGCCGAGGGTCTCGGCGACGAGTTCGCTGCGCTGCATGAGGTCGATGGCCTCGCCGAGGTTCTGCGGCATCGGCTGGATGCCGAGGGCGCGGCGCTCGGCGTCGGTGAGGGCCCAGACGTCGTCGTCGGCGCCGGGCGGGAGCTCGTAGCCCTCCTCGATGCCCTTGAGACCGGCGGCCAGGGTGACGGCGTAGGCGAGGTAGGGGTTGCAGCCGGTGTCGAGGGAGCGGACCTCGATCCGGGTGGAGCCCTGCTTGCCCGGCTTGTACATCGGGACGCGGATCAGCGCGGAGCGGTTGTTGTGGCCCCAGCAGATGTAGGACGGGGCCTCGCCGCCGGCGCCGGCGGTGCGCTGCGAGCCGCCCCAGATCCGCTTGTAGGAGTTGACCCACTGGTTGGTGACGGCGGCGGTCTCGGCGGCGTGGCGCAGCAGGCCGGCGATGAAGGAGCGGCCGACCTTGGAGAGCTGGTACTCGGCGCCGGACTCGTGGAAGGCGTTGCGGTCGCCCTCGAACAGCGACAGGTGGGTGTGCATGCCCGAGCCGGGGTGGTCGGAGAAGGGCTTGGGCATGAAGCTGGCGTGGACGCCCTGCTCCAGCGCGACCTCCTTCATGACCAGCCGGAAGGTCATGATGTTGTCGGCGGTGGACAGCGCGTCGGCGTACCGCAGGTCGATCTCCTGCTGGCCCGGGGCGCCCTCGTGGTGGGAGAACTCCACCGAGATGCCCATCGACTCCAGCATGGTGATCGCCTGGCGGCGGAAGTCGTGGCCCACCCCGCGCGGGGTGTGGTCGAAGTAGCCGGACTGGTCGGCGGGGATCGGCGGGGTGCCGTCGCCGGGCAGGTTCTTCAGCAGGAAGAACTCGATCTCGGGGTGGGTGTAGAAGGTGAAGCCCTGGGCGGAGGCCTTCTCCAGGGTGCGCTTCAGCACGAACCGCGGGTCGGCGTAGGAGGGCGAGCCGTCCGGCATCAGGATGTCGCAGAACATCCGGGCGGTGCCCGGGGTCTCCGAGCGCCACGGCAGGATCTGGAAGGTGGTCGGGTCCGGCTTGGCGATCATGTCGGACTCGTAGACCCGGGCGAAACCCTCGATCGCCGAGCCGTCGAAGCCGATGCCCTCCTCGAACGCCTGCTCCAGCTCGGCCGGCGCCACCGCGACCGACTTCAGGAACCCCAGGACATCGCTGAACCAGAGCCGGACGAACCGGATGTCACGCTCTTCGAGCGTTCGAAGCACGAACTCCTGCTGCTTGCCCATGGGGACAGTCTCACCTCTGCTCTTTACGCCCGTGTTACGCCCATCATGGCGGATCGAGCCGGGGATGCCCCGCGGGGGACGGCCTCACCCCTCCGGCCCGGAGGGGTCACCACCGGCCCCGGTGGATCCCTCCGGCCACCGGGAGCCCGGGGAAGGGACCACCGACCGGCGCAGCGCACCCCCCGGCCGAGACATTGCGTCAGATCGACGATTAGACTCGGTGGCATGCCCAATCTCCGTCTCGCCCTCTGCCAGACCGACCCGTGGGTCGGTGACATCGCACGCAACAGCGATGAGGTGGTGCACTGGACCAAGCAGGCCATCGAGGCCGGTGCCCAGCTGGTCGCGTTCCCCGAGATGGCCCTGACCGGGTACCCGGTCGAGGACCTCGCGCTGCGTCGCTCCTTCGTCGAGGCGTCGCGGGCCGGGCTGGTCGAGCTGGCCGCGCGGCTCGCCGCGGAGGGGCTCGGCGGGGTGCCCGTCGTGGTCGGTTACCTCGGCCGTTCGGAGCAGGCCTCGCCGCGGTTCGGCCGACCGGCCGGCTCCCCGCAGAACTGCGCCGCGGTGCTGTTCGGCGGCGAGGTGGCCACCCGGTTCGCCAAGCACCACCTGCCGAACTACGGCGTGTTCGACGAGTACCGCTGGTTCGTCCCCGGCGACCAGCTGCCGGTGCTGCGGCTGAACGGGGTGGACGTCGCGCTGGCGATCTGCGAGGACATCTGGCAGGACGGCGGCCGGGTGACCGCCGCCCGCGAGGCCGAGGCCGGCCTGCTGCTGGTGATCAACGGGTCGCCGTACGAGCGGAACAAGGACGACGCCCGGCTGGAGCTGGTCCGCCGCCGGGCCGCCGAGGCGGGCTGCGCGCTCGCGTACGTCAACATGGTCGGCGGCCAGGACGAGCTGGTCTTCGACGGCGACTCGATCGTGGTCGCCCCGGACGGCGAGGTGCTGGCCCGCTCGCCGCAGTTCGAGGAGCACCTGCTGGTGCTGGACCTCGACCTGCCGGCCGCCAGCAGCGACCACACCGACGGGCTGCTGCTCGCCGACGGCCTGCACCTGGTCCGCGCCGAGCTGGGCGGCGAGCCGGGCCCGGCCCCCGCCGCTCCGCTGTCCGCCGGGGTCGCGCCGCGGCTGAGCGACGAGGCGGAGATCTGGTCGGCGCTGGTCTCCGGCACCCGGGCCTACGTCCGCAAGAACGGCTTCCGCTCGGTGCTGATCGGCCTGTCCGGCGGCATCGACTCGGCCGTGGTGGCCGCCCTCGCGGTGGACGCGCTGGGCGCCGGGAACGTGTACTGCGTCTCGATGCCGAGCCGCTACTCCTCGCAGCACTCCCGGGACGACGCGGCCGAGCTGGCCCACCGCACCGGGCTGAACTTCCGCACCGTGCCGATCGCCCCGATGTTCGACGCCTACATGGCGGCCACCGAGCTGACCGGCCTGGCCGAGGAGAACCTGCAGTCCCGACTGCGCGGCACCCTGCTGATGGCGATCTCCAACCAGGAGGGGCACATCGTGCTCGCGCCCGGCAACAAGAGCGAGCTGGCGGTCGGCTACTCGACCCTGTACGGCGACTCGGTCGGCGCGTACGGCCCGATCAAGGACGTCTACAAGTCGCTGATCTTCCGGCTGGCCCGCTGGCGCAACGAGGAGGCCGAGCGGCTCGGCGAGGTGCCGCCGATCCCGGAGAACACCATCTCCAAGCCGCCGTCCGCCGAGCTGCGGCCGGACCAGAAGGACACCGACTCGCTGCCCGACTACGACCTGCTGGACACCGTGCTCGACCTGTACGTCGAGGGCGACCAGGGCCGGGACGCGATCGTGGCGGCGGGCTTCGACCCGGCCGTGGTGGACCGGGTGGTGCGGCTGGTGGACACCGCCGAGTACAAGCGGCGGCAGTACCCGCCGGGTCCGAAGATCTCGGTCAAGGGCTTCGGCCGGGACCGCCGGCTGCCGATCACCAACCGGTGGCGCCGCGGCTGACCGGAGCCCACGCCGTCACTGGTAGCGGTAGGTGGCGGCCACCGCGAGGTGGTCGCTGCCGTCCCGCTCCAGGGTCCGCGAGTCGGTGGGCCGCAGTCCGCCCTTGCTCATGATGTGGTCGATCCGGGCCATCGGGAAGGTCGCCGGCCAGCTGAAGCCGAAGCCGTCGCCGGCCGCGCCCTGGGCCGAGCGCATCTGCGAGGTGACCGGCGCCAGGCTGCGGTCGTTCATGGTGCCGTTGAGGTCGCCGAGCAGCAGCACCTTCTTCACCGGCTCGGCCTCGATCGCGTCGCCGAGCGCCTGGGCGCTGACGCCCCGCTGGTCGACGGTGAAGCCGCCCTCGGCCCTGAGCCGGACCGACGGCAGGTGCGCGACGTACACCGCGACGGGGCCCTGCGGAGTGCCGACCTCGGCCCGGAACGCCCTGGTCCAGCCCATCTTGATGTCCACCACCCGGACGTCGCCGATCGGGTACTTGGACCAGAGCCCGACGGTGCCCTCCACCGCGTGGTACGGGTAGCTGTCGGCCAGCCCGGACTCGTAGGCGCGCAGCGGCCGGCCGGCCAGCTCCTGGAGCGCGACGATCTGCGCGCCGGACTTCTCCAGCATCCGGACGGTGCCCTGCGGGTCCTCGTTGGCGGCGGCCACGTTGTGGCTGACCACCGTGAAGTCGCCGGTGCCGCCGCTCTTGTCGGTGAGCGCGCCGCCGAACATGTCGGTCCAGATCACCACCGGCACCAGCAGCGCGAGCAGCGCGGTGGCGGAGCGGCGCAGCAGGGCGGGCACCAGCAGCACCGGCAGGGCCAGGCCCACCCACGGCAGGAAGGTCTCCAGCAGGCTGCCGAGGTTGCCGGTGCTGTTGGGCACCTCGGCGTGGAAGGCCATCAGGGCGCCGACGAGCAGGGCCGCCACGGCGATCAGCAGACCGCGCCGCCAGGCGGTGGCGCCGCGGGCGTCCCGGCCCCAGCCCCGCACGCCGAGGAACCCGGCCGCGGGGCGCCGGCCGGATCCCGGGTCGCCGGCCTCCGCCGTGGACACCCGGTCCGCCCTGTCCGCCTGCGCCATGCCGTGGCTCCCGTCGTTCGCGCCGTCCGCCGGTGCCGCCGCCGGTCCGGCGCGGGCCACCGCCGGGCGGGCGGAGGACATGCCGGACCGGGGCGGGTTTGGTCGGATTCCCGGCTCAGCCTATGCCGGGACAGACGTCCGGTCGGTGGACCGGGGTTCCGGCGTGGCCCGGTTGGTGAGCCAGGCCACTGCACGGGGCGGCCGGAAAGAGGGGAGGTCGGGCGGCCGGGGAGGCGAAGGCCGGGTTGTCGGGACGTCAGGCGGGCACGGGACGTCAGGCGGGCACGAGGCGTCAGGCGGGCACGGGGCGCAGGGCCGGGCCGGCCAGGCCGGCCAGCAGCGCGTCGACCATCCGCTCGGCCAGCTCCGGGTCGTCCAGGTCGGAGTCGTCCCACAGGATGCTGCGGGCCAGGATGGGGCCGATCAGCAGGTCGCCGAGCAGTTCCTCGTCGAGGTCGGCGCGCAGCTCGCCCTCGGCGACGCCCCGGCGGATGACGTCCCGGGCGGCCTCCCGGCGCGGCAGGATCACCCGTTCGCGGTAGGCGGCGTTCAGCTCGGGCCAGCTCTGCATCTGGCCGAGCGCCGCCTTGAGCACCCAGCGGGAGCGCTTGGCGAGCCCGCGCAGCCGCATGTACTCGATCATCGCGACCAGGTCGCCGCGGATCGAGCCGGTGGCGGCGGGCAGCGGCTCCTCCAGCCTGCTGACCATGTCGACCAGCAGCGCCTCCTTGTTGGGCCAGCGCCGGTAGATGGTGGCCTTGCCCACGCCGGCGGCGGTGGCGATGCCCTCGATGGTCAGCTCGGACAGGCTGGTGCCGTCCGTCATCAGCTCCTCGACGGCGGCGAAGATCGCCTGCTCGGCGGCCTCGCTGCGGGGCCTGCCCCGGCGCGGGCCGGTGCAGGACGGCACGGCCGTCGGCTCGGTCTTCATCTCACGTCTCCCGGTTGTGGGCCCCCGCCCGAGGGAGGGCGGGGGTCGCACGCGCTCGTGGGCCCCGTCACCGGCGGGTTCCCGGTGCCAGGGCCCCATTCTCGCTCAGCGCGGTCGCGGGTCAGGCTTCCGCGGCCGCCGTCTTGCGCGCCGCCGTGTCCGCCCGCCCGCCCGGCGCCGCGGCGGAGCCGCCGGCGGAACCGTCGGCCGGGGCCTTGCCGGGCAGCAGGAACCAGGCGATCAGCGCGCCGCCCACGGTGATCGCGGCGGAGAGCCCGGCCACCACGTGCATGGCGTCGAGGAAGGAGTCGTTGGCCGGGCCGATCAGCTCCTTGCCGCGGTCGCCGAGCCGGGCGGCGACGGCCAGGGTGGCCTCCAGCGACTCGCCGGCCTTCTCCCGCAGCTCCGGGACGGGCAGCTGGGCGAGCTTGTCGGACATCCCGTCGCGGTAGACGGTGGAGAGCACCGCGCCGAGCACCGCGACGCCCAGCGAGCCGCCGACCTGGCGGAAGGTGTTGTTGACCGCCGAGCCTGCGCCCGCCTTCTCGCGGGGCAGCGAGCCCATGATCGCGACGGTGATCGGCGGCATGACGTGCGCCATGCCGGTGCCCATCAGCAGGCCGAGCGCGACCAGCACCCAGATCGGGGTGGTGGCGTCCAGCAGCAGGTAGCCGAGGAAGCCGACCGCGATGAACAGCATGCCGACGGCGCAGGTGGCGCGGATGCCGAAGCGGTCGACCACCAGCCGGGCGCGCGGGGCGAACACCAGCTGGGCAGCGGCCAGCGGCAGCATCAGCACACCGGCCTGCAGCGCGCTGTAGCCGCGCACGCTCTGGGTGTAGAAGACGCCGAAAAACGAGACGCCCATCAGCGCGAAGAAGACCACGCCGACCACGACCACCGAGGCGCTGAACACCTTGTTGCGGAACCAGCCGATGTCCAGCGCGGGGTGGGCGGTGCGGCGCTCGAAGAGCACGAAGGCGGTCAGCGCGGCCAGGCCGACCAGTACCGGGCCCCAGGCCTCGACGGCGGTGAAGTCGGCCAGCTCGCCGCCCTTGATGATGCCGAAGATCAGCGCGACCAGGCCGATGATGGACAGCAGCACGCCGACCGGGTCCATCCGGCCCGGGTTGGGGTCCTTGGACTCGGGGACCAGCACCGCCATCGCGATCAGCGCCACGACCACGATCGGCACGTTGACCAGGAAGATCGAGCCCCACCAGAAGTGCTCGATCAGCAGGCCCCCGGTGATCGGGCCGATCGCGATGGCCAGGCCGACGGCGCCGGCCCAGACGCCGATCGCCTTGGGCTGCTCGGAGCGCTCGAAGACGTTCATGATGATGGCGAGCGTGGCCGGCATGGCCAGCGCGCCGCCGACGCCCATCAGCGCGCGGTAGCCGATCAGCTCGCCCGGTGTGCTCGCGAGCGCGGAGAGCAGCGAGGCGAGGCCGAAGACGGCCATGCCGGCCAGCAGCGCCCGCTTGCGGCCGAACCGATCGCCGAGCAGACCGGAGGTGAAGAGCAGCCCGGCGAACACCAGGGTGTAGGAGTTGATCGACCATTCCAGGTCGCTCTGGCTGGCGCCGATGCCGGTGGGCGCCGGGGACGCGATGGTCTTCATCGCGACGTTGAGGATCGAGTTGTCGAGCACGACGACGAGCAGGGCGAGCACCAGGGTGCACAGGATCGCCCAGCGGCGGCGGTGGATGGCTTCCGGCACACGGGGTGGCGCGGCGGCGGTGGTCATGGGTTCTTCCCGTCGTGGTACGGCGTGGCACTGGCGGGAATTTCGAGCCGCGGTCGTCTCGTAACCCCCCTGCGGTCAGGGTAGCGGCATTTTCGATACGAGACGAATCCGTATCGTAAAGTCGCGGCAAAGACCGCCCGGCCCACCGGGGCCGTCCGGGCAAGCGGAACGGCCCCCGCCCCTTTTGCACCCGCGCCGGGCCGTGCAAGCATGGAGGTGATCCGGGGACGCCGCACGGCGCCACGAGACGACAACCCTTCAGGAGCCCGTTCGATGAACGCTTCTTCGCCTTCGCCTGCCCAGAACCGGGCGGCGACGACCGCCACCCTCTACGGTGGGGTCACCAACCGCCGCGTCACCGTCCGCGACCTCGCCGCCGCCAAGCAGCGCGGGGAGAAGTGGTCGATGCTGACCGCCTACGACGCCCTCACCGCCGGCGTCTTCGACGAGGCCGGCACCCCCGTCCTGCTGGTCGGCGACTCCGCCGGCAACTGCCACCTCGGCTACGAGACCACCGTGCCGGTGACCATGGATCAGATGGTGATGCTCGCCGCCGCCGTCGTCCGCGGCACCGAGCGGGCCATGATCGTCGCCGACCTGCCGTTCGGCTCGTACCAGGAGTCCCCGGCCCAGGCGATGCGCAACGCGGCCCGGCTGATGAAGGAGGCCGGGGTCGGCGCGGTCAAGCTGGAGGGCGGCGAGCGCAGCGCCCGCTCGATCGAGCTGCTGGTCGAGGCCGGCGTCCCGGTGATGGCCCACGTCGGGCTCACCCCGCAGTCCGTGCACGCGCTCGGCGGCTACCCCGTCCAGGGCCGCGGCGACGAGGCCGCCCACCAGCTGCTGCGCGACGCCAAGGCGGTGCAGCAGGCCGGTGCCTTCGCCGTCGTCCTGGAGGCGGTGCCCGCCGAGCTGGCCCAGCAGGTCACCGAGCAGCTCGCCATCCCCACCGTCGGCATCGGCGCCGGTGCGGACTGCGACGCCCAGGTGCTGGTCTGGACCGACTTCGCCGGGATGACCGCCGGCCGGGTGCCCAAGTTCGTCAAGCAGTACGCCGACCTGCGGGCCGTCCTCGGCGGCGCCGCCCGCGCGTTCGCCGAGGACGTGCGCGGCGGGGCCTTCCCCGCGCCGGAGCACACCTTCCACTGACGCGCACCGTCGTCGGGGCCCGGACCGCGGCCGGACCCCGACGACAGCCCGCGTGACAGCCCGCGTGACAGCGGCCCGACAGCCGCGTGACAGCGCCCCGCCGGCCGGCCCCGTACCGGCCCGCCCCCTGACAGCGGGCTGACAGCCGGGTCGGACAGTCTGTGGGGCATGACACGAATCTCCACCGCCCCGAACGACCGGGGGCCCGCCGCGGGGAACGCCGTCGAGGTCCACGGCATCGTCAAGCACTTCGGCACCACCAAGGCGCTCGACGGGGTCGACCTCACCGTGCGCGAAGGAACCGTCCTCGGAGTGCTCGGCCCCAACGGCGCGGGCAAGACCACCCTGGTCCGCGTCCTGTCCACGCTCATCAAGCCCGACGCCGGCACCGCCTTCGTCGGCGGCTACGACGTGCTGCGCCAGCCCAAGCAGCTGCGCCGCACCATCGGCCTCACCGGCCAGTACGCCTCGGTCGACGAACTGCTCTCCGGCTACGAGAACCTCTACCTCATCGGCCGGCTGCTCGACCTCTCCCGCCGGGACGCCAAGGCCCGCGCCACCGAGCTGCTGGAGCGCTTCTCGCTCACCGAGGCCGCCAAGCGGCCCGCCAAGACCTACTCCGGCGGCATGCGCCGGCGCCTCGACCTGGCCGCCTCGATGATCGGCCGCCCCCGGGTGCTCTACCTGGACGAGCCCACCACCGGCCTCGACCCGCGCACCCGCAACGAGGTCTGGGACGAGGTGCAGCGGATGGTCGCCGAGGGCTCCACCGTGCTGCTCACCACCCAGTACATGGAGGAGGCCGAGCAGCTCGCCGGCGAGCTGACCGTCATCGACCGCGGCCGGGTCATCGCGGCCGGCGGCGTGTCCGAGCTCAAGGCCCAGGTCGGCGGCCGGACCCTGCAGGTCCGCCCGGTGCGCCCGGCCGAGCTGCCCGAGATGGCCCGCTGCCTGCAGGACACCGGCGTCGGCGCGACCTTCTCCGCCGACACCGGCCTGCTCTCGGTGCCGATCACCGCCGACGAGCAGCTGACCACCGTGATCGGCGTGCTCGGCACCCGCGGCTTCGCGGTCGCCGGCATCGACACCAAGCTGCCCAGCCTCGACGAGGTCTTCCTCGCCATCACCGGCAAGCCCGCGGACCGCCCCGCGACCGCGGACGCCGCCCCCAGCCTCGCCAAGGAGCCCGTCGCATGACCACCGCCACGCTCGCCCCCGTCCGGGCCGAGGACACCGGGATCGGCCTGGCCGGCCACCTGCGGCACGTCGGCGCGCTGACCCGCCGCAACCTGATGCGGATCAAGGCCGACCCGGAGTCGATGTTCGACGCCATCCTGATGCCGATCATCTTCACGGTGCTGTTCGTCTACGTCTTCGGCGGAGCCATCTCCGGCGGCCAGGACGCCTACAAGCAGTACATGATCCCCGGCCTGCTCGGGCAGACCGGGCTCACCCTGGCGATGGCCGTCGGCACCGGCCTCAACAGCGACTTCCAGACCGGCGTGATGGACCGCTTCCGCACCCTGCCGATCGGCCGCTCCTCGGTGCTGCTGTCCAAGATCGCGGCGGAGACCTGCCGGGCCATGCTGTCCTTCAGCATCCTGATCGTCTTCTCGCTGATCCTCGGCTTCGAGCTGAAGGGCGGCGTGCTGGAGCTGCTGGCGGCGATCGGCCTGTCCCTGGTGTTCGGCATGTCGATCGTATGGATCTCGATGCTGCTCGGCATGGCCCTGCGCAGCGCCCAGGCCGTCCAGGGAGTCGCCATGCTGGTGCTGATGCCGATGCAGTTCGGCAGCTCGATCTTCGCCCCGACCGACACCATGCCCGGCTGGCTGCAGGCCTTCACCAAGGTGAACCCGCTGTCCGCGCTGGCCGACGCCTGCCGGGCGCTGATGAACGGCCAGGGCGCCGTCGCGCACCCGACGCTCGTCGTGCTGGCCTGGTCGGTCGGCGTCACCGCGGTCTTCGCACCGCTCGCCGTCGCCCGCTTCCGCAAGCGGACCTGAGCCGTGGCCGCACGGCGGATCCCGGGGCGCGCGGGGGGCGTCCCGGGATCTGCCGGGTCCGGGCGGCCGGGCCCCGGTCAGTCGAGCAGCCGGTCGAGCAGCGCGCTGGCCTCCAGCACGGACAGCCCGCGCCCCTCGGTGAGGGCCGCCTCGAACACCGCGTCACCGAGCAGACCGCGCAGGCTCTCCTCGGCCCGCTCGCGTTCCACCCGGTCGAGGTAGCCGCCGCGCGGCCCGTTCATCCCGGCGTGCGCGCCGAACAGCACGGCGGCCCGGCGGGCCGCGTCCAGGTCCCCGTCGCGCAGGGCGAAGGCCTCCAGCACCCCGATCACCGGCGGCAGCAGCATCACCGACATCTGCTCGATGAACCCGCTCGCGCTGTGCGGCATCGCGCGCAGCAGCTCCCGCCCCTCGTCGACCAGTTCGAGCCCGCGCTCCGGATCGCCGCCGCGTGCGGTGACCCAGCCCCGGGTGACGGTCAGCATCCCGCCCACCACGTCCGGGGCGAACCCGCCGACCCGCGTCCAGCGCAGCGCGTCCAGCTCGGCCAGCGCCGCCGCGTGCTCGCCGCGCTGGGCCCGGATGCCGCAGAGCATCAGGTGCCCGAAGAGCAGCGCGCCGTTGGTCGCCTGGTTCTCGCCCGGCCGGATCTCCGCCAGCGCCTCGCGGATCCGGCGCTCCCCCCCGTCCAGGTCCTCGTCCAGCATCGCCAGGCCCAGGTGCACCCGAAGCATCGGCACCTCCTGCGGCGCCCCCAGCTCCTCGGCCAGCTCGATCGCCCGCCGGTACGCCTCGACCGCCTCCGCCGAACGCCCCTGGTTGGCCAGCGACTCGCCGCGCGCGGCCAGCGCCTGGGACATCCCCCACAGGTCGCCGGAGCGCCGGTAGAGCTCCAGCGACTCCTCGCCGTCCACGGTGCTCTGCTCCGCGCCGTCCGGCCAGTCGTTCATCATCTTGGCCCGGATCTGGAGGATGAACGCCAGGTCGCTGGGGCTGCCGTGCCGCCGGCAGCCCTCCACCGCCTCGTCCATCAGGTCCTTCACGCCGTCCAGCTCCCCGACCAGGAAGGTGCCGAAGACCCTCATCAGCCCGGGGAAGCGATAGGCCTGCGGCAGGTCCGGGGTGTAGGCCGCGATGACCTTCCGGGCGGTGGCGACCGCGTCCGGATCGGCCAGCACGTCCAGGTTGCCCTCGAACAGGCTGACCAGCCGGAAGATGACCACCGCCCGGCGGGCCTCGGCGGCCACCTCCGGCGGCATCGGCGACGGGTACTCCAGCACCCGCCGGTCCAGCGGCACCGCGAGGGCGTCCGGATCGAACGGGTCCGGGCCTATCTCCAGCACCGCCTCGTACCAGCGGCGGGCCTCCCGGCTGTAGCCGCGCAGCGACCAGTACCAGCTCATGCCCAGCGCCAGCACCAGGGCCTCGTCCTCGTCCCGGTGGTCGACGGCGCGGCGCAGCGCGGTCCGGATGTTGTCGTGCTCCCGCTCCAGCACCGCCAGCCAGTGCAGCTGCGCCGGGCCGTGCACGTTCAGCTCGGCGGTGCGGACCAGCTCGCGGAAGTACCGGACGTGCCGTCCCTCGGTCTCCCCGGTCTCCCCCGCCTCGGCCAGCCGCTCGACCGCGTACTCGTGGATCGTCTCCAGCATCCGGTAGCGTGGCGGGCCGTCCCCGTCCAGGTCGGCGACCAGCAGGGACTTGTCGACCAGCGAGAGCAGCAGGTCGGCGACCTCCTCACCGGGCACCTCGGTGCCGTCCGCGCAGACCGGCTCGGCCGACTCCAGCGTCCAGCCGCCGGCGAACACCGCCAGCCGGCGCAGCACCGCGCGCTCCTGCTTGCCCAGCAGGTCCCAGCTCCAGTCGACCACCGCGCGCAGCGTCTGCTGACGCGGCAGCAGGGTGCGGCTGCCGGCGGTGAGCAGGGCGAACCGGCCGTCCAGCCGGTCGGCGATCTGCCGGGCCGTCATCACCCGCAGCCGGGCGGCGGCCAGTTCGATGGCGAGCGGCAGGCCGTCCAGCCGGCGGCAGATCTCGGCGCAGGCCTCCGGGTCGACGCGCGGGTCGAAGCCGGGGCGGGCGGCGGCGGCCCGCTCGGCCAGCAGCCGCAGCGCCACCGGGTCGGGCAGCGGCTCCACCGGCAGCACGGTCTCCCCCGGCACGCCCAGCGGTTCGCGGCTGGTGGCCAGCACGGTCAGGCCGGGGCACTCGGTGAGCAGGGTCTCGGCCAGGTCGGCGGCGGACTGGATCAGGTGCTCGCAGTTGTCCAGGACGATCAGCATCCGGCGGCGCCCGCAGAACTCGACCAGCCGGCGCACCGGGTCGTCGGTGCGGGAGTCGATCACGTCGGCGACCATGCTGCCGCTGGTGTGCAGGACGGTCTCGCGCAGGCCGAGCGCCGAGACCACCGCGCCGGGCACCGCGTCCGGGCGCTCCAGCGGGGCCAGCTCGGCCAGCCAGACGCCGTCCGGCCAGTGCCCGGCGCCCTGCTCCAGACGGCCGGCCTCGACCGAGAGCCTGGTCTTGCCGGAGCCACCGGGGCCGGTGAGGGTGACCAGTCGGCTGGCGGCCAGCGTCGAGCGCAGGGCGGCCAGGTCGCTCTCCCGGCCGACGAAGCTGGTGAGCCGGCCACGCAGGTTGCCCGCGACGCGGGCCGGCGGCACCGGGGCGGAGGGCGCGGGCGCGGTGGCGACCGGTGGGGAGGCGGGCGGTGCGGGGGCCCGGACGGACGCCGGGGCGAGGGTCGGGGCGGGGGCCTCGACAGGGGAGAGCAGCTCGGCGTGGAGGGACTGCAGCGGGCGGCCCGGGTCGACGCCGAGCTCCTCCGCCAGCGCGCGCCGGGTGCGCTCGTAGTGGCGCAGCGCCTCCGCCGTCCGGTCGCTCTCGTGCAGCGCCCGCACCATCAGGTACTGCAGCGGCTCGTCCAGCGGCTGCCGCTCGCACAGCTCGGCGAGCTCGGCCACCAGGTCGGCGGCCCGGCCGAGGCCGAGGTCGGCGGTGATCCGGTGCCGGCGGACCTCCTCGCGCTGGGCCTCCAGCCGGGTGGCCGGGCCGGTGCGGTCCGGCAGGTCGGCGAGCGCCGGGCCGCGCCACAGCGCGAGCGCGGCCCGCAGCCGCTCGGCGGCCTCGCCGTGGTCGCCCCGGTCCAGTGCCCCGCGGCCCTCGGTGGCCAGCCGCTGGAACTCGGCGAGGTCGGTCACCGGGTCGGTCAGCCAGTAGCCGGCCGGGCCGGAGCCCACCCGGTCGCGGCCGATGGTGCGGCGCAGCCGGCCGACCAGGGTCTGCAGCGCCGCGGAGGAGTCCTGCGGCGGCTCGGCGTCCCACACCTCGTCCGCCAGCAGGTCGGCCGGCACCGGCCGCCCCTGCCGCAGGGCCAGCGCGGCGAGCAGCGCGCGCAGCCGGGCGCCGCCGAGCGGGACCGGGGTTCCGTCGTCGTGGTGGGCGGTGGTGGTACCGAGGATGCCGTAGTGCACTGCACCATTCTGGTGGATCGGCGGCGCCGCCCACTCGGATTTGTCCGGTCCCGTACCCTGATCCGACCCTGACCGGCCCCTGATTCCACGGCCGCGCAGGAACCGGTGCGCGGTTTCCCACGTTCACCCTGGGCGGCTTGTCCGCCGCGGGCGCGCCCGGCATGATCGGCCTCTGCCCCGTCCCACGCGACACCGACCACCGGAGCACCCACACCATGACCTTCGCCGCCACGCAGCGCTCCCGCAGCGAGGACCGCCGGATCAGTCCGGTGTTCTGGGCACTGCTCGCGATCCTCGTCACCTCCGCCGTGGCCGTCCACCAGGGTTACGGCAACATGCGGTTCGGGATCTTCCTGTTCGTGGTGGCGGGCTGGATGGTCTCGCTCTGCCTGCACGAGTACGCGCACGCGCGCACCGCGCTGCACGGCGGCGACATCTCGGTCGGCGCCAAGGGGTACCTGACCCTCAACCCCTTCAAGTACGCCAACGCGCTGCTCAGCTTCGTGCTGCCGATCGTCTTCGTACTGCTCGGCGGCATCGGCCTGCCCGGCGGCGCGGTCTGGATCGAGCGGCACCGGGTGCGGGGGCGGCTCAAGCACAGCCTGATCTCGGCCGCCGGACCGCTGGTGAACCTGCTGGCGGCCGTGCTGCTGCTGGTCCCGGTCGGGGCGGGCTGGCTCGACAACCCCTCGGTGCGCGCGGAGTGGAACGGCATCGAGCTGAATGTCTCGCCGTTCGCGCTGGCGCTGGGCTTCCTCGGCATGCTGCAGCTGAGCGCGACCCTGCTCAACCTGCTGCCGGTGCCCGGCCTGGACGGCTACGGGATCGTCGAGCCCTGGCTGTCGCTCAAGACCCGGCGGGCGATCGAGCCGTTCGCGCCGTACGGCATGCTGGCCGTCTTCGCGCTGCTCTGGCAGCCGGAGGTGAACCACTGGTTCTTCGAGGCCGTGTACGGCGTGATGGAACTGCTGGGCGTCGACCGCGCCTACGCGCAGGTGGGCCACGAGCTGTTCACGTTCTGGAAGAACTGACCGGGGTCGGGACCGGGGCTCAGGACTGCTCGGCGGCGGCCCGGGTCAGCTTCTCGCGGCGCAGGTTCATCCAGAGCACATTGCTGGCGATGCCCGCCATCGGGAGCCAGATGAGGCCGATCCACCAGCCCTGGACCGCGGAGACCACGGCGGCGGCCAGCGCGAGAACGGCGACGATCGAGGCGAGGACGGACGTGCGGGGCATGGCGGCAGACTCCTGGGGCCGGTGGACGGACGGCCTCCATTGTCGCCGACCTCACCTCCGGACCGGGTCCAGGGGTGAGGCCGGCGAGCCGGTGGTCGGACGCCCGTGATCGGACGCCGGTGGATCGGACGCCGGTGGATCAGACGTCGGTGATCCGCAGACCCGCGTGGGCCTTGTAGCGGCGGTTGACCGAGATCAGGTTGGCCACCAGCGACTCCACCTGGTGCGCGTTGCGCAGCCGGCCGGCGAAGACGCCGCGCATGCCGGGGATCCGGCCGGCCAGCGCCTGCACGATGTCGGTGGCGGCCCGCTCCTCGCCGAGCACCATCACGTCGGTGTCGATCCGCTCGATCGACTCGTCCTGGAGCAGCACCGCCGACAGGTGGTGGAAGGCCGCGGTCACCCGGGAGTCCGGCAGCAGGGCGGCGGCCTGCTGGGCGGCGCTGCCCTCCTCCGGGACGAGCGCGTAGGCACCCTGCTTGTCGAAGCCCAGCGGGTTGACGCAGTCCACCACGATCTTGCCGGCCAGCTCCTCGCGCAGCGCGGTGAGCGTGGCGGCGTGGCCGTCCCAGGGCACCGCGACGATCACGACGTCGCTCTCCCGGGCGGTGGCGGCGTTGTCCGCGCCGCGCACGCCGTGGCCGATCGCCTCCGCGGAGGCCTGCGCGCGGGCAGCGTCGCGCGATCCGATGATCACCTGCTGGCCGGCCTTGGCCAGCCGCAGGGCCAGCCCCCGCCCCTGGTCGCCGGTGCCGCCGAGCACGCCGACCACGAGCTGCGAGACGTCCGGCAGGTCATGGGCCGGGTTTGTCGCTGAATCGAGGGAAGTCATGGGCTGATCCTGTCAAACCCGGGGCCCCTCGCGTCATCCTGTCCGCCATGGACGCGGTGAGAGTTTCGGCACTACGGGAGCAACTGGCCGGGACGGGCTGGCTGGAGGCCGTCGGCGGCTTCGCCGGTGAGCTGCGGCGGGCGGTCTCCCGGCGGGGCGCGGACGGGCTGCTGCTGGTCGGCACCGAGGCGTACGAACCGTGGCACCTGGCCGCCCACTTGCAGGACGAGGCGATCTGGTCGGCCGTGCCCCGGCTGGCCCCGACCCTGCTGCGACACCGGGTCCCGGCGCAGGCACCGGCCCATCTGGCGCACGGCCTGCGCCGGCTGACCGAGGCCGGGCGGGGGGCGACCGTCCTGGTGGTCGCCCCGGCGGCGGCCGGGGAGGTGCTGCTGGAGCGGGTGCACGACGCCCGCCGGCACGGCGCGACGGTGCTGGCGCTGGACGGCGCCGGGCCCGGCGGCCCGGCCGGGTTCGGCACGTTGGGCGGGTTCAGCGAGTTGGGCGGGCCCGGTGAGCCGGGCGGAGTCGGTGAGCCGGCCGGGCTCGGTGAGCTGGCCGGGCTCGCGCACCGGCGGCTGGCCGTCGGCACGGCCGAGGAGGAACCGTTCGACCTGGCCCAGCACCTGGTCAGCGCCGCCGCCGGGCAGCGGCCCGCACGGCGCTCGGTCGCGCTGGAACGGCTGGCGGCGCTGGCCGGTCGGCTCACGGCGGGGCCGACGATCAACCGCTGGTAGGGCACCGCGACGGGCACGGCCACCGGGGCCCGGCCGCGAAAATGCGTTGCGGCCCGGCCGAACGCCCCGTCAGGATGGTCGCTCGTGAACGACGCCGACCCACCCCCGAACGGTCGGGCGAGCTCCCTGCTGCGCGCGGTCATCCCCGACCTCTCCCCCTGGCGCTCCTCGCGGGACTTCCGCCTGCTCTGGCTCTCCGGCTGTGTCACCAGCTTCGGCAGCTTCCTCACCTACGTCGCCGTGCCGCTGCAGATCAAGGACCTGACCGGCTCCTCCCTCGCGGTCGGCCTGGTCGGTGCCTTCGAGCTGGTCCCGCTGATCGTCTTCGGCCTCTGGGGCGGCGCCCTCGCCGACGCCCTGGACCGCCGCCGGCTGGTGCTGTTCGCCGAGGCCGCCCTCGGCCTGCTGAGCGTGCTGCTGCTGGCCAACGCGCTGCTGCCGACGCCCGTGCTGTGGCCGGTCTACCTGGTCGCCGCCCTCGTCGCCGCCGCCGACGGCCTCCAGCGCCCGTCACTGGACGCGCTCACCCCGCGGGTCGTGCGGCACGATCAGCTGGCCGCCGCATTTGCCCTCAACTCGCTCTACCGCAACGTCGGTTCGGTGGCCGGCCCGGCGCTGGCGGGCGTCGTGGTGACGTTCGCCGGGGTGCAGACCGCCTACGCGCTGGACGTCGCCACCTTCGGCGCCTCGCTGCTGCTGCTCGCCCGGATCCGCGCCGTACCGCCGCCGACCGGCGCCGAGAAGCCCTCGGTGCGGGCCGTGCTCACCGGCATCCGGTACGCCTGGAGCCGCAAGGACCTGCTGGGCACCTACGCGATCGACCTGTGCGCGATGCTGTTCGCCTTCCCGGTCGCGATCTTTCCGTTCCTGGCCTCCGAGTTGCACGCCGACTGGGCGCTCGGCCCGATGTACGCCGCCTCGGCGGTCGGCGCCATCGTCGTCTCGATGACCAGCGGCTGGACGTCCCGGGTGCACCGCCACGGCCGGCTGCTGCTGGCCGCCGCGCTCGGCTGGGGCGCCGCGATCGCGCTGGCGGGCCTGGCCGACTCGGTCTGGCCGGTGCTGTTCTGCCTGGCACTGGCCGGCGGCGCCGACGAGGTCAGCGGCATCGCCCGCTCCACGCTGTGGAACCAGTCGATCCCGGACGAGCTGCGCGGCCGGATGGCCGGCGTCGAGCTGCTCAGCTACTCGGTCGGGCCGCAGCTCGGCCAGGTCCGGGCGGGCGGCATGGCCGGAGTGGTCGGCGTCCGGGCCTCGGTGTGGATCGGCGGCGTCGCCTGCGTGGTGGGCGTGCTGGCCCTGGCCACCGCGCTGCCGCGGCTGCTCTCCTACGACGACCGCACCGACCCGAACGCGGCCGCCGTCCGCGCCCAGCACGAGCGGGCGGCGGCGGAGCGGGAGGCCGCCGAGGAGGCCGCGGCGGAGCAGGCGGCGGGCGCGTCCTGACCCGCCGCTCCCCCCGTCACCGCCCCTGCTCCCCCGCTCACTCCCCCCGCTCGTCCTCGGGCTTGTCGCTCCAGCGCGGGTCGTTCGTCCACTCCCGGTTGCGCAGCTCGGCGGTCTCCAGCGCGTGCGCCGCCTCCTCGCGGGTGGCGTACGGGCCGAGGCGGTCCTTCGCCGGGCACTCCGGGCCCTCCTCGACCTTGCCGTGCTTGATGCAGTAGAACCACTCGCCGGGCAGGCCGGTCGGCTTGTTGCGGCGGAATCCCAGGGGCATGGTGCGGTCACCTCCGTGTCTGCGGTCGCGGCTCCGCGTTCCCGGTGCGGCGCCGCGTCGTCCCGATCATTCCCCGCCCCGGCGCCGTCCGCACACCCGGACCCCGCGCCGGCGCCCGCCGCGGTACCGGCCACGGCGCCGCAGCCCCGCCAACTAGACTCGCCGCCATGGCACTCGTTCCCGGCATCCAGTCCCCCACCCGCAAGGTCCCGGCGCACATCGCGCGCCCCGAGTACGTCGGCAAGCCCGCCCCGGCGGCGTACACCGGGCCCGAGGTGCAGACCGCCGAGACCATCGAGAAGATGCGGATCGCCGGTGGGATCGCCGCCCGGGCGATGGCCGCGGCGGCCGAGCTGATCGCGCCCGGCGTCACCACGGACGCGCTGGACGCGGTCGCCCACGAGTACATGTGCGACCACGGCGCCTACCCGTCCGACCTCGGCTACCGGGGCTTCCCGAAGTCGGTCTGCACCTCGATCAACGAGGTCATCTGCCACGGCATCCCGGACTCGACCGTCCTCCAGGACGGCGACATCGTCAACATCGACGCCACCGCGTTCATCCACGGGGTGCACGGCGACCTCAACGCCACCTACCTGGTCGGCGATGTGGACGAGGAGTCCCGGCTGCTGGTCGAGCGGACCCGCGAGTCGCTCGACCGGGCGATCAAGGCGGTCAAGCCCGGCCGCCGGATCAACGTCATCGGGCGGGTCATCGAGTCCTACGCCAAGCGCTTCGACTACGGCGTGGTACGGGACTTCACCGGGCACGGCATCAACACGTCGTTCCACTCCGGCCTGATCGTCCCGCACTACGACAGCGAGCGGGCCACCGAGGTGATCAAGCCGGGGATGACCTTCACCATCGAGCCGATGCTCACCCTGGGCACCTACGACTACGAGGTCTGGCCGGACGGCTGGACCGTCGTCACCAAGGACCGCAAGCGCACCGCCCAGTTCGAGCACACCCTGGTCGTCACGGCGGACGGTGCGGAGATCCTCACCCTGCCGTAGCGGCGGGGCCGGGCCCTGGGGGCGCCGTCAGCCGATGAGCCACTGCTCCTCGGCGACGGCGCCCACCTCGGTGCAGGCGTCGGTCAGCACGTCCAGGACGCGCAGCGGGTCCGGCAGCGGCTGCTCGGGCCCGCGCAGCCACCGCACCTCGGAACCGTCCGGCAGCGCGGCCGGCGGCAGCAGGGTGTACGAGCCGCGGCAGTGCCAGCGCAGGCCGGGGTGCTCGGACATGGTGTCCGGGGTGGAGTCGAGGGCGCTCGGCCACCACTCGTCCTCGTCCACCGGGGTGCCGCGGGTGGCGGTGAAGAACAGGTAGCGGTCCTCGCCGACGGCGGCCACCGGACCCTCGACGCCGAGCGCGGTCAGCCGCTCCAGGGCGAGCCGCCCGGCCTCGGTCGGTACGTCCAGCACGTCGTGGACGCGGCCGGTGGCGGTGACGAAGTTGGCCAGCGGGTCGCGGGAGAGCCAGCGGGCGAGCTGCTCGGGATCGGTGGTGGCCTGGGTCTGCCAGGCGAAGGACACCGGGTGCTGGGCGGGGGCCGGACAGGCCACCCGGTCACAGGAACAGCGGTAACCGGCCGGATGGGCGGCGGGAGCGAGCGGGAACCCGGCGCGGACCGCGCCGAGCAGCTGGTCCAGTCTGGCCGCAGGGCTGTCGGTGGCCGCCGACCGGCCCCGCTCACGATCACGCTTCTGCCACCAGGCCGTCCACCTGCCGCCGGATTCCATCGGGCCCCTTCCGCGCATTGCCGTGCCTGGTGTGACACAGCGTTCGACGTACCACTCCGACGCAACGCACGGCGCCCCCCGCTGCTTCCCCGGGTGGTGCTCGGCCCTGCAGTCCCGCGCCCTGCCGGCCGGAGCCGGGGTAACCGGGCGGCCGACGCCGGGGTCACGGTACGGAGTCACTGCGGCACGACGGCTGCGGCTCGGCGGCCCGGCGGGCACGGTGAGGTGCGCCTCGCCCGGCCCGTACGGGCCCGCTGACCCGGGTGGACCCCGAGGGCGTAACAGGAAGGATAAGGGTGCGCGGGCCCTGTGGATGACCGGGGGCGGTGCCTCTCCGGTCACACTCCCGGCACCCGGCCGCCACACCGTCTCCGCCGCACCGCCGCGGGGTGAGACCCTGGTGGGGTGAAGAGCGCGGACACCGAATTCGTCGGCGGCCCCCTGGACGGCCGGATCCTCCCCATCCCGCTGGGGCCGATGTACGGCGTGCCCAAGAAGTACACCGTGCCGGTCCCCTCGCACGGGGACACCCCGGCGCGCACACTGGTGTACGTCCGGGCCAAGCAGCAGCGGGGCGCCCGCTGGTACTGGCGCTACGAGTACGACGAGGCGGCCACCGTCCGCGCTTCCGGGTGACGGCCGCCTCCCCGCGCGGGAGGACGGCGATGGCGAGGACCGTACGGCACCCGAGGACCCGCGCCGAGGCGGTGGCGCACCACAACCGGCAGGTGGCCGGGGTCACGGTCGGCCTGCTGGTGGTGATCAGCGTCTACAGCGCGGTGCTCGGCTCCAACGGCTGGCTCTGGTTCGGCTGGGCGGTGCTGCTGCTCGCGTGCGTGGCGCTGTTCGTCGTCCACCCCTGAGCAGCAGCACCCTGCGCGTCCGCGCCGGTCAGGCGTCCTCGGCCAGGATCAGGTAGAGCTTCTTGCGGGCCTCGTTGAGCACCTCCAGGCCCTTGGCGCGCTGCGCCTCGGTGCCCGTCGCCATGACCTGCCGGACGGCGTGCTCCACGGCGCCGAGCGCCTGGCCGACCTCCTGGACCGCGGCCCAGTCGATCTCCTGGCCGGCCTCGGCCCACGGCTCGTCCGGCCCGGCATCGGCCTCGGCGCGGCCCGCCTCGGTGAGCGAGACCAGCCGCTTGCCGCCGGTCTCCTCCGCCGTGACCAGGCCCTCCTCCTCCAGCAGCTGGAGGGTCGGGTAGACCGAGCCGGGGCTCGGCCGCCACGCCCCGCCGGACCGCTCGGCGATCTCGGCGATCATCTCGTAGCCGTGCATCGGCCGCTCCTTGAGCAGCGCCAGCAGCGAGGCGCGCACGTCCCCGCGCCGGGCCCGGCCACCGCGCCGGCCGCGGACCCACGGCGGCGGCCCGCCGAAACCGCCCCGGGCCCACGGCGGACCCGGCCGTCCACCCGGCCCACCGCCGAACGGCGGCGGCCCGAAGGGGCCGAACGCCCCCCGGCCCTCGGGGCGCTCACCGGGCATCCCGGCGAACTCCGGCCCGCGGCAACCGCCGGGGCCTCCCTCTCCACGGAATCGTCCTGGGCGCATCGCACCCACCTCCCGATCGGGCCGCTCCGGGGCGGCCCACTAGTCGATCACCAGACGATCGTTCGAGGCAGTCGAGTCACTGTCCCGATATCTCGACGATATATCGGTGACTGTCGACCGTCAACGCTTTCCGATACACCGTCCACCACCGCGCGGTACCCGGCCGATACGGTGCGGGGCATGGCCGGAGAACGAGACCTCACGACACTGCTGCGCGACCTGCGCCCCCAGCTCAACCCGGGGCGGTACGTCTACTGCACACTGCCCACCAAGGTGCCCGCCGGACTGCGGCCGGTGGCCACCGTCGCCGAACCCGAGGGGGTGACGGTGGTGGTCGCCCAGGAGGAGGCCGACGCCCTCGGCCTGCCCTACGAGTACGTCGCCGCCTGGATCACCCTGCGGGTCCACTCGGCGCTGGAGGCCGTCGGCCTGACCGCCGTCGTCGCCACCCGGCTGGCCGAGGAGGGGATCAGCTGCAACGTGGTCGCCAGCTACCACCACGACCACCTGTTCGTCGCCGCCGACGACGCCGACCGGGCCGTCCGCGTCCTGGAGGCCCGCGCCTGACGCGTCCGGGTGGCCGCCCAGCCGGAGGCCTCGGAGACTGGAGGGGCCGGGCACCGGCCCGGCCCGTCCCCCGCGCCCGGAAGGAAGTACGCCGCCATGGCCATCTGCATCACCTGCGGCAACGACTACTGGCTCGCCTTCGAGATCAAGACGGTCACCGGCGACGTCTACACCTTCGACAGCTTCGAGTGCGCGATGGAGAAGCTCGCGCCGCACTGCGAGCAGTGCAACGTCCGGATCGTCGGCCACGGCGTCGAAGTGGCCGGCATGTTCTTCTGCGGCGCCCACTGCGCCCGCGTCAACGGCGGGCTCGGCGCCCAGGTCCGCGACGCCGTCGGCACCCACCCGGGCTGACCCGGTCGTCGCGGTACGAAGAACCCCCCTGACCGGGCGGTTGGCCCGGTCGAAGGGGGAAGGGGGCGGAAGAGTCGGCCTGTACGCCGGGTTCTGTCACCCGGGCTGCTCGCGCGGCCCGGGGAGACGGCCATCCATCTAGGGCTGCCGTTGCCGACAGCCTCGTGCGGTCCACCCGCGGACTCGGGCGAGCAGCCCTCAAGCATCCGCGCACGGCGCCGTGAGGCACCGATCTTGACCTTGCTCCAGGTGGGGTTTACCGAGCCGGCCGGGTCACCCCGGTCGCTGGTGGTCTCTTACACCACCGTTTCACCCTTACCCGTCGCCGAAGCGGCGGGCGGTCTGTTTTCTGTGGCACTGTCCCGCGGGTCACCCCGGGTGGGCGTTACCCACCACCCTGCTCTGTGGAGCCCGGACGTTCCTCGGCGGGCCCTAGGACCCGTCGCGACCGCCCGGCCGGCTCTTCCGCCGTAGTGGTCATGGTAGCCGCTCGGGCGGGGCCTCCCGAACCCCGGGGCGGGTCAGCGGCGGGTCACCGCCGAGACGGGCGGCGACCCGGGTGGCGGTGGCGGTGCCCCAGGCGGAGGTGGTGACCAGGCCGAGCAGCCCGATCGTGGCGCCCAGGCCGGCGACGATGTACCAGCCCGCGTGGCTGGCCGGGGCGAAGCCGGAGGCGACCGTGCCGAGCACCGCCGAGGTGACCACGGTGCCGATCACCGCGACGCCGAGCGACTGGCCGACCTGCCGGCTGGTGGACGCGACGGCCGCCGCCACCCCCGCCTGGGCGCGCGGCATGCCGGAGACGGCGGCGTTGGTGATCGGCGCGTTCACGAAGCCGAAGCCGAAGCCGAACAGTCCGTACGCGGCCAGCAGCAGGCCCGGTGGGGAGTCCGCGGCCAGCCGGGTGAGCAGCAGGCCGCTGGCGACCAGGCCGAGGCCGGCCAGCACCAGCGGCACCCGTGGGCCGCGGGCGCCGACGATCCGGCCCGACAGCGGCGCGCAGACCAGCATCATCCCGGCCATCGGCAGCGTCCACAGGCCGGCCTCCACCGGGCTGTAGCCGCGGACGTCCTGCAGGTAGATGGTGTTCAGGAAGAGGAAGCCGCCGAGCGAGGCGAAGGCGCA
Source organism: Kitasatospora sp. NPDC057965 (assembly GCF_042887135.1). Taxonomy (NCBI): domain Bacteria; kingdom Bacillati; phylum Actinomycetota; class Actinomycetes; order Kitasatosporales; family Streptomycetaceae; genus Kitasatospora; species Kitasatospora sp. NPDC057965. The sequence continues at coordinate 37,673 of NZ_JBHVPZ010000026.1, forward strand.
GACGGCCGTCACGGTGGCGCCGGTGAACGGCGCGCTGCCGAAGAACCGCGGGTCGACCAGCGGCTCGGCGACCCGGCGCTCCCAGAGCGGGAAGGCCACCAGCGCGGCGAGCGCCGCCGCGGCCAGGCCGAGGATCAGCGGGGACGTCCAGCCGTGCGCGGGGCCCTCGATGATCGCGCCGGTGCCGCAGCCGAGCAGCACCATCATCAGCAGCTGCCCGACCGGGTCCAGCCGGCGGGCCCGGGGCGCACGCGACTCGGGGACGTAACGGGCGGTCAGCAGACAGGCCAGCAGACCGACCGGAACGTTGATCAGGAAGATCGCCGGCCAGCCCGCGGCGTGCACCAGGAAGCCGCCGAGCAGCGGTCCGAGCGCCATCGAGATGCCGACCACACCGCCCCAGACGCCGATCGCCCGGGCCCGTTCGCGCGGCTCGGTGAAGGTGTTGGTGATGATCGACATCGCCACCGGGTTGAGCATCGAGCCGCCGATCGCCTGCACCGCCCGGAACGCCACCAGCCACCCCAGGCCGGGCGCCAGGCTGCAGAGCAGCGAGCCGAGCACGAAGACCAGCAGGCCGGTCTGGAACACCCGGCGGCGCCCGAAGCGGTCGGCCAGCGAGCCGAACAGCATCAGCAGCGAGGCCAGTACCAGGGTGTAGGCGTCGATGATCCACTGCAGCCCGGAGGCGGGGGCCTCCAGGTCCCGCTGGATCTGCGGGAGGGCGATGTTCACGACGGTGTTGTCGAGCCCGACGATGAACAGGCTCAGGCAGCAGATCGCCAGGATGAGCTGCCGGCGGCGCCGCCCGGGATCGGCGGACGGCGGACTCATGGGGGTCGCTTCGCGCACGCGTCGATCCTCCCACCCGGGCGGGCGTCGACGGGCGACGAAGCGACCCGTCCGGGTGGCGAGGCCGGCCACCGCGAGCCGAGCGCCGGACCGCGCGCCGGGCGGTGGGCCGGGCAGTGGGCCGCGCGCCGGGCGCTTCGGCGCCCGGGCGGCGCGCGCGGGCCGGCGGGGTGGGGTGACCAGCCGTTTCCCGGGGCGGGGGCGGGTTGCGTAGGGTGGCGTGGTCGGTGGCCGTGGAGTGTGGAGGAGTCCGTCGTGCTGGTGCTGTTGCCGCCCTCGGAGGGGAAGGCCGCGTCCGGGGACGGTGTGCCGGTGGCGCTCGACGGGCTGTCGCTGCCCGGGCTGACGGCGGCGCGGGCGGAGGTGCTGGAGGCGCTGGTCTCGCTCTGCCGCGGGGACGAGGACGCCGCCGCGGGGGTGCTGGGGCTGAGCCCGGGCCTGCGCGGCGAGGTGGCGCGCAACGCGGGGCTGCCGACGGCGGGGGCGCTCCCGGCCGGGCAGGTGTACACCGGGGTGCTGTTCGACAACCTCGGGCTGGCGACGCTGGACGAGGCCGCATACGGCCGGGCCGAGCGGAGCCTGCTGGTCTTCTCCGGCCTCTGGGGCGCGGTGCGGATCGGCGACCGGATCCCGCCCTACCGCTGCTCGATGGGTGTGAAGCTTCCCGGGCCGGGGGCGCTCGGCGCGTACTGGCGGCGTGCGATGGCCGATGTGCTGCCGGAGGTCGCCGACGGCCTGGTGCTGGACCTGCGCTCCTCCGCCTACGCGGCGGCGTGGAAGCCGGCCGGCGAGGTGATCGCCCGGACGGCGACCGTGCGGGTGCTCCAGGAGCGGGACGGCCGGCGGACCGTCGTCAGCCACTTCAACAAGGCCACCAAGGGGCGGCTGGTCCGCGATCTGCTGGTGGCGGGCGCCGAGCCGAAGACGCCGGGTGAGCTGCTGGACGCGCTGACCGGGCTGGGCCACCGGGTGGAGGTCGCCGCCGAGGGCACCGCGCGCAAGCCCTGGCAGCTGGACGTGGTGGTCACCGAGGTGCACTGAGCGGACAGGCGTACGGGCGGACGCGCGAACAAGTGCACGGACAGGTGCACCGACGGGAACGCGCGCCGGGGGCCGGTCGGATCGGCCGACCGGCCCCCGGCGTTTCTCAGCGCAGGTGCCCGGTGTCGTTGAGCAGCCGTAGCGAGGCGTTGCCGTCCGCGTAGTACTGGACGGCGCAGAGCGAGGCGGCGGACAGCTCCATCCGGTACAGCGAGTCCGGCGGGGCGCCGAGCGCCAACCGGACCAGCGTCTTGATCGGGCTGACGTGCGAGACCACCAGCACGGTCCGTCCGGGGTGGCGGGCGAGGATCTTGTCCCGGGCTACCCCGACCCGGTGGGTGAGCGTGGCGAAGCTCTCGCCGCCGCCGGTCGGCCGCACCTTGGTGGAGCCGAGCCAGGCGGTGAGGTCGTCGGGGTACCGCTCCCGCGCCTCGGCGAAGGTCAGCCCCTCCCAGGCGCCGAAGTCGACCTCGCGCAGCCCCTCCTCGTACCGGACCTCCAGGCCCAGCCGGGCGGCGACGGTCTCCGCGGTCTGCCGGGCACGCCGCATCGGCGAGGCCACCACGGCCTGGACCGAGCCGCGCGCGGCGAGCGCCTCGGCCACCCGCTCGGCCTGCCAGCGGCCCTTCTCGGAGAGCTCCGGATCGGTGCCGCCGCTGCCGGAGAACCGCTTCTCCGGGGTCAGGTGGGTCTCGCCGTGCCGGAGCAGGACGAAGGTGGTCGGGGTGCCGAGGTCCGCCGTGTCCGCCCAGCCCGTCTTGGGCGCGGCGGTCTCCAGCGGCTCGGTCTCCGGCGGCTCCACCGGGGAGGGCGCGGAGGCGGCCACGGGCCGGGGCTCCCACTGGCGGCCGGCCTTGCCCGCGTCCATCGCCTCGTTGGCGAGCCGGTCGGCGTCCTTGTTCTGCTCGCGCGGGATCCAGGTGTACCGGACCCGCCCGCGCGGGAAGACCTCGCGGGCCTCGGCGGCGAGCGGCTGCATGTCCGGGTGCTTGATCTTCCAGCGGCCGGACATCTGCTCGACGACCAGCTTGGAGTCCATCCGGACGTCCACCGAGGCACCCGGGTCGATCTCCCGGGCCGCGCGCAGCCCGGCGATCAGCCCCTTGTACTCGGCCACGTTGTTGGTCGCGTGCCCGATGAACTCGGCCGCCTCGGCGAGGAGCTGCCCGGTGTCGCCGTCGCGGACCACCGCGCCGTAGCCGGCCGGCCCCGGGTTGCCCCGGGAGCCGCCGTCCGCCTCGACGACGAACCTGCGCGCCGCCACCGGCTCAGACGCCGGAGTCGGCGGTGCGGACCAGGATCCGCGAGCAGTTCTCGCAGCGGACCACCTTGTCGGCCGGCTCGGCCTTGATGGAGTTGAGCTCGGTGATCGAGAACTCGGTGCGGCAGCCCTCGCAGCGGCGCTGGTAGAGCCGGGCCGCGCCGACGCCGCCCTGGGTCTCGCGCAGCTTGCTGTAGACCTTCATGAGGTCGGCCGGGATGACGGCGGCGACGGCCTCGCGGTCACGCTTGACCTTCTCCACCTCGGCGTCGATCTCGGCGTACGCGGCGTCCCGGCGGCCCTCGGCCTCGGTCAGCACGACGGTGGAGTGCTCCAGGCGGGCGGACAGCTCGGTGGTACGGGTCTGGGCGGACTCCAGCCGCTCCATGATCTCCAGCACGACCTCCTCCAGGTCGCCCTGGCGCTTGGCCAGCGACCCGATCTCGTGCTGGAGGTTCTCCAGGTCCTTGGGCGAGGTGATCGCACCGGAGTCCAGGCGCTGCTGGTTGCGGGCGGCCCGGGTACGGACCTGCTCCACGTCCGCTTCGGCCTTGGTGAGCTCGCGGGTGGTGTCGCCGTGCTGGGCCTCGGCGGCGACCACCAAGTCCTTGAGGGCGGTGTGGTCGGCGTTGACCTTGTCGATCTCCGCGTGCTCGGGCAGGCTGCGCCGCCGGTGGGCCAGCTGGTCGAGCTTGGAGTCGATGGCCTGGAGGTCGAGCAGGCGGATCTGGTCGGCGGGCGCGGCGTTCAAGCGGAGAGCTCCTGTGAATCGGGTCAGGCGGGGAAGGACATGGGGGCGTGCGCGGTCCACGGGTCGGTGACCGTGCGGGAGACCCGGGTCTCCACGGTCCAGCCGTGCTTCTCGACGGCGCCGTGCAGCGCCCGCTCGGCCAGCGGCAGCCAGGGCCACTCGGTGGCCCAGTGCGCGGCGTCGACCAGGGCGACCGGCGCCGCCTCGGCGGCCTCGGAGGCGGGGTGGTGGCGCAGGTCGGCGGTCAGGTAGGCGTCCACGCCCGCCGCGCGCACCTCGGCGAACAGGCTGTCGCCCGAGCCGCCGCACACCGCGACCCGGCTGACCAGACGGTTCGGATCGCCGGAGACCCGTACACCGGCGGCGGTGGCCGGCAGCCCCTTGGCGACGTTCGCGGCGAACGCCGCGAGGGTCAGCGGGGGCTCCAGCAGGCCGATCCGCCCGGTGCCGCGCCGGCCCAGCGGGTCGGTCGGGTCCGGCACCAGCGGTCCGGTGACGCTCAGGCCGACCGCCTCGGCGAGCGCGTCCGAGACGCCCGGGTCGGCGTGGTCGGCGTTGGTGTGCGCCACGTGCAGGGCGATCCCGTTGCGGATCAGGGTGTGCACGACGCGGCCCTTGAAGGTGGTCGCGGCGACGGTGGTGGTGCCCCGCAGGTACAGCGGGTGGTGGGTGACCACCAGGTCGGCCCCCCACTCGACGGCCTCGTCGACGACCGCCTGCACGGGGTCGACGGCGAAGAGGACGCGGCGGACCTCGGCCTGAGGGTCTCCGCAGACCAGGCCGACGGCGTCCCAGGACTCCGCCCACCGCGGCGGGTACAGCTCTTCGAGGGCGGTGATGACGTCGGACAGTTTCGGCACCTGTCGAGACTACCGTGCGCGGGGGCGGCGGCGGTCCGCCCGGTTCGCCGCCACGGCCCGCGCCGGGGCGGTGCCCCTCGGTGGGCGGGGCGTACGGATGCGCGTCAACCCGCGCTACGGCGTGCGCGGGCGGCCGGCGCGGCCCCGTTCGACCGGCGCGCGGGGGCGGTGCGCACGGGACGGCGGGGCGTGCGCCGGGCACACCGGGCCGTTCGCACGAATTCGAAACAGCACCGGGATCACCCTTACGAGTGAAGTGACCGGCTTCGGATTGAGCATCCCTCGCTACCGAAAGTAACTTCTCCTCTGCGAACGGGAGTTGCCCGACCAGGGGGTCGGCGAGGCGCTCCGCCGGAGGGACGGGCCCGGGTGAGGCAGGGCTGTCCGGGCCGCGCGGCGGACGCGGCCGGGGCGGTGCCGACGGTGTCGGCCGCCGCCGGGGCAGCACACCCGGGCAGTTCCGAGGAACCGATGTCAGGCCGTGGCCGCGCGCCCCGGTGCCGGAGCAGTGGGCACCGACGGGGCGCGCCGGCACCGGACGAAGGGATGTGGTGGCGAATGGTGGCGAGCACATCGTTTCGTACGGCCGGAGGAACGGACTCGGCGGGCCACGGGCCGGATGCGGCCGACCGGTGGCCCGAGCCGACGCGGACGGCGCCGGCCGTCACCGGAGGCCGGGGAGGCGGCGGGGACGCGCGGGTCGGCGGGCAGGCCGACTGGCGGGTCACCGTCGAGGGCTTCTGGTGCACGGCCGGGCCGTCCGCGGGCGAGCTCCCCGACGAGGGCTGGAAGCCGCACGTCAGCGCCGCCTCGGCGGTCGGCGGCGCGGTGCTCGCGACCGTCACCGAGGTGCTCGCCGAGGACCCGTGCGCGTTCAGGTCCGCGGCCGGCCCGGCGCAGCTGCACCGACTCAACTCGCGCGACAGCGCACGGGGTTCGGCCGGAAGGTGCATCACCGTCCATCCGGGGGGCGAACCGCGGCTCCGGCGGCCGGCCGCCGCGCTGCACCGGGCCACCGACGGCCTGCCCGGTCCTGCGGTGCTCTCCGACCGCCCGTACCGGCCGGGCGCGGGCCGGGCGACGCCGCGGCGGCGCGGCAGCGGCGGGGTGCTGCCGGCCGGGCGGTACGTGGTCACCGGGGCGATCCGGCACGGCGCCAAGGGCGGCGTCCTCCGCGGCCGGGAGACCGACGGCGGCGCCGAGGTCGTGGTCAGGCAGACCCGCGCGCACATCGAGGTGGACCACGCCGGCGCGGACGCGCGCGCCGCGCTGCGGCACGAGGCCGACCCGCTCGCCCGCCCGGAGGGCCGGGAACCGGCGCCGCGCCCGGTCGAACCCGTCGAACAGGACGACGCGCTCCACCTCGTGCAGGAACGAATCGCCGGAGAGCCGCTGGGCAGCCGGGCCGGCAGCCGCGCCGATGCGGCCGGCACCCCCGGCTGCCGTGCCCCCGAGCAGGGCCTGGAGCGGCTCGCCGCCGCCCCGGACCCGACCGGGACGGTGGCGGCATGACCGTGGCCGCCCGCGCCGCCACCCAGGCACTGCGCCGGCTCGGCTTCACCTTCGCCGCCGACGGCAGCCACGCCGCCTGCCTGGCCTCCGCCGCCGACGGCGGCTGGTACGTGGAGAGTTGGCGCCTCCCGCTGGACGGACCCGCCGTCCCGACCGGCCTGCGACTGCCGGGCAACCGCTTCGAGAGCTTCCGCTCACAACTGGTTGCCCTGCCGGACGGTTCGGCGCTGGTCTGCCGGCACGACGGCGAACGACAGCAGCTGGTGACGCTCCGCCCCGACACCGACCCCAGCGGTCAAGCCGTCACCGCTGAGCGGCCGTTGACCACACTGAGGATGCCCGGCCTGCGCCTGCTGCCGCTCCCGGAGGGCGCGCCGTCCGGCCCCGGCGCACCGGTCGCGGTGGCCCTGGGCAGCGACACCCGGCCGGCCACCACCGTCTGGCTGGTGAGGGCCGACGGATCCGCGCCGCAGCAGGTCGCCGAGATCCCGGGCCTGCACGGCGGCGGCGTCTGGCTGGACCGCACCGGCGCGCTGCTGGCGCTCGACCGGGTGCGCGACGGCCTGGTCCGCACCGTGGTGCTCGACCTGCGCAGCGGCACCGTCACCCCGCTGCTGGAGATCGGCGGCCACAGCAACGACCGGCTGGTGCTGTTCGACCCGGACAGCCGGTTCGCGATGGTGCGCAGCGACGCACCCGGCACCGACCGGATCGGCTGGGGCGTGCTGGGCGGCGGCGAACCGCTGCGGTTCCCGGAAGCCCTGCACGTCGCGGGCATGTTCCTGCGACCGGTGGCGCTGCGACCGGACGCGGACGGGCCCCGGGTGGCCGTCCAGGTCGACCACGGCGCGGGCTGCTCGCTCGCCCTGTGGCGGCCGACCGCCGGACGGCTGGACCCGCTGCCCGTCCCGCCGGGGCGGCTCGGCGCGGTGGGGCACTGGTCGGCGGGCGGGCTGCGGGTGCCGTACTCGGCGCCCGACCACCCGACCGCACTCGCCACGCTGGACGTGGACGCGCTGCTGGCGCACGTCCCGGCCGGAGCCGCGTCCGGCCCCGTGCCGGTGCCGCTCCCGCTGCAACTGGCGCCGCTCGGCTCCGGCCTGCCCGGACCGTGGCGGGACACCGTGCCACCCTGGCGGCCCGGCGCCGTCGGACGCGCCAACACCTCGGCGCCGCCGCCCGGCTGGCGTCTTGACGGGTCCGCCGAGCCGAGTGACGGCGGCCGGTGGCGCCCCGCCCAGAGCATCGAACTCGCGGGACCGGAAGGACCGTTGGAGGCCGTGGTGTACGGCGGGGACGCCTGGCTGAGCAGTCCGCACCTGGTGCTGGCCCTGCACGGCGGCCCGGCGGACGCCTGGCGACTGGAGTTCGATCCGGCCCTGCAGCGGATGGCGGCCGAGGGCCTGGCGGTGCTCGCGCCGAACCAACGCGGTTCCACGGGCTACGGGTTGGCGCACGCGATGGCCATCCGGGGCACCTGGGGCGGGCCCGACCTCGACGACGTGCTGCACCTGCTGGAGGCCGTCGCCGGTCAGCGCGCGGCGCTCGGCCTGGAGCCGCCGGCCCTGTTCGGGGTCAGCTACGGCGCGTTCCTCGCCCTGCTCGCCGCCGCACACGCGCCGGCCGGCCAGGTGACGCGCTGCGCGGTCGTCGCACCGTTCCTCTCCGGCGGCCGGCTCCTGGCCGAAGCGTCCTCCTCCGTCCGGGCGTTGACCACCCGGCTGGGCGGCGGCGAGCCGATCGCGGACGCCCGGGGACCGCGCGACGTGCTCCAGCTGGCGCACCGGATCGGCGCACCGCTGCTGATCGTGCACGGCGACCGCGACGAGGTCGTCCCGGTGAGCCAATCGCGTTCACTGCGCCACGAGTTGCTGCGCATCGGACGCACGGAGGGCACCGACTTCCGCTACGTCGAGGCGGCGGGCGCCGGACACGAGGTCCTGGCCGAGGAGGGCGGAGCGGTCCTGCACGAGCTGCTCGCCACCTTCCTGCGCACCGGCCGCCCGGGCTGAGCATTCCACCCCGGCATCTCCCCCGCCCAGGAAGTCGGATCCGCCGACTTCCCACTCCGCAGCGCCCCACCGCCCGGGTGTCGCAGTGCCGTGCCCGGTGCGTGTTCGGGACCGTTCGGGGCCGTGCCGTTCCCCGGATGGCCGTCATGATCTCGATAGGATCTCGCCCGGTCCGGCGGTTAGGGTGGCGGCCGGGGTGCGGGCGCGATCACCGGCCATGCCCCGACCGCGCCCGCGATGTGCCGGCCGGGCGCCGATACACCTGCACCCTCGCAAGGAAAAGACGATTCTGATGTCCGACACCCTCACCGACACCACCGGACCCGCCAGCGGGACCGACGCCGACGAGACCACGGCCGAGGACACCGCGTCGCACGGCCGTCACCGCGGCCGGTCCGCAGCCGACGACAGCCCCGAGGCCGATCCGCACGGCCGCCACCGTGCCGCCGGAGACGACCGGGGCTGAGCCCCACCACCCGACGAGGCCCGCCGGAGCCCTCCGGCGGGCCTCGTCGCGCACCCGGCCCCGGGCGGGGCGCTCAGCCCGGCGTCACGACCGTCCGCAGCGCCTCGCCGCCGCGCATCTGCGCGAGCGCGTCGTTGACGTCGGCCAGCGCGACCCGGTGGGTGATCATCCCCGCCAGGTCGATCCGCCCGGCCCGCCACAGGTCGACCACCAGCGCGACGGTGCTCGTCAGCGGCGCGCCGCCGTACAGCGAGGGCAGCAGCCGCTTCTCGTTGAAGAACAGCTCACCCATGCTGAAGCTCGCGAGGTCGTCCTGCGCCCCGGCGCCGATCACCACGACGGCGCCGCCGCGCCGGGCCGCGCCGTACCCGGCCCGGACGGTGGCCGAGCGGCCGACCGCCTCGAAGACGTAGTCGAAGCCGCCGCCCGGCAGGCCCTTCGCCACCGCCTTGAGCTCCTCGGGGGCGAGCGCCTCGGTCGCGCCGAAGGCCAGTGCCCGCTCCCGGCGGGAGACCACCGGGTCGACCACGGCGATCCGGCCCGCGCCGCAGACCCGGGCGCCCTGCACCGCGGCGACGCCGACACCGCCGGCGCCGATCACCGCGACCGACGCGCCCGGCTCGACCCGCGCGGTGTGGACGGCCGCGCCGATGCCGGTGGTGACGCCGCAGCCGATCAGCGCGGCCAGGTCGTAGGGGAGGTCGGCGGGCACCGGGAGAACCGCGTCGCGCTCGACCACGACCTCCTCGGCGAAGGTGCCGGTGCCGTAGAAGCCGGACGCCTCGCCGCGCCCGCCACCGTCCGCGCCGTAGCGGAAGCCGGGCGCGCCGAGCCGCCGCAGGCTGGCCACGCAGAGGTGCGAGCGGCCGCGCTCGCAGTGCGCGCACCGGCCGCAGGGCGCCATCCAGCAGAGCACGACGCGGTCGCCGACGGCGATGTCCGTCACGCCCTCGCCGACCTCGACGACGTCCCCGGCCCCCTCGTGCCCGGGCACGAACGGTGCGGGCTGGGGCAGGACACCGCTCATCGCGGACAGGTCGGAGTGGCAGAGGCTGGCGGCGCGCAGCCGGACCCGCACCTTGCCGGGGCCGAAGCCCACGGCCTCGACGTCGTCGCGGACGTCGAGCGTCTCCTGGCCGGTCTCGTGCAGGATGGCTGCGCGCATGGGGGCTGCTCCCGGGTCCGTCTCGGATCGCTGGTCCGGCAGATTCTGACACGGCGTCCAAGGGGTGGGTGGAACACGTTCCACCACGTCTCCCCGGCCGGTGGAACGCTGCGGAATCCCAACGGAATCCAAGGGTTCCCCGGGTCCGTGGCGCCTGGCATGATCATCCGCCGTGCCCAACCCCACCGCTCCCCCACCGTCGTCGGCAGCACCGACGACGTCGGCGCCGGCGCCGACCGCCTCCGCCGTGCGCCCGCTCTCCTGCCCGACGTGCTCCGGGCCGATCGACCCCGACCCCCGGTTCACCGCCTGGTGCCCGGCGTGCGAGTGGAACCTCGTCCCCGCCGAGGAGGCCGCCGAGGACTGCGCCAGGTCCACGAAGGAGCTGGCCCGGGAACGGGCGGCGGCCGAGCGGACCGAGCGGCTGTTCGAGGAGGTCGCCGACGGCCGCACCGACACCACCCGGCGGGACTGGCTCACCGCCTCGGCGCTGGCCCTCCCCGTCCACGCGGTCACCGTCGTCGTCGCGGGGGCGGCCGGCCTGCTGCTCGTCACCGGCAATACGACGGTGCGCTGCCTCGGCGCCCTCCTCCTCGCCGTCGCCTTCCTGCTCCGTCCGCGGCTCGGCCGGGTGCCGAGCGGCGCGGGCGTGCTGAGCCGCTCCGAGGCCCCCGCGCTGTACGGGCTGGCCGACCGGGTCGCCGCCGAGCTCGGGGCGCCGCCGGTCGGGGTGATCCGGGTCACCGAGGACTTCAACGCGAGCATGGCGGTGGTCGGGCTGCGCCGGACGTCGGTGCTCACCCTGGGCCTGCCGCTCTGGGAGGCGCTGGACGACGGGCAGCGGCTCGCGCTGCTCGGGCACGAACTCGCCCACCAGGTCAACGGCGACAACCGGCGCGGCCTGTGGCTCGGCTCGGCGATGCGGGCGCTGGCGCACTGGTACGAGCTCGCCCGGCCCGCCGACCGGTCCCGGGGAGGGTACGGCGTGATCGCGCTGCTGTCGCTGATCGGGGACTTCATGGGCAACGCCTTCCTGCATCTTGTCAGCCAACTTCCCTACCGGGCCTACCTGTTGCTCGACCGACTGACGGCGCGCGCCGGGCAGCAGGCCGAGTACCGGGCCGACGAACTCGGCGCCCGGGTCGCGTCCACCGCGGCGGCGCGCGGGATGCTGGGGGCGCTGCTGCTCGGGCCGGCGACCGCGACGGTGACCATGCGGCTGCGCGCCGAGATCCAGTCGCGGCCCCGCTCCGGCCGGCGGGACGCCGCTCCGGGGCCGGACGTCACCGAGCTCTGGCCGCAGCTGCGCGAGCACCTGGCGGCGATCCCGCCGCTGGAGCGCGAGCGGCTGCTCCGCCGCTCACGGCGGGACGGCCACACCGTGGACGCCTCGCACCCGCCGACCCATCTGCGGCTGGCGCTCCTCACCCGGCGTGCGACGCTCCCGGCGGCCGTCACCTGCGCGCCGCACGAGGCCGCCGCCGTCGCCGCCGAGCTCGCCCCGCACCGCACCCGCATCGCCCGCGCCCTCCTCGCCGGCTGACCGCCGCTACCGCTACCGCGCGGAGCAGGAAGTCGGCCGGTCCGACTTCCTGCTCCGCGCTCCTCTCCGCAGCGCACTGTCGCGAGGCGGAGACAGGTCGACCGGTCCACTGATGGCGGGGCCCGGGCGGGAAGAGGGGCCCGGGGCCGGGCGGGGCCACGGGGTGGGGCGGGGGCGTACCGTCGAGTAGGGTCCGACGGCGAGCAGGAACACCAGACCACCCGTCGAGGAGCAGCACCATGTCCGACCTCCTGGAGACCACGCGCCCGCAGCCCGAGGTGCTGGCCGCGTTCGAGGGCGCGACCGGGTTCATGCCCGTCGACGAGGGCCTCGCGCTGTACGCCGCCGCGGTGACCGCCGCGCGCCGGACCGGGCTGCCCGTCCTGGAGATCGGCACCTACTGCGGCCGCTCCGCGATCCTGCTGGCCGCCGCCGCGCGGGAGGCCGGCACCGTGGCGCTGACCGTCGACCACCACCGCGGCTCCGAGGAGCAGCAGCCCGGCTGGGAGTACCACGACCCGACCCTGGTCGACCCGGAGGTCGGCCGGATGGACACCCTCCCCCGGTTCCGCCGTACCCTGCACGCGGCCGGTCTGGAGGAGCACGTGGTCGCCCTGGTCGGGCGCTCGCCGCAGATCGCGGCCCTGTGGGGCGGCCGGCTCGCCCTGGTCTTCATCGACGGCGGCCACACCGACGAGCACGCCACCGGCGACTACGAGGGCTGGGCGCCGCACCTGGCTCCGGAGGGCCTGCTGGTGGTGCACGACGTCTTCCCCGACCCGGCCGACGGCGGCCAGGCGCCGTACCGGGTGTACCTGCGGGCGCTGGCCGAGGGCTTCGAGGAGGTCTCGGTGACCGGGTCGCTGCGCGTCCTGCGCCGCCGCGCCACCACCGGCTGATCCCCGGCCCCGACCGCGCTCCGCCCGCCGCCCCCGCACGGGTGTCCGGAATCGGCCGACCGGCCCCACGGGCGATCACGGATGCTCTAACGTCGTGCCGGGGCTGCCGGGCGGGAGCGCGAACGGTACGGTGTCCGCGCGATCGCGGACGCCCGCGTCGCGGCACGGCCGCATGACACCAGCAGAACATCCGGGCGGAGCGCACCCGGGCCGACCGTGGGGGCCAGCACAGATGACGGACCAGCAGAACACCGCACCGGCGGTCTGGGACCCGACCGCCCGGGGCGGTGCGGGCGGCTGGGTGCGCGGTCCCCAGCAGTCCCCCGCCCCGAGCGCCTCCACCGCTCCCGCCGCGCCGCCGACCGCCCCCGCCGCGCCGCCGCAGCCGGCACCGCCGCACCCCGCGCAGTCGCCGGCCGGGCCGCCCGCCGACGACGCCCCGACGGCCGTCATCCCGCAGCCGGTGCCGCCGCGGCCCGCCGCCCCCGGCTCGCTGCCGCCCCCGACCGTCCCGGCGTTCCCGCAGGCCACCCCGGGCGCCGGCGCATCCTACGGCGCGCCCCACCCGCAGCAGCAGGCGCAGGCCCCGCAGCAGCCCCCGTTCCTGCCCCCGCCCCAGCGGGGCTACGGCGGCCAGGCCCCGTACGGGCACCCCGGCCACCCCGGCCACGCGGCCCCCAGCCAGCCCGCCCCCAGCCAGCCCGGCTACGGCCAGCCCGGCTACCCGCAGCCCGATTACGCCCAGCCCGACTACCCCCAGCACCCCTATCCTCAGCAGACCTACCCGCAGCACGACTACCCGACCGACTACGCGGAGCCCGACGACGACGGCGGCGGCAAGCGCGCACCGCTGCTGATCGCCTTCGCCCTGCTCTTCGTCCTGGCCCTGGGCGGCGGCATCCTCTGGGCGGTCCGCGACAAGGGTTCCAGCACCGACCAGGCCGGCCCCGCGGCCCCGTCCGCCTCCGCCACGGCCGGCGCCGACGCCTCCGGGAACCCGCCGCCCGCGCCGGCCCCCAACGGCTCCGCCGGTGCGCCGACCCCGGCCGCCTCCGACACCGCGGCGGCGAGCGCGACGCCCAGCCCGACCGACTCCGCCGGCGGGCCCAACGCGCAGTCCCAGGCGAAGGCGCTGGACGAGCTGCTCAGCCAGGGCGAGAGCGCCAAGGCCCCGATCGGCAACGCGGTCGCCAAGGTGAACAGCTGCCCGGCCAAGCCGGAGATCGACACCGCCGCTCAGGTCTTCGACAGCGGCGCCAAGCAGCGCGACCAGCTGCTCACCAAGCTGGCCACCCTGAGTGTCACCGACCTGCCGGGCGGCGCGGACGCCGTACAGTCGCTGAAGTCCGCCTGGCAGCTGTCCGCCGACATCGACCGGGCGTACGCGAGCTGGGCCCGGACCGTCGCCGCCCAGGGCTGCTCGGGCAGCGCCCCGAACACCGCCGACAAGAAGCGCGCCGACGAGCTCAACCCGCAGGCCACCCAGGCGAAGAAGGACTTCGTGGCGAAGTGGAAGACGATCGCCGACCAGTTCGGACTCACCGCCCGTACCCAGGACCGGATCTGACCCACCCGTGACGCGCACCACCCAGCACCCCACCGAGCCCCTCGAACCGACCGAAGCGGCCGAACCTTTCGAAGCGGCCGAGCCGATCGAGCCGATCGACGACCCCGCGCCCGCCGCCCCGCCCCGCCCGGCGGAGCAGGACGGGCCCCGGCCCCGGCGCCGGTCCGCGCTGCTGCGCACGGTGACCGTGGTCGGCGTGCTGGCTCCGCTCGGCGTGGCCGGCTGGCTGGGCTGGCAGGCCGTCGGCGACCCCGACCGAAGCGCACCGGACGCCGCCCCGCAGGCCGTCGGCCCGGCGAGCACCGGCCCGACCGACCCCACCGACACGACCGGTACGACCGGTACCCCGAGCGCGACGGCGTCCACCACCCCCACCGACCCCGCGCTCCCCGCGCTCCCCGCCGCCCCGGCGGCCACCACCCTGACCGGCCGCACCGTCCTGCTCGACCCCGGCCACAACACCGGGAACTCCGCCCACACCTCCGAGATCAACCGCCAGGTCGACATCGGCAACGCCCGCAAGGAGTGCGACACCACCGGCACCAGCACCAACGCCGGCTACACCGAGGCCGAGTACTCGCTGGACGTGGTCCGCCGGACCCGCGCGCTCCTCGTCGCCCGCGGCGCCACCGTGGTGCTGGTCCACGACGGCGACCGCCCCTGGGGGCCGTGCATCGACGAGCGCGCCCGGATCGGCAACACCGCCCGCGCCGACGCGGCGGTCTCCGTCCACGGCGACGGCGGGCCGGCGAACGGCAGCGGCTTCCACGTGATCATGCCCGCCAAGGTGGTCGCCGGAAAGGCGAACACCTCGGCGATCGTCGACCCCTCGCACCGGCTGGGCCTGCTGCTGCGCGAGAGCTTCCACGCGGCGACCGGCGAGCCGTACGCCGACTACACCGCGAGCCAGGGCCTGGACACCCGCTCCGACCTGGGCGGGCTCAACCTCTCGACCGTGCCCAAGGTGTTCGTCGAGTGCGGTAACATGCGCAACCCGACGGACGCCCGCCGGATGACGGATCCTCAGTGGCGCCAGCAGGCCGCCCAGGGGATCGCCGACGCGCTGACGGCGTTCCTGACCGCCCGGTAGGAGCCCGCCGGGGCGCGGTGGCCGAGGGCCGGAAGCGCGCAGTTTGCAACGACTTCGCCCCATTCCCGAGCCCTGCCGTGCACCTGCGCGGCCGTTGGCCCTAGGCTTCTGGTCCGTTCGGGGTTTTCCGGCCGGTCAGCCGACCGGCGGGCGCCGACACCACACCGGCCCAGCGCCGAATCGAAAACCGCCGACCACGACACACCAACGAGGGGAACGTTAGTGAATCTGCGCGCTCTCACCAAGGGAGACGCCGCCGTCGCAGGTGCGGCCGTCCTGCTCTTCATCGCCTCCTTCCTGCCGTACTGGACCGTCGACTGCAAGGGCAAGTACTGCGGCGACACCTCGACGAACGCCTGGGACAGCGTCCTGTTCCCCGTCCTGCCCTCGGTCTTCCTGCTCGGCATCCTCGCCGCCGCCCTCATCCTGGTCCAGCGCTTCCAGGGCCAGGCGGCCGCGAACCGTCAGATCCTCGGCCTGCGCCTGGACCAGTGGGGCATCGCCTTCTCGGTGGCCGCGCTCTGGGCGGCGCTGTGGTCGCTCGGCGGCGGCCTGAAGGGCATCGGCCACGGCATCGGCGCCTGGCTCGCCGTCATCGCGCTGATCGTGCTGGCCGGTGCGGCCGCGGGCGGCCAGCTGCTCCCCGTGCTCAAGACCCCGCTGGTCACCGACCGTCCGGCCGCCCCGGCCGCCTTCCCGCCCGGCGGCTACCCGGCCCCGGGCCAGCCCGGACAGCCCGGCCAGTACGGCTACCCCGGCCCGGGCCAGGACCCGGGCCAGGCGCCGGCCCCGGCGTTCGGCGGCCAGCCCGGCGGCTACGGCTACCCGGCCCCGCAGGCCGGCCAGCCCGGTCAGCCGGTGCAGGGCCAGCCGCAGGACGTCGCCGCCCAGCAGGCCGCGGCCGCGCAGGCCGCCGAGGCCGAGGCCGCCCGTCAGGCCGCCGCGCAGCAGGCCGCGCAGCCGCAGCCGGCCCCGGCGGCCGACTTCGCGCCGTTCTGGTTCGCCGTCCCGGCGCCGCGCCAGCTGGCCCCGAAGGACAACCCGGCCGGCGCGCCGGTCGGCGAACTCGTGCCGGGCACCTGGTACCTGGCGGTCGAGCAGCGCGGCACCGCGCTGGTCGCCCAGCTGCAGGACGGCACCCAGGGCGTGCTGGCCGACACCTCGGGCATCCAGCGCGGCTGACCCGCGGAGCGCGCGACGCCCGTACCGCCGCACCGGAAGGGGCGGGACCGGATCCCTCCGGTCCCGCCCCTTCGGCGTCGGTGCCGCCGGGCGGTCAGCAGCAGTCCTGGACCACCAGCCCGGCCGGCAGCTCCTCGCCACCGAAGACCGAGACCGTCGCCGGGTGGCCGCCGAGCGCCGCGACCGCCAGCAGCAGCGCCCCCGCCGTCCAGGTGGTGCGTTCCTCGGGCCAGATCGCGTCGTCCTCGAAGACGTACCCGGTCCAGTACGAGCCGTCGACGTGCCGCAGGTGCTTCTGCATCCAGCGCAGGATGTCGACCGCGCGGTCGGACTCGCCGACCGCCCACAGCGCCATGGCCAGCTCGGCGCTCTCGCCGCCGGTGACCCAGGGGCGGTCGCTGACGCAGCGCACGCCCAGGCCGGGGACGACGAAGCGGTCCCAGTCCCGGGCGATCCGCTCCAGCGCGGCCGGGCCGCGCAGCGCGGTGCCGAGCACCGGGTAGTACCAGTCCATCGAGTAGCGGTCCTTGTCCAGGAACCGCTCGGGGTGGTGGGTGACGGCGTGCCGCAGCCGGCCGGCCGCGAGCTCCCAGTCGGGCTGCGGCTCCTCCAGGTAGTCGGCGACGGCCAGTCCGCAGCGCAGCGCGTGCAGGATGCTGGAGGAGCCGGTGAGCAGCGCCTCGCCGGTGGCCGCGCCGTGCTCGTCGACCCGCCAGGCGATCGGCCCGCCGGGCAGCCGCTGGGCGACGATGAAGTCCAGCGCGCGCCGGACGGTCGGCCACATCCAGTCCAGGAAGGCGTCGTCGCCGGTGGAGAGGTGGTGGTGCCAGACGCCGACGGCCACGTAGGCGCAGAAGTTGGTCTCCTTGGCCGCGTTGCACACCTCGCCGTCGGCGTGGTCCGGCCGGCCGTAGGCGTAGGCGGCGTACCAGGAGCCGTCCGGGTTCTGACTCCCGGCCAGCCAGCGGTAGGCGGCCTCGGCGGCGGCGTGCTCGCCGGCGGTGTCCAGCGCCATGGCCGCCTCGGTGTGGTCCCAGGGGTCGAGGTGGTGGCCGCGGAACCACGGTACGGCGCCGTCGGGCTGCTGCTCGGCGAGGATGCTGCGGACGGTGTCGGCGGCCTGTTCGGCGTCCAGCACCCCTTCCAGCAGCAGGACCTCCGGGACGGCGGCGGTCACTCCGCCCCGCCCGCTGCCCGGTCGGCGGTGCCGCGCGACGCCCCGGCCCGGTGGGGCTTGGCGGCGTAGGCGACGAAGCTCTTGCCGATGACCGGGTTGAGCGCCCGCTCGGCGGCCTTGGTGAGGGTGCTGATGACGGGGGTGCCGACGATGTCCCAGACCAGCAGCTGGTGGTAGGCCTTGACCGGCAGCGCCTTGTCGTTGTCGACGCCGACCGCGCACTTGATCCACCAGTACGGCGAGTGCAGCGCGTGCGCGTGGTGGGTGCCGTACGGCTCCAGGCCGGCGTCCTTGAGCTTGTCGAGCAGTTCGTCGCCCCGGTAGATCCGGATGTGGCCGCCCTCGACCTCGTGGTACTCGTCGGAGAGCGCCCAGCAGATCTTCTCGGGGAGCCAGCGCGGCACGGTGACGGCGAGCAGGCCGCCGGGCTTGAGGACCCGGAACATCTCGGCGAGCACGCCCTTGTCGTCCGGGATGTGCTCCATCACCTCGGAGATGATGATCTTGTCGAAGTGGTCGTCCTCGAACGGCAGGGCCAGCGCGTTGCCCTCCATCGCGACCGCGGACGCGCCCTCGGGCGCCTCGCCGGCCTGCTCCATGGCGGCGAACCACTTCCTGACCTCGGCGATCTCCTCGGCGTTCTGGTCGAGGGCGACCACATTGGCCCCGCGCCGGTAGCACTCGAACGCGTGCCGCCCCCCGCCGCAGCCCAGGTCGAGCACCCGGTCGCCGGGGGCGAGCGGGAAGCGCGAGAAATCAACGGTCAGCACTGCGGACTCCCATTCCTTCGGTACCCAAGGTTCCTGACGCCGGGTCAGAGACATCGCGGGGGCGTACGGCGCGCGTACGGGGCGGGGGCAGGGCGGCGCGCGCCGTCCGAGCGGGTGCGGCCGACCGCCGTCCGGCCGCACGCCGGCACGCGCCGTCAGGCCACGTAGCGCCAGCCCGGGCCGGAGCGGGCCGCGCTCCCGGCCCCGGTGGCGATCGCGGCCCGGTAGCCCTCGACGGTCAGCTCGGCGGCGCGCTCCCAGGTGAACCGCGCCAGCACCCGCTCCCGGCCCGCCGCGCCGAGCGTCGCGCGCAGCTCCGGGTCGTCCAGCAGCCGGCCGAGCGCCGACGCCAGCGCGTCCGGGTCGCCCGGGGGCACCGCCAGGCAGCTCTCGCCGTCCGGGCCGGCGACCTCCGGGATCGCCCCGCCGGTGGTGGCGACCAGCGGGGTGCCGGTGGCCATCGCCTCGGCGGCGGGCAGCGAGAAGCCCTCGTACAGCGAGGGGACGCAGGCCACCTCGGCCGAGCGGTAGAGGTCCACCAGCTCACGGTCGGTCAGGCCGTGCCGGAACTCGATGTGCCGCTCCAGCCCGAAGGCGCGCACGGCGCGGGCGATCGGCCCGTCCTCCTTCTGCGGCTTGCCGACCACGACCAGGTGCGCGTCCCGCTCGGTGCGGACCTTGGCGAGCGCCCCGACCAGGTGCACCAGGCCCTTCAGCGGGACGTCCGCGCTGGAGGTGGTGACGATCCGTCCGGGCACCCGCGCCACCTCGTCCGACGGCGACCACAGCCGGGTGTCGGCGCCGATCGGCACCACCGAGACGGTGTGCGGCGCGGCGCCCAGGTGCTCGGCGATCTCGCGCTTGGAGGTGCCGGAGACGGTGATGATGTGGTCCAGCCGGGCGGCGACCCGGCGCTGCATCCGGGTGAAGGCGTACCAGCGGCGCAGCGACAGCCGCTTGAGCCGGCCGGTGGCCGCGTCCAGTTCGACCTTGCGGTCCACGGTGATCGGGTGGTGGATCGTGGTGACCAGCGGGAAGCCGTGGCGCTCCAGGCCGAGCAGGCCGTAGCCGAGCGTCTGGTTGTCGTGCACGACGTCGTAGCGGCCGCGGTGGGCGGCCAGGTACTGACGGGCCCGCAGCGAGAAGGTCAGCGGCTCGGGGAAGCCGCCGGTGCGCATCGTCAGGTACTCCAGGACGTCCACCGGCCCCCGGTACTCCTCGCGCGCCGGGGTGCGGAAGGGGTCGTCGGCCCGGTAGAGGTCCAGGCTGGGCAGTTCGACCAGCCGGACCGAGCCCGGCCCCTCGACCTCGTCCAGGACGGGGTACGGCTGGGCGCCGATCACGTCCACGTGGTGGCCGAGGCGGGCCAGCTCACGGGAGAGGTGCCGTACGTACACGCCCTGGCCGCCGCAGAACGGGTCGCCGCGGTACGAGAGCAGGGCAATCCGCAGCGGCTGCGCGGTCATCGTCGGCCCTCATCTCTGCTGCTGTCTGTGCTGCCGGTCGGTAAAGTAGATCAGGTTTCAGTGGGTGCGGAGTCCACCGGTGACCATGTGAACAATGAGAGACCTCGAAGATACCGGCCCGTAGCTTCCGCTCAGGATCCAGGGCTGGTGATTCGCGCCACGCCCGGGAGTGTCCTTGCCGTCACCGTCGTCACCACCCTCACCCCCGCCCCTGCCGCCCCTGCCGGCGCGGCAGCCGGAGCCGCCGCTCACCGCCCGGCAGGCGGAGCGGCGGCGGCGGATCCTGCGGACCGCGACCGCGCTGGCGGCGCGCGGCGGGTACGACGCCGTCCAGATGCGGGAGGTCGCGGAAGGTGCCCAGGTGGCCCTGGGCACGCTCTACCGCTACTTCCCGTCCAAGGTGCACCTGCTGGTGGCGGTGATGCTGGAACAGTTGCGCGGCCTCCAGGAGCAGGTCCGGCGGCACCCGCCGGTCGAGTCCGAGCCGGCGCCGCGGGTCGCCGAGACGCTCACCCGGGCGTTCCACGCGCTGCAGCGCGAACCACTGCTGGCCGAGGCGATGGTCCGCGCGCTGTCCTTCGCCGACCGCTCGGTGGGCGCCGAGGTGGACCAGGTCTCCGCCGCCACCGGGCAGCTCATCCTGGACGCCATCGGGCAGTCCGGACCGCCCACCGAGGCGCAGCGCGCCGCCGTCCGGGTGATCGAGCACACCTGGCACGCGGCGCTGGTCGCCTGGCTCTCCGGCCGCGCCTCGCTCGCCGAGGTGCGGGCCGACCTGCACACGGCGGCCCGGCTGCTCACGCTGCCCTGAGACCGGCGCTCCCGCCGCCCCGGGACCGGCCGAACTGGAACCTGTTCTCACCCGGCCCGCTCCGGCCTGCCCGGACCGGCGGCTAAAGTCGACGGGCAGGACAAACTCCATCCGTTCCTCCTCCGGGGAAAGCCGGTGCGAATCCGGCGCTGACCCCGCAACCGTGAGCCCGGCGCCCGCCCGCCGGGCGAGCCGGAGTGCCCGGGGAGGGGCGAGCGGCCCCACGCCCGGCGCACCGCCGCCGGGCACCGTCGAGGACTACGGGACGGCCCGCCCGGGCCGGCACCGCTCATCGAAAGGCACACCTCCGATCATGCTGACCGCCGCCCGTCTGGGCGCCGCCGCCCTGACCGCCGCGCTGCTCACCGGCACCGCCGCCGCCCCGGCCCTGGCCGACACCCCCGGCGCCGGAACGGCGCCCGCCGCCGCGGTCCCCGACGGCCTGTACGGCAAGGGCGACCCGACCTACGACGGCGTCTGGCGGCAGGCGCTCGCCCTGACCGCGCTCACCACCGCCAAGGTGACCCCGGCCGACTCCGCCGTCGCCTGGCTCACCGGCCAGCAGTGCGCGGACGGCGGCTGGCCCTCGTACCGGGCCGACGCCTCGGCCGCGTGCGACGCCAGGACGGAGGACAGCAACGCGACCGCCGTCGCGGTGCAGGCGCTGGTCGCGCTCGGCGGCCACCAGGAGGCGGTGGACAAGGGCGTCCAGTGGTTCAGGGCCAACCAGAACCCGGACGGCAGCTGGGCCTACAACCCCGGCAACCCGGGCGACGCCAACTCCACCGCCCTCGCCGTCAACGCGCTGCTCGCCGCCAAGGCCGACCCCGCGACCGTCACCAAGGCCGGCCGGAGCGCCTTCGACGGGCTCGCCGTCTTCCAGCTCGGCTGCGCCGCCCCCGCCGAGCAGCGCGGCGGCTTCGTCTACCAGACCTCGCCGGACGGCACCCCCGCCGAGGCCAACGGGCTGGCCGGCGGACAGGCCTCGCTCGCCGCGACCGGCGGCCGGCTGCCGGTCGTGGGCACCACCCGCTCCGACGCCGCCCCCAAGGCCCTGGCCTGCCCGGACGGCGGTGCCACCGCCACGGCCGTCCCGCGCGCCGACTCCGGCGAGGCGGCGAGCGCGTACCTCACCGCGCAGCTCGCGGCGGGCGGGCAGCACCTGACGCTGACCCTGCCCGGCGCCGCGCCCGCCCCCGACTACGCGGCCACCGCCTGGGGCGCGCTGGGCCTGGTCCAGGGCGGCCACCCGCAGCAGGCCGCGGGCGCCGTCGACTGGCTGGCCAAGGAGGGCGGCAGCTGGACCAAGGGCGGCACCGACGCCGCCGCCACCGCCACGCTGCTGCTGGTCGCCCAGGCGGCGCAGCGCGACCCGGCCGCCTTCGGCGGGACCGACCTGGTCAAGCAGCTGACCGCGCTCGGCCCGGCGCCGAAGGCCACCGCCGCCGCGTCCGCCCCGGCGAGCGCGCCGGCGAAGAAGGAGGACAAGGACAGCCTCGACAAGTACTGGCCGCTCGGCATCGGCCTGCTGATCGGCGTCGGCGGCGGCCTCCTGCTGAGCCTCCAGCGCAAGCGCGGCGCGAAGCTGTGACCGCCCCCGGCCGGGCCCCGCGGCCGGAGCCGCCGGCCCCGCCGGACCCCGCCGCGTCCGGACCCGGGTCCGAGACGCGGCGGCGGGTGGTGCGGGCGGCCGTGCGGTTCGCGGCCGGGGTGATCACCGGGCTGCTGATCCTGCTGGTGCTCGCGGCTGCCCCGGCCCAGGCCGCCGGGTACCGGTACTGGTCGTTCTGGCAGTGGTCCGACGGGGGCTGGGCGTACCAGCAGCAGGGGCCCGCCGTGCACGTCCCGGCGGACGGCGCGGTGGAGGGCTGGCGGTTCGCCGTCAGCCCGGACGGCGGGCGGGACGCCGCCCGGCCCGCCGCGGCCGGGGACTTCGCCGCCCTCTGCGCCGGCACCCCGGCGCAGGACGGGCGCAAGCGGGTGGCCGTGGTCCTGGACTTCGGCGGCGCCGCCGACGCGCCGGGCGGCGAGAGCCCGCCCGCGCCGCGGACCGCGTGTGCCGTCGTCGCGCCCCGTGCCGGCTCGGCCGAGGTGCTGGCCACCGTCGCGCCGCCGCTGCGGTACGACACCAACGGCCTGCTCTGCGCCATCGCCGGGTTCCCGCGCGCCGGGTGTGCCGACCAGCTCGGCGCGGCCGGCGCGCCCGCCGGCGGCGAGCGCCCCGCGGATAGCGCGAGCGCCGCCCGGACCTCCCCGAGCGGGCCCGCCCTCGGGGTGGGCGCCGGCCTCGCGCTCGTCGTCGTGCTCGGCGCGGGCGCCGCCTGGCAGGTGCGCCACCGCCGATGAGCACCACGCCGCCCGGCCCCGCCCCCGCGGCCCGGCGTGGCAGCAGCCCCCGCGCAGAAAGCCCCGCCGCAGTAAGCCGGGCACGGAAAGTCGGCCCGTCCGACTTCCCGCTCCCCACCGACCGTCCCACCCCTGGACCCCACCGTGCCCACACCTCGCGCCGCCCGCCGCCGGCCCCCCGCCGGCCCGCGCCACCTGCACCCCGGTGCCTGGTGGCTGTGGGCGCTCGGCCTGGGCGCGGCCGCCACCCGCACCACCAACCCGCTGGTCCTGCTGCTGCTCGCCGCCGTCGCCGGTTACGTCGTCGCCGCCCGGCGCGGCGACGCCCCCTGGTCGCGCTCCTACGGCGCGTTCCTGCGCCTGGGCCTCCTCGTGCTCGGCATCCGCCTGCTCTTCGCCGTCCTCCTCGGCTCGCCGGTCCCCGGCACCCACGTCCTGTTCACCCTCCCCGAAGTCCCGCTGCCCGTCTGGGCGCAGGGTGTGCGGATCGGCGGCCGGGTCACCGCCGAGGGCCTGCTCGCCGCGCTGTACGACGGGCTGCGGCTGGCCACCCTGCTGGTCTGCGTCGGCGCGGCGAACGCCCTCGCCAGCCCGGCCCGCCTGCTGCGCACGCTCCCCGGCGCGCTCTACGAGGCGGGCGTCGCCGTCGTGGTCGCGATGACCTTCGCCCCGAACCTGGTCGCCGACGTGCAGCGGCTGCGCGCCGCCCGCCGGCTGCGCGGACGCACCGACCGCGGGATCGCCGCCGTGCTCAGCGTCGGCCTGCCCGTCCTGGAGGGCGCGCTGGAGCGCTCGGTGGCGCTGGCGGCCGCGATGGACACCCGCGGCTTCGGCCGGACCGCCGCGGTGCCGCGCCGGATGGCGGTGCTCACCGCCGTGCTCACGCTGTCCGGGCTGCTCGGCGTCTGCCTGGCCGCGTACGGACTGCTGACGGCGGGCGGCGCCGGGTGGGCGCCGCCGGTGCTCGTGATCGGCCTGGCCGCCGCCTTCGCCGGGCTCCTGCTCGGCGGCCGACGTTCCGTCCGCACCCGCTACCGGCCGGATCCGTGGGCGCTGCCGGAGTGGCTCACCGCCGGGTCCGGGGTCGCGGTCGCCGCGTCGACGGCCTGGCTCGCCGGGCTCGACCCGCTCGCCTTCGCCCCCACCGTCGTCCCGCCGACCGCGCCCGTCCTGCCGGTCGCCGCCGCGGCGGCCGTCCTGCTCGGACTGGTCCCCGCGTTCGCGGCCCCGCCCCCGCCGGCCGCCACGGCCGACACCGGCACCGACGCCAAGACCGATACCGCCGACACCACCGACACCGACCCGGCCCAGCCCCGGAGGACCTCGTGATCACCTTCGAACAGGTCGGCGTCCACTACGCCGACGCCGCGGCCCCCGCGCTCAGCGGCGTCGACCTGACGATCCCCGAGGGCGAACTCTGCCTGCTCGTCGGCCCGTCGGGCTCCGGCAAGTCCACCCTGCTGGGCACGGTGAGCGGCCTCGTCCCGCACTTCACCGGCGGCGTGCTGCACGGCCGGGTCACCGTCGGCGGGCGCGACACCCGTGAGCACCGCCCGCGCGACCTCGCCGACCTGGTCGGCACGGTGGGCCAGGACCCCCGCGCGCACTTCGTCACCGACACCGTCGAGGACGAACTCGCCTACGGCATGGAGTCGTTGGGCCTGCCGCCGGACGTGATGCGGCGCCGCGTCGAGGAGACCCTCGATCTGCTCGGCCTGGCCGACCTGCGCCGCCGCGCCCTCGCCTCGCTCTCCGGCGGCCAGCAGCAGCGGGTCGCGATCGGCTCGGTGCTCACCGTCCACCCGCGCGTGCTGGTGCTGGACGAGCCCACCTCCGCGCTGGACCCGGGCGCCGCCGAGGAGGTGCTGGCCGTGCTCCAGCGGCT
This sequence comes from Kitasatospora sp. NPDC057965, assembly GCF_042887135.1. NCBI lineage: Bacteria > Bacillati > Actinomycetota > Actinomycetes > Kitasatosporales > Streptomycetaceae > Kitasatospora > Kitasatospora sp. NPDC057965. The sequence continues at coordinate 62,329 of NZ_JBHVPZ010000026.1, forward strand.
GGTCCACGACCTCGGCACCACCGTGCTGATGGCGGAGCACCGGCTGGAGCGCGTGGTCCAGTACGCCGACCGGGTCCTGCTGCTGACCCCCGGCGCGCCGCCGGTGCTCGGTGAGCCGGCCGAGGTGATGGCGCACGCGCCGGTCCACCCCCCGGTGGTCGGACTCGGGCGGCTGGCCGGCTGGCGCCCGCTGCCGCTCACCGTCCGCGACGCCCGCCGCCGGGCCGCCGGGCTGCGCGACCGCCTGGCGGAGCACCGCCCGCCCGCCCCGCCCGCCGTCCGGCCCGGCGAGCCGCTCGCCACCGCCGCCCGGCTGGTGGTCCGCCGCGGCCCCGTCCCCGCCCTGCGCGGGGTCGACCTGACCCTCCACCCGGGCGAGGTCACCGCCCTGATGGGCCGCAACGGCGCCGGCAAGTCCACCCTGCTCGGCACCCTGGTCGGCCTGCACCCGCCCACCGCCGGCTCGGTCACCGTCGGCGGCCGCACCCCGCACCGCACCCGGCCCGCCGAGCTGATCCGCCAGGTCGGGCTCGTCCCGCAGGACCCGCGCGACCTGCTGTACGGCGAGAGCGTCAGCGCCGAGTGCGCGTCCGCCGACCGCGACGCGGGCGCCGAGCTGGGCACCTGCCGGACCCTGGTCGAACGCCTGCTGCCCGGCCTCGCCGACACCGCCCACCCGCGCGACCTCTCCGAGGGCCAGCGCCTCACCCTCGCCCTGGCGGTGGTGCTCACCGCCCGCCCTCCGCTGATCCTGCTCGACGAGCCCACCCGGGGCCTCGACTACGCGGCCAAGGCCCGGCTGGTGGAGATCCTGCGCGACCTCGCCGCCGCGGGCCACGCGGTACTGCTCGCCACCCACGACGTCGAACTCGCGGCCGAACTCTCCCACCGCACCGCCGTCCTGGCCGACGGCGAGATCGTCGCGGACGGGCCGACGCCTGAGGTGGTGCTCGGCTCACCGGCCTTCGCCCCGCAGGTCGCCAAGATCCTGGCGCCGGGCCCGTGGCTGACCGTCCACCAGGTGGCCGACGCCCTCGCCGAGGCCGCCGAGTGAACCCGCCGCACGCCCCGCTGGCCCGCCCCGTCCCGCTCGGCCGCCGCTCGGTGCTCGCCCTCGCCCTGGTCTCCCTGGTCGGCGTGGCGGGCTTCGGCTGGCCGCTGCTCGCCGCCACGGACTCCGCCCTGGTCGGCCACTCCGCCGACGCCCCCTGGCTGTTCGCCCTGCTGCTCCCGCTGCTGCTCGCCGTGCTCGTCGCCCAGATCTCCGAGGGCCGCGCGGCGGGCGGCGGCGCGCCCGGCCTGGACGCCAAGTCGGTGGCCCTGCTCGGCGTGCTGGCCGCCGCCGGCGCCGCGCTGCGCCCGCTCGGCGCGGGCACCGCCGGGCTGGAGCCGATGTTCTTCCTGATGGTGCTGGCCGGCCGGGTGCTCGGGCCGGGCTTCGGCTTCGTGCTCGGCGCGCTGTCGATGTTCGCCTCCGCCCTGCTGACCGGCGGCGTCGGGCCCTGGCTGCCGTTCCAGATGCTCGCGATGGGCTGGGTGAGCCTCGGGGCCGGTCTCCTGCCCGGCCCGGCCCGGCTGCGCGGCCGCCGCGAACTCGTCGTCCTCGCCGGCTACGGAGCCGCGGCCTCCCTCCTCTACGGCGTGGTCATGAACCTCCAGGGCTGGCCCTACATCGCGGGCCTGGCGAGCTCGATCTCCTTCGTCCCGGGCGATCCGCTCTCCGACAACCTGGTCCGCTTCGCCGCCTACTGCCTGACCACCTCGCTCGGCTGGGACCTCCCGCGCGCCGCGCTCACCGTCGTCCTCTGCCTGACCCTCGGCACCCCGCTGCTGCGCGCCCTGCGCCGCGCCACCCGCCGCGCCGCCTTCACCGCCCCGGTCGCCTTCCGCCCACCGGCTCACCCGCCCGGCAGCACCCCGCCGACCGAAGGGGTGAACCACACCGCCCGCCCCTGACGACGGTCCGCCGTCTTCGGCTGCCCCAGCCGTATGAAGGTCCCGCCGGTCGGGATTCGGCGCCGGTCGATCCAGGTACGAGGTTCTGCTGTCAGCGTCACCCCCCGACAGCGAGGTTCCCGTGTCCCCTGTCCGAAGACTGCGGCCGCGGCCGCGGTACGTCCTGTCCGCGTTGCTGGCGGTGGTGCTCGGTGCGGGCGCCGCCGCACTGACCGATCCGGCCCCGGCGGCCCAGGCGGAGGCGGCGAGCGCCGACCACGTCCGGCCGGCCGCGGAACCTGTGGCCAAGGCCAAGGCCAAGGCCGCCCAGCCGAAACCGAGGGGGGCCGGGACGCAGCGTCCGATCGGCCCGGACCCGGTGGTCGACCTCCTGGCGCACGGCAACCTCACCATGGCGTCCAACTCGGTGCTGACCTGCGACGACAGCGACGGCACGGTCTGCTCGGACACCGAGGGGTCGAACAACGGCCGGACCAAGTTCGTCAAGGTCGACCCGAACGCGCCGGGGCCCAACGCCTCTTCCGCGCAGCTGCTGCTGCCGGCCGGCGCCAACGTCCTGTCGGCCCGGCTGTACTGGCAGTTCAACCCGACCAACACCAGCACCATGGGCGGCACCTCCGGGGACATCAACACCGGCAACCAGGTCTTCTGGAAGGTCCCCGGGGCGAGCGGCTACGAGCAGGTGACTGCGGACACCTACGACTGGTTCGACCAGATGGTCGGTGGCACCCCGCCGGAGCCGCTGCTGGCCGCCGGGGCGGTCAAGGACGTGACCGCGGAGGTGAAGGCCGCCGGCCCGGGCAGCTACACCGTCGCGGACATCCAGGCGTGCGCCGGACGTTCCTCCGCGCAGAACTTCGGCGGCAACAACGTCGGCTGCTGGGGCGGCTGGTCCCTGGTCGTCGCCTACGAGAACCCGGCGGAGCCGCTGCGCTACCTCCAGGTCTGGGACGGCTACCAGCTGCTGCGCGACCCGGACAACGAGACGACGATCACGCTCGGGGGCATCCGCACCCCCGCCACCACGGCCCCGAAGGCGATCATGGGGATCACCGTGGGCGACGGTGACGCCCCGATCGCCGGCGACACCCTGGCGGTCGGCTCCGCGACGGACAACCTGACCCTGCTGCCGATGCCCGGCCCCACCGGTATCGGCACGGACAACGCCTTCACCAGCCGGATCGACCACGTCGCGACGGACGGGACCGGCACCAACATCACCACCCGCGATCCGGACCCGGTCAACAACTACGGCTACGACGCCCGGATGATCGACGTCACCGGCAAGATCCCGGCCGGCAGCCACCAGGCCCTGGTCCGCATCAGCGGCGCCGGTGACGCGCTGGAGCCCCAGGCGCTCTGGCTGGCCCTGGACGCCCTCGAACCCGACCTCCAGATCTCGAAGGCCAACAATCCGCCCGGCAGCCCCGACGACAACCCGCCCGGCCTGGTCGGCCCCGGTCAGACCATCACCTACTCGTTCACGGTGGCCAACCGCCACCAGGACGGCAGCGCCACCGACCTCGACACCGCGACCGGCGTCACCGTGACCGACCGGATCCCGGTCGGCACCACCTTCGTCGCCGGGTCCAACCCCGCCTGCCAGGCCTCCGGACAGACCGTCACCTGCACGGTCGCCGACCTGGCACCCGGCGCCGAGGCCACGGTCGCCTTCCAGGTCACCGTCGACGACTCGGCCGCCGTCGGCACCCACCTCGACGACACGGCCACGCTCCACTTCCGGGGCAGCCAGACCCAGCGGGAGCAGGAGCGCACCAGCAACACCGTGCGCAACACCGTCGCCGAGGTCCCCGGCTACACCATCGTCAAGACCGCCACCCCCGGTAGCGCCCGGCCCGGTGACACCGTCCGCTACCGGATCCAGGTCACCAACACCAGCCAGGTCGACGCCCCGGGCGTCACCCTGACCGACGACCTGTCGGGTCTGCTGAACTCGGCCGCGTACAACAACGACGCCGTCGCGGACCGCGGGAGCGTCACCTTCGCGGGCACCACGCTGACCTGGACCGGTGATCTGCCCGCCGGGGCCAACGCGACGATCGACTACTCCGTCACCGTGCACTCCCCGCTGGCCGCCGACGCGGTACTGCGCAACGCCGTCACCTCCGGCACCTTCCCGAACAACTGCCCGCCGGGATCGACCGACCCGCGCTGCCGCGCCGAGGTTCCGGTCACCGTGCCCAGCCCCAGCCCGAGCCCGAGCCCGAGCCCGAGCCACAGCCACAGTCCGACCCACAGCCCTCGTCCGACCCACAGCCCGAGCCCCAGCCCGACCCACAGCCATGGTCCGAGCCCGAGCCCGAGCCCCAGTCCGACCCACAGCCACAGTTCGAGCCCCAGCCCCAGCCCGAGCCCGACCCACAGTCACAGTTCGAACCCGAACCCCGGCCACAGCCCGGAGCCCGGCCCGAACGGTCCCCCGCACCACGGCGGCCACCTCCCCGAGACCGGTAGCGACAGCCGGCTGCTGCCCCTCGTCGGGCTCGCCGCGCTCGGCACCGTCGCGGCCGGCGCGCTCCTGGTGATCCGGGCCCGCCGCACCCGCTGAGTCCCCTAGGGACGACGCCCGCACGGCGGACACCGACGGCCGCGCCCACGCTCCCCGCGTGGGCGCGGCCTCGTGTGTGTCGGGCTCAAGCCTTGGGGCCGGTGGCCTGGACGACGTCGAAGGACCAGAGGGTCGAGCCGGTGGCGGCGGGGCGCTGCGGGGCCTCGCCCTCGGGGGTGGCGGGGCGGTGGGCCGAGCGCATCGGGCCGGTGAGCCAGGCCTGGAAGGACTCCTCGTCGCGCCAGCGGGTGTACACGAGGTACTGGTCGGTGCCCTCGACCGGGCGCAGCAGCTCGAAGTACTCGAAGCCGTCCGAGTTCTCCACCGCGCCGGCCCGGGCGGCGAAACGCTTCTCCAGCTCCTCCCGCTGCTCAGCGGGGACGGTCAGGACATTGATCTTGACGACGGACACGCCGTACCTCCTCGGGGTTGTTCTGAGAAGGCAGTCTGCTACACCTCACACGATCCACGGCGGGGCGACCCTGTCCCCGGTCTCCAGGTTGTGCGCGGTGGACGGCGCCAGGGAGGCGACCACGGCGGTGAAGCCCTCGTCGGAGCGCAGCCGGCGCGGGGCTCCGGCGGGCAGCACGAGGGTGTCGCCGGCGGCGACGACGTCAGAAGGAGCGGCCCTCCCCGTGGTACGGGGGCTCGTGGCCGGGCGGGTCGGGGCGGTCGCGGGCGTCGGCGCAGAGGGTGGAGGCCATCCGGGTGAGCAGGTCGGCGAGATCGGTGTACTGCTTCTCGTCCCAGTCACCGAGCAGTTCGGCCAGCTGCGTGCGCCGGGCGGCGACCAGCTGGAGGGCCACCGCCTCGCCCGGTTCGGTGAGGCGCAGCGGCAGCCCGCCGGCGCGGGCGGCCAGACCGCGGCCCTCGACCTCGCGCACCGCCTCCTCCACCACCGGGAACGGGATGATCCGGCGCTCCGCCAGTTCGGCCGGCTCCACGGAACCGTGGTGGTGCATCTGGAGCAGCAGCCAGCTGGAGGCGGGCTTGAGGTCGAGGCCGGCGGTGGCGGTGATCCGTTTGAACAGGTCGCGCCGCGCCTCACGGGTGCTCAGCACCGACAGGGCACGGCTGATCTCGTCCAGCGAGGAGCGCTCCACCGGGTTGACGCCGATCGACTCGCTCAGGTCGGGGGCGGTCACGGTGCTGCGCAGCTTCTGCTCCCGCAGGAACAGCGAGAGGACGAAGGCGACCACGGCCACCGGCACCGCGTAGAGGAAGACCCGGGTGATCGACTCGGCGTAGGCGTGGTGGATCCCGGCCTGGGCGGCGGCGGGCAGCTGTCCGATGACGCGCGGATCGGAGGCGATGGTCCCCGGCTCGAAGCCGGGCGGCAGCGGGATTCCGGCCAGCGCGTCACGCAGGCGGCGGTTGAGCCCGGAGGCGAAGACCGTGCCGAAGACGGAGACCCCGACCGAGGCGCCGATGGAGCGGAAGAAGGTGGCGCCGGCGGTGGCGACGCCGAGGTCCTGGTAGCCGACCGAGTTCTGCACGATCAGTACCAGCACCTGCATCACCAGACCGAGGCCGAGGCCGAAGACCAGGAACCAGCAGCTCATCACAAAGGTGCTGGTGTGTTCGTCGAGCGTGGAGAGCAGCAGCAGGCCGACGACGGTGATGGCCGTTCCGGCGATCGGAAAGACCCGGTAGCGACCGGTGCGGGCCACGATCTGCCCGGATCCGATCGAGGTGATCAGCATGCCGATCACCATCGGCAGCATGTGGATGCCGGACATCGTCGGCGAGACGCCCATCACGATCTGGAGGAAGGTCGGCAGGTAGGTGAGCGCGCCGAACATCGCGAAGCCGACCACGAAGGAGATGACGGCCACCAGGCTGAACGTCCGGGAGCGGAACAGCCGCAGCGGCAGAACGGGTTCGACGGCGGTCCGCTCCACCAGGACGAAGGCGCCCAGCAGGACCAGGCCGAGCACGCCCAGGCCGACGATCTGCCAGGAGCCCCACGCCCAGGTGGTGCCGCCGAGCGAGGTCACCAGCACCACGCAGGTGGCGACGGCCGCGATCAGCGTGGTGCCGAGGTAGTCGATCCGGTGCCGGCGCCGGGTCTGCGTGCCGTGCAGCACGGCCGCGATCACGGCGAGCGCGACCACGCCGATCGGCAGGTTGACGTAGAACACCCAGCGCCAGCTGAGGTTGTCGACGAACAGTCCGCCGAGCAGCGGGCCGAGCACGCTGGTGACGCCGAAGACGGCACCGAAGACGCCCTGGTACTTGCCGCGGTCCCGGGGGGCGACGAGGTCCCCGACGATGGCCTGGGAGAGCACGATCAGCCCGCCGCCGCCCAGGCCCTGCAGGGCGCGGAAGGCGATCAACTCGCCCATGTTCTGGGCGATGCCGCACAGCACCGAGCCCAGCAGGAAGATCACGATGGACGCCTGGAAGAAGACCTTCCGGCCGTACATGTCGCCGAGCTTGCCCCAGAGCGGGGTGGCCGCGGTGGAGGCGAGCAGGTACGCGGTGACCACCCAGGAGAGGTGCTCCAGGCCGCCGAGGTCGCTGACGATGGTGGGCAGGGCGGTGGAGACGATGGTCTGGTCGAGCGCCGCGAGCAGCATCGCCAGCAGCAGGGCCCCGATCGGCACCCACAGGTTGCCGGGGGCAGGCTGGGGCGGGCCCGGTTCGCCCGCCGGGACCCGGTCGGACGCGGCGATCGGATCCGTCATGGCGTCTCCGTATCCGTAGCAGCAGCTCTGCGGTGATCACTCCCGGCTCACCATGCTGTCAGAAATGCACCGATTCGCACTTTTTCGGTTGAGCCGAGCGTAAGGGCGCCCGCTGGGCGGGACGCCGTCGCGACCTCCACGTCGACACATCGACCGTCCATCGGCCGCAAACCACCACCAACCGGCACAAGACCCCCACAACGCGCCGGACGCCCCTGTCCCCCCTCGGGGACGTCCTGCATAATCAGGCCCGTCCGACGTCCGCACACGAGTCCGACCAGAGCCCGGGTCCGAGACCGCCACCGACCGAGATACCCAGGAGGGCCGGCCGATGCCGGACCAGCACTGCCCGACGTGCGGCACCGCACGCTCCACCGGGTGCGGCTGCCTCGTCCCGGACGGCAGCCTCGACGAGACCACCGTCCTGCCGCACCTGGAAGGCCCGCCGCTGGTCCGCCCGTACGTGCCGCAGGCCGTCGGCCAGGTCATCGACGGCCCGCCGCCCGGGGCGGCCTACGAAGCGGTGCCGCCGCCCCCGGTCACCGACCCGTTCGGCACCACCGTGCTGCCGCCCGCCGCTCCCCCGCTGGGCCCGGACGCCGACGCCTACGCGACCACCGTGCTGCCGCCCGTCGCCGCCACCCCGCAGTTCCCGCCGCTGGGCCGGCCGCCGCACGGCGCTCCGGCCGCGCCCGCCGAGGACGAGCTCGGTGTGTTCCCGTTCGCCCACGCCGCGCCCGAGGCCCCGACCGGCGGCGGCCGGGCCGCCCGGCGCGCGGCGGAGCAGGAGAGCGCCCGCGGACCGCTCGCCCGCCGCAAGGGCCTGCTGATCGCGGCCGGCGCCGGCCTGCTGGCCGTCACCGTGGGCCTCGCCTACGCGCTCACCCCCTCCCCCGCACCGCCCGACGGGGCGGCCCCCGTGCCGACCGCCACGCTCGGCCTGGCGCCGGTGGACCCGACCACGCCGGCCCAGCCGAGCCCGAGCGCGCCGCCGCCCACCGAGGACACCCCGACGCCGACGCCGACCCCGTCCCGGACGACCGCCAAGGCGTCGCCGAGCAAGTCCCCGACCGGCACCCCGCCGCCGGACGCCCCCGCCACCACGGTGGCCGCCGCCCCGCCGGTGAAGGCGCCGGAGCCGAACCCGGCCGCCACCGCCCCACCCGCACCACCGGCGCCGCTCCCCACCGCCCCGCCGCCCGCGCTCAGCACCGCACCGCCCACCCCGGCCGCCCCCTCCCCCACCGCCTCCCCGACACCGGCGCCGACCCCGACGATCCGGGTCCTGGAGTACGGGATGGAGGGGCCCGACGTCCAGGCGCTCCAGCGGCAACTCGCCGTCGTGATCTGCTGGGAGAAGGTGCCCCCGACCGGAAAGTACGACGACCGCACCAAGCTCATCGTCATGTACTTCCAGGACATCAACGGCATCCGGGGCGACGCCCGTGGTGTCTACGGCCCGAGCACCCGCGCCGCCCTGGAGGCCCGCACCGGCTGCTGAACGGACGGGGCGCACCGGACCGCCCGCCGCGTCAGCCCTTGATCGCCTGGAAGATGCTGAACGCGGCCATCAGCACCATCACACCCGCCGCGAACCGGATGATCATCTTCATCGGCACGTGCTTCAGCAGCTTCTGCCCGCCCAGGATCGCGATCCCCGCCACCGCGCACAGCGCCAGCCAGGCACCCAGGCCCACCGCGAGCGGGTCGGCGTACTTGGCGGCCAGGTTGGCGGTCATGATCTGGGTCAGGTCGCCGAACTCGGCGATCGCCACGACCACGAAGCTGGCCCCGGCGACCTTCCAGAAGCTGTTGGCGGACGGCTCCTTGGCGGCGTGACCGTCCTCCTCGTCACCCCCGCCGTGGAACAGCAGCATCGCCGCGCCGGCCAGGAACAGCACACCGGTGACGCCCTCCACCCAGCGGTGCGGCAGCAGCGAGAGCAGGTGCCCGGCGACCAGCGCGATGCCCACCTGCAGGGCGAAGGCCGCGGCGATGCCGGCGAAGACGTAGCTCGCCCGGTACTTGGCGCCGAGCATCAGGCTGGCCAGGGCGGTCTTGTCCGGCAGTTCGGACAGGAAAATGATGCCGAAGGTGATCACGGCAACGGTCAGACTCATCGGGGGTGGTGTCCCTCGGGTTCGGGCTGCCGGCCCGCAGCAGCTCCGTCAGGGGTCGCTCCGGCCCGACAGCACTGGTTGGCATTCCACGGCACGCGCACGACGCGCGTCCGTCCACACAGCACTGCGGCCGAAGGTCTCGCCGGCACCGGTCGCAGAACCGCGGGTGCCCCGGGCGCCGGGCCCGAGGGGCCAGTATGTCGACGGTCCGGTGGAGGGCTACTCCCCTTCAACGCCGCCCAGCCTACCCGATCACGTCCCCCGGCCGCCCGGCGCTCACCAGCCCCCGGCCGACCAGCTCCAGCACCACCACGACCGCCACCGACTCCACCGCCAGCAGCCCGACCAGCACGAACAGCTGCACCGCGCCCGCCTGGACCGGCGAGGCCCCGCCGAGCAGCATGCCGACGAAGGCGCCCGGCAGGGTGACCAGGCCCACCGTGCGGGTCTGGTCGAGCGCCGGGACGAGCGAGGTGGCGGCGGCGGTGCGGCAGATCTCCATCCGGGCGTCCCGGTCCTCGAAACCGAGCGCCAGCGCCGCCTCGACCTCACCGTGCCGCTGGCGCAGCTCGTCCAGGGCGCGCCGCCCGGACAGCGAGGTGGCGGTGAGCGCGCCGCCGATCAGGATGCCGGCGACCGGGATGACCGACAGGCCCTCGAACGGCAGCAGCCCGCTGCCGAGCAGCAGCAGGAGCACCGGCAGCACCCCGGCCCCGATCGGCGCGGCCGCCCACAGCCAGCCGCGCCCGGGGGCCGGCACCATCCGCCGCCCGGCGGTGCGCACCGCGACCGTGAACATCAGCAGCACGAAGAGCGCCGACCACCAGCGCGATCCGACCACCCAGGTGATCACCAGCGCGACGGCGGCGAGCTGCACCACCGCGCGCAGCCCGGCCCGCAGGACGGCGTGCCCCTGGCCGAGCCGCCCCCACCCGGCGACGGCCACGCCGGCCAGCAGCAGCACGGCGGTGACCACGCCCAGCCCCGGGGTGACCGGCAGCAGCTGCCCCGCGGCGGCGAGCGACGACGTGCCCGACCGGCCGGGCACCGGTCAGATCCAGCTGGTGAACCACATCCGGTCCTGCCAGGACGACATCGGGATCACCTCCGCCGTGTACAGCGGGTAGAAGAAGGCGAAGCAGGCCATGATCGCCAGCACGATCAGCCCGGCGCCGATCGCACCGATCCGGCGCCGTTCGGGCGGGCACCCCTGCGGCCCCAGCATCGCTCCCAGCATCTGCGCCACGGCCAGGCAGAGGAAGGGGACGAGCACCACCATGTAGAAGGAGAAGACCGTCCGCTCCTGGTACTGGAACCACGGCAGGTAGACGCCGGCCACGCCGCACAGCACCGCGCCGGAGCGCCAGTCCCGGCGGAAGACCCAGCGCCAGAGCAGGTAGACCAGCGCGATGCAGGCCGTCCACCAGAGCAGCGGGGTGCCGAGGCCGAGGATCTGCGCCGCGCAGCCGCCGGAGTCGGTGCAGCCGCGCTGGCCGGCCGGCACCTGCTCCCAGTACATGGAGACCGGCCGGCCCTGGACCAGCCAGCTGAACGGGTTGGACTGGTAGGTGTGCGGGCTGCTCAGGCCGGTATTGAAGTCGTACATCTGGGCGTGGTAGTGCCAGAGGCTGCGCAGCGGCGCGGGCACCCAGCTCATCGACACCTGCGGCAGCCCGATGCCGAGCACGCTGTCCGGGGAGAGCCCGGCCCGGCCGTCGGCCCACTGGCGGTCGAAGCCGCCGCGGGTGAACAGCCAGCCGGACCAGCCGCCGAGGTAGACGAGGAACGCGGAGCCGACCATGGCGAGGAAGGCGGGCAGCGCGTCGAGGCGGAGCATCGCGCGCCAGGGGCGGCGGGCGCCGGCCCAGCGGCGGCCCGACTGGTCCCACAGCACGGTGAGCAGGCCGAAGGCGGCGAGCACCATGGCGCCGTTCCACTTGACCCCGGCGGCGGCGCCCAGGCAGAGCCCGGCGGTGATCCGCCAGGGCCGCCACCCGAGCCGCACGGTGTCGCCGCCGCGCTCGGGCAGGACGGCGGCGAGCCGGGCGCGGGTGCGGTCGCGGTCGATCAGCAGCGCCCCGAAGGCGGCCAGGACGAAGAACATCTGGACGCCGTCGAGCAGGCCCACCCGGCTCATCACCAGCTGGAGGCCGTCGACGGCCATCAGCAGGGCGGCGGTGCAGCCGATCAGGGTGGAGCCGAAGAGCCGGCGGCCGATCCTGGCGAGCATCAGCACGGTGACGGTGCCGAGCAGCGCGGTCATGAAGCGCCAGCCGAAGGGGTGCAGGCCGAAGGCCCACTCGCCGAGGGACATCACCCATTTGCCGAGCGGCGGGTGGGCGATGAACTCGGGCGCGGGGGTCAGCGGGACCTGCTGCGGGACGGCCAGGATCTGCTCGTTGGCGTGCTCCGGCCAGGTGCCCTCGTAGCCCTGCTGGAGCAGGGACCAGGCGTCCTTGGGGTAGTAGGTCTCGTCGAAGACGAAGGCGTTGGGGTAGCCGAGGTTCCAGAACCGCAGCAGCCCGGCGAAGACCGCCACGGCGATCGGTCCGAGCCAGTCGGAGCGGTCCGCCGCCCGGCGCAGCAGCCCCCGCCGCTCCGGTGCCGGGTCGGCGGGTGCCGCTTCCGCCGGGGGGTGGGTGAGCGCCGCTTGGATCATGGTGTGGATAGCCTCGCCGATTTCGCCTGTCTCGCCTGTGCCGGTCGTGGCCGGCCGGTGCCCCCCGGGCCGGCCGGACGGTCGACAGCCACTGACACTATGTGCCGCCGAGCGTGAAACCAAGCGCGACGGGCGCCGGACAGGTGACCTGTCCGGCGCCCGTCGGGGCGGTGCCGCCCGGGGATCAGGCGGCGGCCTGGAGCTCCCGGACCGGCCGGGCCGGGGCGCGGACCGGGGCCGCGGGGGCCTGCTCCTCGCCGGCCGGGCCGTCGGCCGCGTTGTCCTGGGCGGCGGTGAGGTACGGCCGCAGGCGCAGCGCCAGGACGACGATCAGCACGGTGCTGCCGGCCATCGCCGCCAGGTAGAGCGGCCAGGTGCCGGAGCCGACCAGCAGCACACCGACCGCTGGGCCGACCGCGATCGCGATCTGCTTCACCAGGGCGTACCCGGCGTTGTAGGTGCCGAGCAGCCGGGCCGGGGCGAGGTCGGCGACCATCGGGCCCATGGTGGGGGCGAGCAGCGACTCGCCGACACCGAACAGGGCGTAGATCGAGACGATCGCGACCGTGGCGGCCATCGCCTCGGTCCGGATCAGCCCGGCCACCAGGGCCATCGTCCAGGCGCCCAGCCAGACCACGGCGGCGGCGGCCATCGCGGTGGTGCGCCGACGGCGGGCGGTGATCCGCACCACGAACATCTGCAGCACCACGATGGTCAGCGCGTTGGCGCCGATGGCGATGCCCAGGGTGGACGGGGCGGTGCCGACGGTGTCGGTGGCGAAGGCGGCGACGCCGGACTCGAACTGGCCGTAGCAGGTGAAGAAGATCAGCCCGGCGAGGATGCTGAGCCGGAGCATGGCCTTGTCCGCGAGCAGGGCGCGCAGACCCTGCGGGCCGTCGTTCTGCTCCTGGACGAGCAGCGGGGCGGCCTTGGGGATCCGGGCGGTGCCGGTCACCAGGGCGAGGCCGAGGAAGGTCGCGGCCTCGATGGTGAACAGCCGGGTCAGGCTGGCCGGGTCGGCGACGTTCACGATCTGCCCGCCGACCAGCGCGCCGATGCCCATGCCCAGGTTGACCAGGGTGAACTGCAGCGCGAAGGCGTGCGAGCGGGTCGCCGCGGTGGAGCAGCGGACGATCATCGTGGCGAGCGCCGGCTGGCAGGTGGTGACACCCGCGCCGAACAGGAACGAGGAGACCAGCAGCGCCGGGGTGCCGGTGGCGTGGCCGAAGGCGAAGGCGCCGGTGGCGGCCAGCGCGGTGCCGGCCAGCAGCACCGGGCGCGGCCCGTACCGGTCGATGCCGCGGCCGGTGAACGGCAGGACGGCCAGCGCGGCCAGCGCGAAGACGGTGAACACCATCCCGGCGGCGAGCGAACCGAGCCCGCGGACCTGGTCCACGTACACGAACATGTACGGCATCGTGAATCCGCTGCCGAACGCGCTGAGCGCGTTTCCGATCTGGACGCGGCGCAGCGGGCCGCCCGCCCCGCGTCGCTGCTGCCTCTGCTGCTTCACCGTGCCGGTCACCGTGCACACCCCTTCATTGCGGACGGGCCCCGTCAGGGCTCCATCAGTTTCGCTGCGTACTCTTAAGGGAAGAAGACTTAAGAGCTAAAGTTTGACTCTAAAGTCTTAGCACCCGAAGAGTGTCGAGTCAAAGGCTTAAGGAGTGCACTTCACATGGGAGACTGGTCCGCATGACTGCAGAGAAGCCCGCGCCGGCCACCCCCCGCGAGCTGGGCATCGCCGAGCAGGTGGCCCTCTACCAGCGGGAATTCCCCACCGTCGACCCGCAGGTGGAGACCATCGTGCAGACGCTCTCCCGGGTCGCCCGGCGGATGACCGTCGCCTACGACCGGCAGCTGACTGTGCTCGGAATCACCTCCGCCGAGTGGGAGGTGCTCAAGGCGCTGGTGGTCGCCGGCGACCCCTACCGGCTCGGGCCCGGCGAGCTGGCCAAGCGGCTCGGGCTCACCCCCGCCGCGATGACCCACCGGATCGACCGGATGGTCACCGAGGGGCTGGTCACCCGGGAGCGGGACGAGTCCAACCGGGTCCGGGTGATCATCGAGCTCACCGAGCTCGGCCGGGACAAGTGGCTGGAGTCGATGCGGATGGCCGCGGTCTTCGAGGAGGAACTGCTCCAGGACCTCGTCGGCGAGGACCGCACCGTGCTCTCCGGGATGCTCGCCCGGATGCTGCGCCGGATCGAGGAGAGCCGGCCGGACGCGCTCGGGCGCACCGCCGACCTGAACTGAGGGCGCGCGGACAGCAGTCCGGCCCGCCGGGGGGACTCCCCCGGCGGGCCGGACCGTTCGTGCGGTGGTGCGAGGGTCCGTCAGGCCCTCATCCGATCAGAGGTGGATCAGCAGGGGCCGTTGTCGGTCCAGACGCCCCACTGGCCGGCGAGCGACGGGTCGTCGCCCTTGGTCCACCACTTGTTGGTGTAGTAGTGGCCCTTCCACGAAACCTTGGTCGAGGTCGCGTAGGTGGTGGCCGCGTCCCAGCTCGGGGCGCCCGCGCAGCCGGCCGGGGTGGTCGGCGGCGTGGTCGGCGGAGTCGTGGGCGGGGTGGTCGGCGGCGTGGTGGGGGGCGTGGTCGGCGGGGTGGTCGGCGGGGTGGTCACCGGCGGGGCCGGGCAGCCGGCGGCCGAACCGTTGGTGGCCTCGACCATCTTGTCGAACAGGGCGGTCTTGTTGCCCAGGTCGTACAGCGAGAAGGCGAAGGAGCCGCCGAGGCCGTTGCAGTGCGCGTAGTCCAGCTTGGCCTGGATCGAGCGGGCGTCCTCACCGGACCAGAAGACGTTGCCGTCGTAGAAGTAGGTCGCCTTGGCGTCCTCGTCCCAGTAGGTCTTCGCCGGGTTGTCGACGAAGCCGGCCAGCTCCTTGTACATCTGGATGCCGGCGACGCCGCCCGAGAGCGGGGCACCCGGGGCCGGGGCGGTGGCGGCCTGGAACAGACCGTTCTTGCCGTTGTTCTGGACGCCGGTCCAGCCGCGGTAGTAGAACGGCACGCCGACGTTGATCTTCTTGGCCGGGAAGCCACCGGGGATGCCGTACTGCGGGTCACCCACGGTGTAGGCCTTGACGGCGTTGTCGACCGAGTACTTGCCGGTGCCACCGGGGACCGGGTTCATCGGGTCGTTCGGGCCGCTGTAGATCGGGGCCTGGTGGTTGGTCGGGCCCTTGGCCTCCCAGCCGCCGTGCATGTCGTACGTCATGATGTCGAGGAACGACAGGTACTGACCGATCTTGTCGGTCTCGACGTTCTTGATCTTGTCCTGGCCGGCGCCCACCGCGGCCGCGGTGTGGTAGGTCTTGCCGTCGGCCTTGCCCTGCGCGTCGAGCTGCTCACGCAGCTCCTTCAGCAGCAGGGTGAAGTTCTGCTTGTCGTTCGGGCTCTCCTGGTTGCCGAGGTGGCCGCCGCCGCCCGGGTACTCCCAGTCGATGTCGATGCCGTCGAAGATGCCGGCCGCCGAGCCCGGGCCGCCGTAGCCGGCGTCGACCGGCAGGTTGCCCTTGATGAACATGTCGATGCAGGACGAGACCAGCTTCTTGCGCGAGGCGTCCGTGGCGGCCGCCGACGAGAAGTACTTGGAGTACGTCCAGCCACCCAGCGAGATCAGGATCTTGAGGTTCGGGTTCTTCGCCTTCAGCTTCTTCAGCTGGTTGAAGTTGCCCGCGATCGGCTGGCCCCAGACGTCGCCGACGCCGTCGACCGAGATGTCCGGGCCGAAGCTCTTCTGGTAGTCGGCGAACGCGTCCGCCGCACCGTCACCCGCGCTCGGGTTGTTCTCGTCCTGGCTCGCGGCCTTGGTGGCCTGGAAACAGGTGCCGTTGGTGGGGTGGATGTTGGCGAACGAGTAGATCAGGTAGTCCAGCTTCCCGGCGACGCCGGTGTCCTGGATCGTCTTGGGGTAGTACGCGTTCGAGTAGATCGACCACTGGTCGAAGTAGGCGACCTTGATGCCACCGCTGGTGGCGGGCGCGCCGGTGCTGTTGCCGACGGCGGCGTTGGCGGTGGCGCCGCCGCTGAGCGCGAGGCCCGCGCCGAGCAGCAGGGAGGCCGTGGTACCGGCGGCGATCGCGGTCAGGGACTTGGACCGCTTGCGGCGGCCGCCCTCCTGAACCGGGGCCCCGGCCCTTTCGATGCGTGAACGGAGCATGGGTGCGTGACTCCTGGGTGTGGGGGATTCCGACGCGCCCCGGGGCGCAGGTACGGGGTGGGGCCGTACGACCGGGACATGACAGAACAGGATGGGGGAATCGAGCGGAACATGCCTTGACGGACGCCGGGATAAGCCGAACCGGCGTCAGCGGCGGACCGCTGACGCCGGCTCAGGGGCTCCCTGCACCTGGGCACTAAAATGGACTAGACCAACTACCCCGTCAAGGGGTGATGTTGACGCTTGAGCCGCCCTTAAGGTTCGCCGGGAACCGAAGCACCCCCGCTGACCTGCGGATCAGCGGGGGTGGCCGGGGCGCGGCGGGCGGTCGGTACGCGGTCAGTACCGAACGGCATTGGCGACTACGGCCTTCACCGAGCCCGAGAGGTCCCGGTTGCTGGTCGCCTTCGCGTCGGTCTTCTGACCCGCCGCCAGGTCCGGCACGGTCACCGCCGTCACGTCCAGCAGATTGCCGCTGTCGTCGGTGAAGTTGACCTGGATCACGTACCGGCTGGTGTCCTGCCCGTGGTTGGTGACGGTCAGCGTCGTCTCGGCCTTGCCGTTCGCGAACGAGACCGCCCCGGGCGCGACGTCGCCCTTCGCGTCCAGCCCGCCCTTGATACCGGCGATCGCGGAGGAGGCCTTCGCCTGCGCCGAGGAGACCGCGGAGGCCGCCGCCGAGGGAAGCCCGCCGGCCGCCGAGGCCAGCACCGAACTCGCGGCCGAGGCCGCGGCGGAGGCGGCGCCGGCGATCGCCGAACCCGCCTGCGCGGCGGCCGAGGTGGCCGCGCTGCCGGTCTTGCCCTCACTGGACGAGGAGCAGCCCGCCAGCGCCGCCCCGCCGACCAGGGCGGCGACCGCCGC
The DNA here is from genome assembly GCF_042887135.1 of Kitasatospora sp. NPDC057965. Lineage (NCBI taxonomy): Bacteria > Bacillati > Actinomycetota > Actinomycetes > Kitasatosporales > Streptomycetaceae > Kitasatospora > Kitasatospora sp. NPDC057965. The sequence continues at coordinate 79,347 of NZ_JBHVPZ010000026.1, forward strand.
CGCGGCCAGCACGCGGTGCGGGCGGCGGACGACGGGGGCGTACGGGTCGGCGGCGGTCGGCCGGGACGGGGCCGCGGGGCGGCGGATCGATTGGCGGTCCATCGGGGTCCTCGATTCTGGCCGTCGGGGTTCCGGCCGTCGGGTCCGGCCGGCGCCGGGCTGCCCGGCGGGCCTCCCCGCCCACGTTCCGGGGAGCGCGCGGCGTTCGCCACCAGGGCCGGGGCGTTCGGGTGACCCGGCCCCGGGAAGCGAGCCGGGTCAGGAGAGCCCCGAGCCCTCCTGGGTCTCCGACTCCACCGCCGCGCGCTCCTCCGCCAGCCGCAGCGCGTGCCGGCGGCGGGCCACCACCCCGTACGCCGAGGCCGCGCTCGCCGCGAAGGCCAGCAGACCGACCCACGGCTGGTTGAAGGCGTGCCCGGTCAGATGGTCCAGCGAGTACCGGCCCGGGCCGGCCAGGCCCAGCGCCAGACCGGCCGCGCCGAGGAACGCCGGGTACTCGTAGCCGCCGCCCATCGCGAAGAAGCCCGCCGGGGCGTGCACCGCGACGGCGCCCGCCATCGTCCCGGCCACCACCGCGCCGGCCGCGGGTGTGGCCAGCCCGGCCACCAGCATCGCGCCGCCACCGGCCTCACCGAGGCCCGCGGCCAGGGCGCTCTGTCGCGGCGGGTGGAAGCCCATCGCCTCCATCGCCTTGGCGGTGCCGTCCAGGCCGCCACCGCCGAACCAGCCGAACAGTTTCTGGGTGCCGTGGGCGATCAGCACCCCGCCGACGGCACCGCGCAGGGCCAGCAGGCCCAGGTCGCTACGGTTCAGAGCCATGTCGAAGTCCCCTTCGGGAGCCCTCCGCCGCGCGGAGGGGTGGTCCGGCTTCCATCGCAGCGGAAACCGCCGGTCGGCTCGACCCGGGGCGGCCGTTCGGGCGAATCAGGGCGCGAACGGGAATAATTCGGACAGGCGTGGCACCCGGGCGGGACCGATCGCCGCGGCCATGCTTGGCGCATGTTCGTCTTCGATCTGAGCAGCGCCTTCATCGCCTTCTTCGCCGTGGTCGGCCCGCCGAAGGTCCTGCTGTCCTTCGCCCGGCTGGCCGGCACCCGGAGCACCGGGGAGCTGCGGCGGCTGGCGGCCTGGAGCTCGGTCATCTCGGCCGTGATCGGGACGGGCCTCGCCTTCAGCGCCGACTTCGTCACCTCACTGTTCCACATCAGCGACCAGTCGTTGCAGCTCGCCGGCGGACTGATCTTCTTCGTCTACGCGGTCGCGCTGGTCTTCGGCGTGCACCTCGGCGCCGGCGCCGACGAGGCGGACGAGCACCTGGCCGGCCCGCTGGTGGACGGCATCCGCGAGCTGTTGCTGCCGTACCTGGCCAGCCCGCTCGCCGTCACCGCGGTCCTGGTCGGTTCGCTCGCCAAGGACGACTGGGGCTGGCACGCCACCGTGGCCGGCGCGTACGTCGCCGTGGTGGTGATCAACTTCATCAGCGTCGCCGTCCTGGCCCCGCTGATGCAGCGCACCCACCGGACCTCGCTGGAGGTGATCGCCCGGCTGCTCGGCCTGCTGCTCGCGGCGGTCGGCGCCGAGCTGTTCCTCGAAGGGCTGGCCGGGCTCGGCGTGCACCTGCCCGAGGGGCACTGAGGGGCGCCGAGGGGTACTGAGCCGCGCTGCGACACGGGGCGCAGCGCGGCAGAGCGGTTCCGGCGGGGCGGCTCGGGCGGCAGGACGGCTCAGGCGGCCGCGGCCAGCCGGACCAGCGCCTCCCCGATCCGGTCGCGCACCAGCGGATCGGCGACCAGCCCGTCCGCCCCGACGTCCCCGCGCACCAGCGGCAACCGCACGCAGGCGCCCTCCACCACGGTCGCCCCCGTGTAGCGCAGCACCGTGCCCAGCGTCGCCTCGGCCCCCAGGCCGCGCCCGGTCCCGGCGGCGTTGATCCAGGCGGCCGGCTTGTCCGCGATCTCGATGCCGCCGACCGTCCAGTCCAACAGGTTCTTGAAGGCACCCGGCAGGGTCCCGGCGTACTCGGGCGTACAGATCAGCAGGGCGTCGGCGGCCTCGATCGCCGCCCGCAGCGCGGTGACCGGCTCCGGCAGCGGGTCGGTGTCGAGGTCCGGGTTGAAGTGCGGCAGTCCCGCCAGCCCGGTGTAGTAGCTGGTCGCGATGCCCTCGGTGGCGAGCGCCACGGCGGCGGCGGTGCGCAGCACGGTCTCGTTGACGGACCCGGCGCGCAGGCTGCCGGGGAGCAGCAGGATGTGACGGTCGATCGGCATGGGCAGGAACCTATCGGCCGGTTCAGGGCACGACCACCGGCCGCCAGGGAACGGGGCTGGAGAGGATCATCGAGCTGGCCGGCTGGCCGTAGCCGCCGAGGCGGTCGATCAGGGCCTCGAAATCGGCCATCGCCGGAACGGCGACCAGCAGCACGCAGCAGGCGCCGCCGGTGACCCGGTGCAACTGGAGCACCTCCGGCCAGCCGGCCACCTCCGGGTCGCGCAGCACGCAGCGCGGGCCGTAGCACTGGAGCTGCACCAGCGCGGTGATCGGCAGGCCGGAGCGGGTGAGGTCGACGTGGGCGTGGTAGCCGGAGATCACCCCGTCGGCCTCCAGGCGGCGGACCCGTTCGGCCACGGCGGGTGCGGACAGGCTCACCCGGCGCGAGAGTTCGTTGTAGGAGAGCCGGGCGTCGGCCTGCAGCTCGGCCAGCAGGCGGCGGTCGACGGCGTCCACGGCGGCTCCTGAGGGTGTGGTCCGGTTGGCTGGAAACCGCTGCTTTGCGATCGTGAAGAGGATCGGGAAAACACCTCTCGTACGACAGGCGCGGCCGCGGTTGCCGTGCCCGCCGCCCATTCAAATGCGGGACGGGCCGCCGCACAATGGGGCTCCGGCGACGACCGGGGCGACCGGCGCGGATCCCGGGCCCGTCCGGCGGTTCGGTTCGCCGACGACTTCTGGAGGGATCGGCTATGGGGCACGACACGGTGGAGAGGCCCAACCTGTCGTTCGACCGGGCCGGGGAGCCGGAGCGGGGCACCCCGTACGCGCGCTACGTGCGGCTGGACGAACTGCACGGCCTGCAGCACCCGCTCAGCGAGGAGCCCGCGGAGCTGTCGTTCATCGTCACCACCCAGGTGATGGAACTGCTGTTCGGCCTGCTGCGGCACGAGTGGACGCTCGCCCAGCGGGCCCTGCGCGCGGACGACCTGCCGGGCGCCCTGGCCGCGCTGCGCCGCGGCACGCACGTCCAGGACGTGCTGGTGGAGTCCTGGGACCTGCTGGCCACACTCACCCCGCAGGAGTTCAACGCCTTCCGCCCGCTGTTCGGCGAGGCCTCCGGCTTCCAGTCCTCGGCCTTCCTGCAGCTGGAGTTCCTGCTCGGCAACAAGAACGCCGCGCTGCTGAACATGTACCGCGACAGCCCGCGCACGCACGCCGAGCTGACCGCCGCCCTGCGCTCCCCCACCCTCTACGACGACGCGCTCGCGCTGCTGGCCCACCGCGGCCTGGCCGTGCCGCAGACCGTCTCCGAGCAGCGCCACCAGGCCGACGAGGCGGTCGCGGACGCCTGGCGGCGGGTCTACACCGAGCCGGAGCACGCGGCGCTGCTGCCGCTGGCCGAGGCGCTGCTGGACGTCGCCGAGCGGGTGACCCGCTGGCGCCAGCGCCACCTGGCGGCGGTCAAGCGGGCGATGGGCGGCAAGCCCGGCTCCGGCGGCTCCAGCGGTCTGACCTGGCTGCGCCGCTCCGCCGAGCAGGACGTCTTCCCCGAGCTGTGGGCGATCCGGGACGGGCTGTGACGACCCCGCAGCGTCCCGGCGGGCGTGAACGGGCAGTGGAAGAGGACAGGGCGAGGGAAGGGCTGGGCATGATCACGCGCGAGGAGTGCGCGGCGCTGGACGCCGCCGACCCGCTGGCGGCGTTCCGCGGGGAGTTCGCCCTGCCACCGGGGGTGATCTACCTGGACGGCAACTCGCTCGGCGCGCTGCCGGTCCGCACCCCCGAGCGGGTGCGGACGGTGGTCGAGCGGGAGTGGGGCCGGGAGCTGATCCGCAGCTGGAACGACGCGGGCTGGTTCGAGCAGCCGTACCGGCTGGGCCGGCGGATCGCCCCGCTGGTCGGGGCCGCCCCGCAGGAGCTGGTGGTCTGCGACACCACCTCGGTCAACCTGTTCAAGGTGCTGGCGGCGGCGCTGCGGCTGCGTCCGGGCCGCTCCGCCGTCCTGGGCGACCGCGCGGCCTTCCCGACCGACCTCTACATCGCCGAGGGCGTGACCGGGCTGGTCCCGGGCGCCCGCAGCGTGCTGATCGACCCGGCCGAGCTGGACGCGCACCTGGACGGGGACGTCGCCGCGGTCGTCCTCTCGCACGTCGACTACCGGACCGGCGAGCTGCTGGACATGCCCGGGATCACCGCCCGGGTGCGGGCCGCCGGGGCGCTGATGATCTGGGACGTCTGCCACTCGGTGGGCGCGCTGCCGGTCGAACTCTCCGCCAGTGGCGCCGACTTCGCGGTCGGCTGCACCTACAAGTACCTCAACGGCGGCCCCGGCTCACCGGCCTTCCTGTACGTCGCCGAGCGGCATCTGGCGGCCGGGGCGCCGCAGCCGCTGAGCGGCTGGTTCGGGCACGCCCGTCCGTTCGCCTTCGAGCCCGGCTACGACCCGAAGGACGGCATCGGCCGCTTCCTCACCAGCTCGCCGTCGCTGCTCGGCCAGGCCGCGCTGGAGGCCTCGCTGGACGTCTGGGAGCGGGCCGACCGGGCCGCCGTCCGGGCCAAGAGCCTGGCGCTGACCGATCTGTTCATCGGTCTGGTGGAGGGCCTGGACGGCATCGAGGTGGTGACCCCGCGCGAGCACGCCCGGCGCGGCAGCCAGGTGGCGCTGCGGCACGCCGACGGCTACCCGGTGGTGCAGGCGCTGATCGCCCGCGGTGTGATCGGGGACTTCCGGGCCCCGGACCTCATGCGCTTCGGCTTCACCCCGCTCTACCTCTCGCACACCGAGGTGTGGGACGCGGCGCGGCACCTGGCCCAGGTGCTGGAGAGCGGCGAGTGGAAGGACGAGCGCTTCTCCCGGCGCGGCGAGGTGACCTGAGGCCGGCGAACGCAACGGGGCCGCCCGGTCGGAGGACCGGGCGGCCCCCGGCTGTGCGGTGCCTACCGCGAGCGGCTAGCCGTGGCGGCCCCGGCGCCGGGCGGCCAGGACGGCGAGCCCGCCGAGGATGAGCAGGACGCCCCCGACGAGGCCGAAGGTCACGGCGTTGCCCGAACCGGTCGAGGCCAGCGAACCGCCGCCTCCGCCGCTACTGGGCGCGGGCTGCTGCCCGGTCGGGCCCTGGCTCGTGGGCCCGTCGCCGGTGGGTGCGGCGGCGGACGAGCTGGACGTGGCGGTCGGGCCGGTCGGGGCCGCCGAGGTGGTGGTCCCGGTCGGCGCCGGCGAGGTGGCCGTCTCCGTCGGGGCCGGCGAGGTCGCGGTCTCCGTCGGGGCCGGCGTGGTGGACGTCTCCGTCGACGTCGGCGACGGGCCGGTCGGCGTCGGCGAGGTGGTGGTTCCGGTCGGCGTGGGGGTGGTGGGGGTCGGGGTCGGGGTCGGCGAGGTGGGCGTCGGGGTCGGCTCGACCGCGCAGTCCGGCAGGTCCCCGTCGAACGGGTAGCTGTGGATCTCGTAGCCGCCGTTGCCGGTCTGTATCAGGTTGCCCGCCAGGTAGACCCGGCCGTTCATGCCCGGCATGTCGATGGTCGTGGTGCCGGCCGGGTTGCCCGCCATCACCGCGCCCTGGAACTGCGCGCTGCCGTTGATCTGCGCCGCCGTGGCCGTGGGGAAGTTCCACAGCAGCTTGGAGCGCATCTCGGTGGTCTGGTCGCCCGGCAGGCCGGTACCGGTGTAGGTGTTGATGACCGGGTCGGCCGACTGCATGTTGACCACGACGGTCGCGCCGGCCGGGATGTTCGCGAACACCAGGCCGATCTGCCCGCCGGTCGGCGAGGTGAGGTTCCCGGGGACGTTGAAGACCTGCTTCATGCTGGTCCCGTCACCGGTGAAGGTCGCCTCGCTGCCGGTGAGCGCGACGGTACCGGTGGCGGCGGTGCGGCCGACACAGGCGGAGACGTCCTCGATCTGGGTGAGCACCGAGCGGTACGGCGCGGCGGCGCCGGCGTCCTGTATCGCCTCGCCGGTCGGGTCGATGGAGACCGAGCCGGTGAGCGTGCCCGCGTGCCGCAGGTTGCCGAAGGCCTGGCCCTTGGAGTCGATGCCGCCGATCAGCAGGCTGTTGTCGGGCTGGACGGTGACCTTGCCGCCGACCGTGAGGAAGTCGCTGCCGTTCGGCGGGACGACCCGCGAACCGACACCGACCACGCCCGCGTTGAAGATGCCGCCGCCGTTCTTGTCGACGGTGAAGTCGCCGAGGGTGACGATCCTGCCCTCGGCCTCGGCCGCCCGGCCGGCGACCGTGTAGTTGCCGCCGGTGAAGACGTTGATGGCGGCGTCCCGGCCCGGGAAGTCGCCGTTGTTGACGCCCGGCCAGGTGGCCGGGCAGTCCGGTCCGCTGCACGCGCCCAGCGGCGGGGCCAGCGGGGCGGCCGAACCGACCGTCAGCACCGCCGCGAGCGGCAGCACGGCCGTGGCCGTCGCCGCCGCGATCCTGACGTTGCGGCGCCCGCGGGGGCGGGGGACCCGTCCCGCGGTGGCTCTTCTGTGACCGGGTGTACCGGTTCCCTGACTCATCTGCACATTCCTCCGCGAAGAGAGAGGCAGGTGGAAGGGCACCCGCCTCGTTCCGGTTGATCCTGCATCATCCCGGCCGATACCTAGAGAATCCAGAGATTTTGGATATCGGGCATCAAATCGGGCAATCGGCACCCTACAGACCATCAGCGCCAATCGGAAAATCTTCCGAACGGAAGGATCGACCGTGTCCTCCCTGGCCACCCGCGGCCCCGCTAGGTTGGAGGCATGACTTCCGACGCCATCGCCACCGTCGCCACCAGCGCCGACGTGCTGCGCCACCCCGGGGCCGGCGAGCACCTGCTCACCGGCGTGGAGAAGGAGCGCGCCGCCCGGTTCCGGCACGAGTCGGGACGGGTCGACTTCATCGCCGCGCACGCCCTGGTCCGGCTCTGCGCCGCCCGCCTGCTCGGCGTCCCGGCCACCGCGCTGACCCTCGCCCAGCACTGCCCCGACTGCGGCAAGGGCGACCACGGCAAGCCCTACCTGCCCGACCACCCCGGGGTCGCGGTCAGCCTCTCGCACACCAAGGGCGTGGTCGCGGCCGCCGCCGGGCACCGGCCGATCGGCGTCGACGTCGAGCTGACCGACCGCGGCGGCAGCCTGCTGGACGTCGCGCCCCGGGTGCTCACCGAGGCGGAGCTGCGGCTGGTGCGGGAGCACCCCGACCCGGCGCGGGCCTTCCTGCGGCTCTGGGTCCGCAAGGAGGCCCTGATCAAGATCGGCCGCACCACCCTGGACGGCCTCGCCGCCGTCGACCTCTCCGGGCTCCCGCTCGACCTGCCCGACGGCCGGCCGCTGCTCAGCACCTTCGAGGGGCTCCGGCTGCTCGACTGGGTGGACGAGGCGCACGGGGCGGCCGTCGCGGCAGTCTGCGAGCTGCCGCCGCGGGCCGTGGAGCTGAGTGCTCTCTAGAGCTGCCCAGGTGGGGGCCGGTCGGACGGTCGGATAAGCGGTGTTAGCGTCCTGGGCGGGGCGAGGAGAACCGTCCGCCCCGGCTGCCCGCGCCGCGACCGCCGACGGGCCGCCCCCGTTGAGTCACAAGGGTGCCCCGCCATGGCCAAGTTCCTGCTGAGCCTGCACGTCCTCGCCTCGGTGCTGTTCATCGGCCCGGTGGCCGTGGCCGTCAGCATGTTCCCGCGCCGGGCGAAGGCCGCGCTGGCGGGCGGGCCCGAGCAGGCCGCCGACGCCGGCATGCTGCGGCTGCTGCACCGGATCACCCAGGTCTACGCGCTGCTCGGGATCGCCGTTCCGGTCCTCGGCATCGGACTCGCCCAGGTGATGGACGTGCTCGGCCAGTCCTGGATGATCGCCTCGATGGTGCTGACCGCCGTCGCGGCCCTGTCGCTGCTGCTGTTCGTCCTGCCCGCGCAGCAGGCCGCGGTGGACGCGCTCGCCCTGGACGGCGGCTCGGCGGAGCACGGCAAGGCGGTCAACGGGCTCAAGCTGCTGCCGATGACGGCGGGCGTCTTCAACCTGCTCTGGGCGGTCGTCGTGGTGCTGATGATCGTCCGGCCGGGTTCCACCACCGGCGCCTGACGCCCCCGCGTCCGCCCACGTGTCCGCGGTAGTACTGTCCCCGCCATGACGATCACGGTGGGGATGGGACCGGAAGCGGCCGGCCGGGGCGTGGGCGCGCTGCTGCGCGGCTGGCGGGAGCGGCGCCGGCTCAGCCAGCTGCAGCTGGCCCTGCTGGCCGACTCCTCGGCCCGGCACATCAGCTTCATCGAGAACGGCCGCGCCCGGCCCAGCCAGGAGATGGTGCTCAGGCTCGCCGAGCACCTCGACGTCCCGGTCCGCGAGCGCAACGCGCTGCTGCTGGCCGCCGGGTACGCGCCGCACTACCCGGAGAAGCGGCTGGACGACCCGGCGATGGCGGCCCTGCGCTCCGGGATGGAGCGGCTGCTCGCCTCGCACGACCCGTACCCGGCGCTGGTCGTCGACGGGACCTTCCAGGTCCTCGCGGCCAACCGGGCCCTCGGGCTGCTGCTCTCCGGAGTCGCGCCGCACCTGCTGGAGCCTCCGCTCAACGCGATGCGGATCACCCTGCACCCGGAGGGCCTCGCACCGCGGATCCTCAACCTGCGGCAGTGGCGGCGGCACCTGCTGGAGCGGATGGAGCAGCAGCTCGGGCTGGTCCGTTCGGAGCCGCTGCGGGCCCTGCTGGAGGAGGTCCGGGCCTACCCCGAGCCGCCCGGCACGGCGGCGGACGGTGACGGGGAGGAGGACATCACCGAGCTGTTCCCGTTCGCCCTGCCGCTGCGGGTCGCCCACGAGGGGCGGGTGCTGTCCTTCCTGTCGACCATCGCGACCTTCAACACGCCGATGGACGTGACCGTCTCCGAGCTGGCCATGGAGACCTTCCTCCCGGCCGACCCGGAGACCGTCGCGTTCCTGCAGGAGGCCGTGGGGACGGCCCGGTAGTCACCCGGGCGGGCCGCCACACGCCCACCCGGTCACGCGGGTCACACGCTCACCCGGTCACACGGGCAGCCGGCGCAGGGCGGTGAACTGGAGCGCGGCGAAGAGGGCCACCGTCGCGGCCTGGAGCGGGATCCAGACGTAGCCGGCGGTGGTCGGCTCCAACCACAGCTCCATCGCCACCACGCTGAGCACCGTCCAGACCAGGTTGACGTCGATCACCGCCCGCACCGCGAGTCCCGGCGGCTGCGGGCGGGCCGCCAGCAGCCCGACCGCGAGGCCGAACACCGCCAGCACGGCGCCGAGTTCGAGCAGGGTCGAGCGGCCGACGCCCAGCAGCTCGCCGAGCGGGCCGGGGAAGGCCAGATAGGCGAGGCCGTTGCCGCCGCTGACCACGGCGTCGAGGGCGAGGAAGCCCCGCAGCGCCTTGACGGAGGCGGGGGCGGTGCGGCGGGCGGTGTTCAGGGTGTGCGCGGACATGGCGGATCGGCCTCCGGACGTGGGTGGGATCCCGGTCGGCGCTGCCGCCGCCGGGTGCCCACCACTGTGCCGGGGCGCGGCGCGGGCGTCGATGACCTCCGAGGTCATATCCCGAACAGGGCGGCCGCGTTGTCGTGGCAGACGGCGCGCAGCCACTCCTCCCCCAGCCCGAGCCGGTCCAGCGCCTCCAGCTGGTGCCCGTACGGGTAGGGGATGTCGGGGAGGTCGCTGCCGAGCAGGACGCGCTCGCCCAGCGCCCGTCCGCGCCCCAGGCGTTCAGCCACCCGGCCGTCCCGGGCTTGTGCGGGTAGAGCATCGCGGTGAACGCCCGGACGCCGAACTCCCGCAGTCGGACGACGCGCCGATGCTCCGCCTCGCGGTAGGTGATCGGCCAGGGGCGGCCGGTCAGCGGCCCGGCCGCGTCGAAGTACGCCCACACCTTGTCGAGGACGTTCTGCGGCATGGTGGGCCCCTCCTGCCCGAGGGCGGGCAAGGAGGGAGCGTGTGGACGTCGATCAGGCCGGGGAGGCCGAGGTGCTGCCAGAAGGCCCGCGCCCCGTCCGCCTCGGCCACCGGCTCGGGCAGGCTCACGCGGCGGGCACCGGGCGGGCGCGGTCGATGATCGCCCCGGCGTCCGGGCCGGGCGGCAGGGTGCCGAAGGCCGCGCCGTGGTCGCCGCCGAGCCGGGAGGCGCAGAACGCGTCGGCCACCGCCGGGTCGCCGTACCGGACGAGCAGCGAGCCCTGGAAGGCCAGCGCCATCGCCTCCACCAGCCGGCGGGTGCGGTACTCCAGCTGGTCGAGGTCGGTGAGCTGCTTGCGCAGGCCGGCGACGGCCGCGTCGAGCCGGCGGTCGGCGCCCGCGGCGGCGTCCAGCTCGCCGAGGAAGGCCTCGACGGTCTCCGGGCGCTTGGCCATGGCGCGCAGCGCGTCCAGGGCGGCGACGTTGCCGGAGCCCTCCCAGATGGAGACCAGCGGCGCCTCGCGGTAGAGCCGGGGCATCCCGGACTCCTCGACGTAGCCGTTGCCGCCCAGGCACTCCAGGGCCTCGGCGGCGTGCGCCGGGCCGCGCTTGCAGACCCAGTACTTGGCGACGGCCAGGCCGAGCCGGCGCACCAGCGTCTCCTGCTCGTCCCCGGCGATCGCGGCGTCGGTGGCCTCGGCGAGCCGCATCGCCACCGCGGTGGCCGCCTCGGACTCGACGACCAGGTCGGCGAGCACGTTGCGCATCAGCGGCTGGTCGACCAGCGCCTTGCCGAAGGCGCGCCGGTGCAGGGCGTGCTGGACGGCCCGGGTGGCGCCGAGCCTCATGCCGGAGGCGGCGCCGATGGTGCAGTCCAGGCGGGTCATGTTGACCATCTCGATGATGGTCCGCACGCCCCGGCCCTCCTCGCCGACCAGCAGGCCGTACGCCTCGTCGTACTCGATCTCGGCGGAGGCGTTGGACTTGTTGCCCAGCTTGTCCTTGAGCCGCTGCAGCCGGAGCCGGTTGCGGGTGCCGTCCGGCAGGACGCGCGGCAGCAGGAAGCAGCTGAGTCCGCCGGGTGCCTGGGCGAGGGTGAGGAAGAGGTCGGACATCGGCGCCGAGGTGAACCACTTGTGGCCGGTCAGCCGGTAGCTTCCGTCCGGCCGCGGGACGGCGGTGGTGGTGTTGGTGCGGACGTCGGAGCCGCCCTGCTTCTCGGTCATCGACATGCCGGCGATCAGCCCGCGCTTGCCGTGCGGCTCGCGCAGGCCGAAGTCGTACGCGGTGGCGGCGAGCAGCGGCTCGAACTCGGCGGCCAGCCCCGGGGTGGCGCGCAGGGCCGGGACGGCGGCGTAGGTCATCGAGACCGGGCAGGTGTGGCCGGCCTCGACCTGGCCCCAGACGTAGAACTTGGCGGCGCGGGCGGTGTGCGCGCCGGGGCGGTCGTCCCGCCAGGGGGCGGCGTGCAGGCCGTGGCCGACGGCGGTGCGCATCAGCTCGTGCCAGGCCGGATGGAACTCGACCTCGTCGATCCGGTGGCCGAAGCGGTCGTGGGTGCGCAGCAGCGGCGGGTTCTCGTTGGCCAGCCGGCCCCACTCGGCGGCCTGCTCGGAGCCGGCCAGCCGGCCGAGTTCGCGCAGCTCGGGCTCGGCCCAGCCGGCGCCGGCCCGGTGCAGGGCGGCGAGCAGCCCGGGGTCGGCCGCGGTGTCGTGCCCGTACGGGAGCGGGACCTGGTTGGTGACCTCATGCGTCGCTGTCATCGGGTACTCCCAGAGAACGGAGGGTGAAGGAGACCAGGGCGGGGACCACCGCGTCGGGGGCGGTCCTGGGGCCGGGCGGGGGTGCGGCGGCGAGCGGGCCGGTGAGCGCCTCGGCGGTGGCGCCGACGATCGCGGCGGCGGTCAGCTGCGGGTCCTGGGGCGGCAGCTCGCCGACGGCGAGGGCGGCGGCGATCTCGGCGGCGAGCACGTCGCGGAAGGTGCGGCGGAAGACCAGCCGTTCGGCGTCCACCACGGTGTCGGCCGGCTCGACCAGCAGGGCGTGGGCGAGCCTGGGGGCGCGCAGGGCGCGGGCGGCGAAGGTCTCGACGACGGCCGCGATCCGCTCCCGGGGGGTGTCGTGGCGGGCGACGGCCTCGTGCACGGCGGCGACCTCCCGGGTGACCACCCGGCGGAAGAGTTCGACGGACAGCTCGGCCTTGCTCGCGAAGTGCCGGTACACGGAGCCGGTGGCGATCCCGGCGTGCTCGGCGACGGCGGCCATGCTGCAGCCGCCGTAGCCGCGCTCGGCGAGCAGGCCGACCGCGGCCTGGAGCACCGCCTCGCGCTGGGCGTCCAGACGGGCTTGCACGGCGGGGGTGCGTCGGTAGGCCATGCAAGCATTGAAGCACTGATTCACTGCTTCGGGGAGGGGGTGCGGGCCCGCCGCCCGGGCCTCGCCGTCCCCGGGAACGCCGGAGGGCCGCCCGGTTGCCGGGCGGCCCTCGTCACGCCGTGCGGAACGGCTGTCGTGCGGAACGGCTGTCGTGCAGGACGGCTGTCGTGCAGGACGGCTGTCGTGCGGTAGGCCACTACAGCCGGACGCGGTCCTGCTTCAGCCCCTCCTCGTCCAGCGGCCCGATCGGCGGCACCTGGTACCCGCCGCTCAGCCCGCGGGCGGAGGCGGAGCCGAGACCGGCCCACTCCAGCACCTTGGCGGTGGCCGCCGCGGACTCGGCGGCCGGCAGCCTGGTGATGTTCGAGCCGTGGTTGCCGCCGGGCACGGTGTAGACGTAGCTGTCCTCACTGCCCCGGCCGAGGCGGAACGGCTCGGCACCCCACGGGTCGTTCTGGCCGTAGACGAAGATGATCCGCTCGGCGTCGTTGCGCACCCAGCGGTCGATGTCGCGCATCGCGGACGGGTCGAACCGCATCGGGATGCTGCGCGGCACGTAGGTGCGCGGCGCGTACAGCTCCTTGTAGTCGTAGTGCAGCAGGCCCTTGAGCCGGGAGACGTCGAAGGAGGGCGAGCCCAGCTGAGTGCCGGCCTGGTAGTAGTACGCGGTGTACCCGGCGAGCGCCTGGTCGCTGTTGCCGGTGATGCCGGACTGCGAGTCGAGCCAGGCGTACAGCGCGTCGTCGGTGCCGGCGGCGCCCGGGACGTTCACGCAGTCGGCCTCCAGGCTGTACTGCCAGAACGTCCAGACCGAGTCCAGTACGGCGAGCTCGTAGGCGCGGTCGGCGCTGCCGACGGTGGTGAAGGTGGAGCCGGCGGCGGCGTTGTCGGCGGCGTAGCGGGGCTCCAGGCGGTCGCGGCGGGCCAGCAGTTCACGCTGGGTGCCGTTCAGCGCGGCCCGGCACTCGGGGGTGCCGACGTTCTCGAAGAACCGACTGTACGCGGAGTCCTCGCGGTCGTTGACGTCGTTCGGCGCGACGTAGGCGATGGTGCCGGCCACGTCGTCCGGGAAGAAGCGGCGGTGGTAGGTGGAGGACATGCCGCCCTTGGAGCCGCCGGTGGAGAGCCACTCCTGGTGGTAGATCCGCTTCAGCGCGGTGATCAGCCGGTGCGCGTCGGTGGCCGCCTGCTCGATGCCGGCCTTGGACCAGTCGGCCGGCTCGGGCCGGGAGGGCGTGAAGTAGCGGTACTCGATGGAGACCTGGTTGCCGTCGACCAGCCGGGCCGGCTCGGTGCGGCTGGGTGTGGTGCGCAGCGTGTAGCCGTTGGTGAAGAACACGGTCGGCCGGTCGTAGCCGCGGTGCAGCACGCTGAGCCGCTGCTGGAAGGTGCCCAGCCAGGGGCGGTTGTGGTCGATCGGCTGGGTGTAGGTGAGCAGGAAGTAGCGGTGGCCGGTGGTGGTGGGCTGCTCCTCGGTGACCGTCATGCCGCGGATCGCCGCCAGGCGGTCCTTGACGTCGGCCGACGGGTCGTCGGCGACGGAGGCCGCCGCGGGCGCGTCCGTCCCGCGGGCGAACGCCGTCGGGGCGAGGCCGAGGCCGAGCAGGGGTATCAGCAGGGCGGCGACCAGCAGCCTTCTCATCGTCGTGGTCATCAACTCTCCATCGGGTCAACGGAACTGGGTGTTGCCATGGTCCGTACCACGCTCCGGCCGTCGGTATGCGGCCTTCGGTGCGCGGCCGCCGGTGTGCGGCCGCCGGTGCGCGGCCGCCGGTGCGCGGCCTCGGGCATGCGACCGCCGGCACGCCACCGCCGGACGGACCGGCCGTCCGGCGGACGACCGAATGGGCCACCCGCCGGTCGCGGATGGCCCATCGGGGACGAACGTGCCGGTCAGGGGCGGGGCAGGGTGCAGCCGACCCGGGTCAGGTCGAGCTTGTTCCCGGGGCCGAAGCAGGCGGGGATGATGTACGTCTCCTGCGCGTAGCCGATGCCCGCGCGGACCGTCACCACGCCGTTCTGGTCCACCTCGCAGGGGTTGTTCAGGGTGCAGCGCTGGCCGCTCTCGTTGATGGTGTTGTTCACCGCGACGACCTGGCCGCTGGCGGCGTCGACGACCGGAGAGCCGGAGGTGCCGCCGATGACGTTGCAGGTGGAGGTGTAGCGGAGGGAGTCCTTGAAGGTCCAGTCCGCTTCCTTGAGCCGGTAGGCGAAGCCGTCGGCCGAGCAGGAGTAGATCCTCTTCCAGTACCCGGAGACGACCTTGATCGCGGTGCCCTGGACGGGGTGGGTGGCCGCGACGGTCAGCGGGGCGATGCCGTAGGAGGACTGGATCGCGGCATAGGTGGTGTTCAGTTGGTAGATCGACACATCGGTGTCGGTCATGGTGCCGTAGACCATCTTGGTGGCACGCAGGGTGCCGGCCGAGCCGCCGCTCGCGTTCAGCAGCGTGAAGGTGCGGCTGGAGGCCTGGTTGACGACCACCTGGCCGGGGCCGGGCATACCGGTCTCCAGGCAGTGGCCGTTGGAGAGCACCAGCGCCGGGTCGCTCGCCGTCGAGGCGGGGAACCGGACGAGCGAGCCGGAACAGTTGCTGAGGGCCACGGTGCCGGCGAAGTTGACGGCGGCGACCTTGCCGGCCTGCACCGATTCCGCGGCACCGGGCGCGGCCGTGGTGGTGGCGGTCGCGGCGGGGGCTCCGGCGAGGGCGGTCGCCCCGGCGGTCAGGAGCGCGGCCAGCGTGCCTATGAGCGGCTTCTTCATGAGAGACCTCTCGGTGTGGGGGTGCCCCAAAGCTGTCGCGGACATGACGCCCTGTCAAGGGATTCGGCAGCGGGTACGACTCCCGACACCCTGTTCCGGCCGCCGGACCCCGGTACTGTGGCCGGGACGGCAGCGACGACCATCTGGGGGGCCGACATGGCCGGTGAGAACCACGCGGACAGCACGCGACGGGGCACGGCCGGGGGCCGGCTGCTCGCGGTGAGCGATCTGCACGTCTCCTACCAGCAGAACCGCGACCTGGTCGAACAGTTGCGGCCCGGCTCGCCGGAGGACTGGCTGATCGTCGCCGGTGACGTGGCCGAGTCCACCGTCACCATCCGCTGGGCCCTGGGTCTGCTCGCCGAACGGTTCGCCAAGGTGATCTGGGCCCCCGGCAACCACGAGCTGTGGACCCACCCCAACGACCCGGTCCAGCTGCGCGGCGTCGAGCGCTACGAGCACCTGCTGGACATCTGCCGCGAGCTCGGCGTGGTGACCCCCGAGGACCCCTACCCGGTGTGGACCGGCGCGGGCGGCCCGGTCGCCGTCGCCCCGCTGTTCCTGCTGTACGACTACTCCTTCCGGGCCCCCGGCACCACCACCAAGGAGGAGTCACTGGCCGCCGCCTACGAGTCCGGCGTGGTCTGCGCGGACGAGCGCTTCCTGCACCCGGACCCGTTCCCGGACCGCGACTCCTGGTGCCGCGAGCGCGTCCGGCTGACCGAGAAGCGGCTCACCGAGCACGACCCGCAGGTGCCGCTCGTACTGGTGAACCACTACCCGCTGGTCCGGCAGCCCACCGAGGTCCTCTGGTACCCCGAGTTCGCCCAGTGGTGCGGCACCGAGCTGACCGCGGACTGGCACCGCCGGTTCAACACCGCCACGATGATCTACGGGCACCTGCACATCCCCCGGCGCACCGCCTACGACGGGGTCCCGTTCGAGGAGGTGTCACTCGGCTACCCGCGCGAGTGGGGCAAGCGCGGACTGCCGGACCCGCTGCTGCGCGAGGTGTTCCCGGGCGCCTGACCGGAGCGGGCGGCTACTCCCCCGCCTCGGCCTCCGCCTTGGCCTCCGCCTTGGCCTCCGCCTCCGCGAAGGTCGCCGAGCGCTCCGGCCGCGCCAGCACCACCGTCAGCTCACCGTCCGACACCTCGGCGAGCAGGGTGTCCCCCTCCTGCACGGTGCCGTCCAGCAGCAGGTTGGAGATCCGGTTGTCCAGCTCCTGCTGGATCGTCCGGCGCAGCGGCCTGGCCCCGAACTCCGGCTGGTAGCCGCGGTTCACCAGCCACTCCTTCGCACCCTCGGTCACCTCCAGCTCGACGTCCTGGGCCTTGAGCCGGCGCCGGGAGCGGTCCAGCAGCAGGTCCACCACCTGGAGCAGGTCCCGGCGGGTGAGCGCGTGGAAGACGATCACCTCGTCGATCCGGTTGAGGAACTCCGGGCGGAACTGCCCGCGCAGGTCCCGCATCAGCTCGTCGCGGATCTCGTCGACGTCGCCCGCGTGGTCGAGGATCCGCTGCGAGCCGATGTTGCTCGTCATGATCACCACGGTGTTGCGGAAGTCGACCGTACGGCCCTGGGCGTCCGTCAGCCGGCCGTCGTCCAGCACCTGCAGCAGCAGGTTGAAGACGTCCGGGTGGGCCTTCTCCACCTCGTCGAAGAGCAGCACGCTGTACGGCTTGCGGCGCACCGCCTCGGTGAGCTGGCCCGCCTCGTCGTAGCCGACGTACCCGGGCGGGGATCCGACCAGCCGGGAGACGGTGTGCTTCTCCTGGAACTCGCTCATGTCGAAGCGGATCATCCGGTCCGGGTCACCGAACAGCAGCGCGGCCAGCGCCTTCGCCAGCTCGGTCTTGCCGACCCCGGTCGGGCCGAGGAACAGGAACGAGCCGGTCGGCCGGTCCGGGTCGCCCATCCCGGCCCGGCCGCGGCGCACCGCCTGGGCGACCGCGGTGACCGCCTGGTCCTGGCCGATCACCTTCTCGTGCAGGTGCTCCTCCAGCTTCAGCAGCCGCTCGCGCTCGGTCGCGTTCAGCTCGGCGACCGGGATGCCGGTGCGGCTGGAGAGCACCTGGGCGATGTCGTCCGCGGTGACCGCCACGACCTCCTCGCGGGACTCGGCGATCGCGGCCAGCTCGTCCTCGGTCTGCCGCAGCTCGCTCTTCAGGTTGGCGGCCCGCACGAACTCCTCGTCCGCCACCGCCTCCTCCAGCTCGCGGCGCAGCTTGGTGATCCGGTCCTGTACCGGCATCGCGACCGTGGAGCCGCTCAGGCTGCGCAGCCGCACCCGGGCGCCGGCCTGGTCCAGCAGATCGATCGCCTTGTCCGGCAGGAAGCGGTCGCTGACGTAGCGGTCGGAGAGGGCGGCGGCGGCGTCCAGCGCCTCGTCGGCGAACCGCACCTGGTGGTGCGCCTCGTAGGCGTCGCGCAGGCCGTGGAGGATCTCGATCGTCTCCTCGACGCTCGGCTCCGGCACCAGCACCGGCTGGAAGCGGCGCTCCAGCGCGGCGTCCTTCTCCACGTGCTTGCGGTACTCGTCCAGGGTGGTCGCGCCGACCACGCTCAGCTCGCCGCGCGCCAGTGCCGGCTTGAGGATGTTGCCCGCGTCCATCGAACCCTCGCCGCCACTGCCCGCGCCGACCACGGTGTGCAGCTCGTCGAGGAACAGGATCACCCCCTGCTCGGCCTCGGTGACCTCGTCGATCACGCTCTTCAGCCGTTCCTCGAACTCGCCCCGGTACTTGGAGCCGGCCACCAGCGCGGTGAGGTCCAGGGTGACCACCCGCTTCTCCTTGAGGCTCTGCGGCACGTCCCCGGAGACGATCCGCTGCGCCAGCCCCTCCACGATCGCCGTCTTGCCGACCCCGGGCTCGCCGATCAGCACCGGGTTGTTCTTGGTCCGGCGGGAGAGGATCTCGACGGTCTGCTCGATCTCCTCGGCACGGCCGACCACCGGGTCCAGCCGGCCCGCCTGGGCCTCCTCGGTGAGGTCCCGCCCGTACTCGTCGAGCGTCGGCGTCCGACTGGGGTGCGCTCCGCCCTGGCTGCGCTCGCCGCCCACGCCGCGCCCGTCCAGCACGGTGCGCAGCGCCTCCTGCGACGGCGCGACGTTGCGCAGCGCGGCGCCGCCGCCCGAGCGCTCCTCCTCCAGCAGCGCGCCGAGGATGTGCTCCGGCCCGATGTACGAGGCCCCGGCCCCCTGCGACCGGGCGTGCGCGGCCAGCAGCGCCCGTTTGGCGGCCGGCGTCAGCGCGGGCCGCCCGTCGACCTCCGGCGCCCCGTCCCCGGACGGCAGCGCCTCGGCCAGATCACCCGCCAGCCGGTCCGGGTCGATCCCGGCCCGCTCCAGCATCCGGCGCGACGGCTCCACCCGGGTGGCCGCCCAGACCAGATGGGCGGTGTCGAGATCGCTGCTCCCGTCCTCGGCGGCCCGCTGCGCGGCGGTGGCGAGCAGCTCCTGCGCCGACTCGCTGAGCAGCCGCCCGATCGGCACCCGCTGCACGGCGGGCGGGGAGGCCAGCGGGCTCATCCCGAAGAACCGGCTGAGCAGATCGGAGAAAGGGTCGTTCGAACCGAACGGCGGCATGGTCACGGAGGCTCACCTCTCCCAAGCGGTTGGTGCCCACCCAAACACACCCCGCCACCGCCCGCCTCCCGACGGTCACCGCCTACTGCTCCCGCTCGGCCGGATCCAGGCCGACGCACTCGACCGTGCCGCGGACCTCCGGGCAGCGGTAGCGCCGATCGGGACCGCTGACGGCCACCGAGACCACCGGATTCCCGGTGATGTTGCGGTACCAGGCCCGCTCCCCGCTCCGCCGCACAACGACCGTGGCCCGGACCGGGAACATCCGTCCCGGCCCGGGCCACGGCCTCGGTCCAGCTTTCACAGGGTGGGCGCGGACGGTTTCGAACCGCCGACATCTGCTTTGTAAGGCTTGGCGTGCGGCACCCGCTCTGACCTGCACCCCGCCCGGCTTTCTCGTTTCCTGGCCGCCACACCGCCGACGCCCGCGACGCACCGCCACGTACCGTCCGTTCTGGCACGCCTGTGGCACGCTCAGCTCAGTCGAGAAGGATCTCCTCGGGCCTGCGGTTGAACACTTCGAGCGAGCGACTGCGCAACAGAGCATCAACGCAGGCCGTGAGGTCGCCGCCGTGATCCTTGCCCGCTATTTCGTAGAGCTCCTTGATCAGATCCTGCCCGTTGATCAGCACCACTGGGTACTGGTCTTCGACCATCTCCAACTGCGCCGGCTCCGAGTAGGAACCGGTGGTGACGTACACGCCGATCCACCCGCGCCTGAGCCTGGCCACGACTCGGGCAATCTGCTCAGCAGATACCAGGCTGTCCGGCTTGATGCACTTCGCCTGCCCCAAAACGACCAGTTTGGTACCGGCCAGACCATTGCCGAGATCCAACCGACCGACAAAGTCCGCCCCGCCGTCCCCCGACCGGCGGGTCAGCCAACCCTCGTTGTATTTGTGACCGGACGCCCGCATCACCTTCGCAGCGATGACCGCGGCCAACACCTCGAAGGCGTGCTTGTCGTTGTCGAACCGCTTGTAAACCGCCTGAAGGTCCGCTTCGAGAGAACTGCCCGGAGTCGGCCTCTGATCGCGAACCTTGACGACCTGCGAGCGTGCCACCCGCCGGCGCACCTTCGGCAGCACCGAGTGACCGTGCTTCACCCACTCCCGCCATGCGGCGGGCGCCAGATTCAGGACTTCGGCATCGGTCCGATCCGGGTCACGCCGCGCAGTGATCCAGTCCCAGTCCAGTTTGTCGTCCTCCGCGGTGAGGTCGATCACCACGAGATCAAAGACGTAGTTGGTGAACGTCGACCGCGCTGGCCCACCCCACTGCACCACGCGCTCCGCCCGCTCGATCAGAGCAACGCCGCAGAACTGGACATGTCCCTTGACCTTGCCGTTCTTCGACACGGATTTGAACAGCAGCAGCGGCGCCGCACCAACCCTCCCCTCGGCTGTGGGCGCCTGGTGGCTACCGAACGCCTCCAGCAACGCCGCGTTGCCTGTGGTGGTACCGACCGGCTTCGTCATCTCCGGCTTGTGGTCACCGAAGTAACGAACGTGCCCGTTGTCGATGTCGAACACGTCGTGCCACGGTGTCTGCTCCGATCCTGCCTTCCACGGACTCGACCGGATCATCACCGCTGGCCGCCGCATCCCATCGCTCACTTTGACCTTGGCCATCGCGTTGATCCCCGCTTCGAGCTGCGCCCGCTTCTGACCGGGGCTGTCCGTGACGAAGTAGAAGTTGCCGAAGCCATCGACTGTCGCTGGCGCCGTATCCTTCGAAGCCGTGTACCGCAGCACCTCACCCACACGCAACGAACGCCCCACAGCGCCCCCTTCAACGAACAGAACGGTCTGCCCGCGATCTTGGCACGCTAATACGACATTAGGACCGCCGTTCCGCCTGTTCGGTGCCACAGCAGAGACCCCACCGGTTGTCTCCGATGGGGCCTCTGCTTGACCAGATCAGGTGGTCATTAACCCGCGGCCCCTTCGTCCCGAAGCAACCCGGGCACCCGCCCGACCTCGGCGATCAGTGTTGTTGACCTGCTCGAACGGTACCTGGTCGTCCGTGGCCGTCCGCCGAAGTGCACACCCGTTGTAGCGCAGTTAGACACTCAGCTGTGAGCGTCACTACCCAACCGCGCTCGGGCCAGCACCGCGCCTGGACGGTGCCTCTCGCGAGGGGACGACGAGTGAAGTCGTAACCCCGGCAATGGCGGAGAGGACGGTAGGCAGGAGGTCCGCAGGGATCTTCAACACCGCTACGACGATGACGATCACGGCCGCTGTCAGCCGGCGAGGCTCGGGGATTGACAGTGGGCGTGCATGATGGGTCAGACTCATCTTGGGTGTCTCCTTCGAAGACGTCCAGTGCCCGCCTCGACCAGACGGTCTCCTTCCTGGAGACGGCCCGCCCGGACCCGCTGTACACGGCGTTCGTCCTGGCCGTGACGCTGGGGCTGCGGCGCCGTGAGGTCCTGGGGCTGCGCTGGACCGACATCGACCTCGGCCGCCGCAGCCTCACGGTGCGGAACCAGCTGCAGCGCGTTCAGAAGGAGCTGTACGCCGACAGCACGAAGAACCGTCGGACCCGGGTGGTCCCCTGCCGGCGATGTGCATCGCACCGCTCCGCTGGCGCCGGATCCAGCAGGCCGAGCAGCGCACCGCCGCCGGAACGGACTGGCAGGAGACCGGATACGTGTTCACCACACGGACCGGCCGACCGGTCGAGCCCCGGAACCGGAGCCGGTCGTTCGAGCGGATCAGCGCCGATGCCGACCTGCCGCGCATCCGGCTCCACGACGCGCGGCACGGCTGCGCGACCATCCTGTTCGCCGCCGGAGTCGCGCCGCGGGTGGTGATGGAGATCCTGGGACACTCGCAGATCGCCGTCACCATGAACGTCTACACCCACGTCTTCGAGGACACCCGACGGGCGGCACTGGGTCACATGGACCGCCTGCTGAAGCGGAGGCGGCCAGCAGGCTGACATCAGCGGTTGCCGTCAGTCGGTGCAGTCAAAAGGCCCGCAGCGTGATCGCTGCGGGCCATTTCTGCTGGTGGGCGCGGACGGTTTCGAACCGCCGACATCTGCTTTGTAAGAGCAGCGCTCTACCGCTGAGCTACGCGCCCCCGGTCGTGCGGGCCCGTTCGGGCGCACGACGAATGCTTAGGGTACCTGGTCCGGGGGGTGCTGTGGTGCGGGTGGTCGGGGGGTGGGACGGGTGGGGTGCCGGTGGGGTGGGGTGATCGGGAACAATGGTCGGTGGATCAACGGTCGGAACCAGGGAGCGCGCAGTGAGGGTGGCCGGCGGAGGCGGGCGGGGGCGGCGGTGGCCGGGAAGTGCGGTGGCCGAGGCGCTGGTGCTGCCGCTGGTCGTCGCGGGGGCGTTGGGAGCCGCGGGGGCGGCGTCGTTCGGGACCGGCGGGGGCTGGTGGGGGCGGCGCGGCGGGGAGGGCATGCGGGCGGACGCCCGGGCGGCGCGGGACGCGGCGCAGCAGGCGTTCTACGACGTGGACTCCGCCCAGCGCGATGTGCGGCTGGCGGTGGAGACGGTGCGCTCCGCCGGGGACGGGGCGACGGCGCGGCGGGCGGTGGCGGACTTCGAGGCGATCTCCGGCCGGGTCGACCAGGTGACCGTGAACTACCTGGCCGCCCTGGACGCGCACGACCTGGACGCGGAGGACCTGGAGTCCGGGGCGGCGGCCCGCGCCAAGCACCAGTTGGACGACGTGAAGGGGCAGCTCGGCTCTGCGCTCGCGGAGCTGAACGACTTCCTGCGCAAGCTGCAGCCGACGCTGGAGCGGGCCGAGCAGCAGCTGATGCGGGTGACCCCGGCGATCGAGCAGGCCAAGCGGGCGCTGCTGGACGCCAGCAACGCGCTGGACGCGGCGCGCGGCGCCGGGTTGCGGGCGGACGGGCCGGCGGCGCGGCTGGCGGAGCTGGCGCCGGAGCTGGGGCGGCTCAACGAGGGTGTGGCGCAGCACGGGGTGCCGGGCACGCTGGAGCGCGCGGAGCGGGTGCGGGAGCGCGCCGAGGCGATCGCGGCGGAGGTCGGGCACCTGCCGGAGCGGGCCCGGGAGATCGACCGTCGGGTGGCCAGTCTGCGGACCAGGATCCAGGCGCTGGAGACGAAGGCCGCCACGGTGGAGCCGGCGCTGAGCGAGCTGCGCCGGCGGTTCTCCACGGCGTGCTGGCAGGACCTCCAGCGGGTACCGGACCAGGTCGCGGAGACCGGGCGGGCCGCCGAGGGCAAGCTCGCCGAGGCCGCCCGGGCCCGGGACGAGCAGCGCTGGGCGGATGCCACGGGCGCGCTGGGCACGGTGCGCGCGCTGCTGGACACCGCGGACGGTTCGGTGGTCGCGGTGAACGACCGGCTGCGGCAGCTGAACGAGGTGCAGATCGACCCGAACAAGGAGGTCGAGCGGGCCCGGTTCGCCCTGCGGGACGCCCAGCGGCTGGCGATGGCGGGGCGGCACGCGCCGGATCCGCGGCACGCCGCACCGTTGGACGCCGCCGTGGCCCGGCTGGACCGCGCGGTGGCGGAGCTGGAGTCGGCGGGGCGGCATCCGGACTACTGGCGGTTCCTGACCGAGCTGGCCGCGGTGCGGGAGACGGCGGCGAACGTCGTGGAGCTGATCCGCGGCGAGCTGGGCAGCGGCCACCGCTGACCGGAGCACCGCACGGCCACACGGCCACACGGCCTCCACGGCGGGCGGCATCGCGGATACGCTGGCGGGCATGCCTCGTTATGACTTCCGCTGCCGCGCCTGTGGCGCCACCTTCGAGCTGCGCCGTGCGATGGCGCAGGCCAACGACCCCGCCATCTGCCCGCAGGGCCACCAGGACACCGTGAAGCTGCTGTCGACCGTCGCCGTCACGGGCGCGGCCTCCGCCGGCGGCGCGCCGCAGCAGGCCCCCTCGGCCGGTGGCGGCGGGGGCTGCTGCGGCGGCGGTTGCTGCGGCTGATCGGCCGAGAGGCCGGCAGGTCAGTAGGCCAGGAAGCCAGTAGGCCAGTAGGCCAAGAGGCCGATAAGGTCAGGACGCCCCGGCCTGGGACACCCCGGCAACGGCGGCGTCCGGCTCGACGGCCTCGCCGCGCACCCGGGCCAGGAAGCGGCGGACGATCTCCTCGCCCGCCGCCACGCCCACCTCGTCGAGGGCGGTGACGCCGGGCGCCGTCCACCCGTTGTCGGCCAGTTCGCCGTGGCCGGGGCGCCAGGCGGCGTCGGCGGCGCGCAGCAGGTCGGCGTCGAGCAGCGAGTCCCCGGCGGAGAGCACGGTGCCCCCGCCCACCCGCCGCACGACCTCGGCCAGCGCCGCGCTCTTGCTGAGCGGCGCCGGCACCGCGTACACCTTGCGCCCCTGCAGCGAGACGCCCCACCCGCGCTCCGCGCACCAGCCGGTGAGCTCGGCGAGCCAGCCCTGCGGCAGCTCGGCGCGCTCGACGACCAGGTAGGCGAAGAGTTCGTCGGCGACCCGCCGCTTGTGCGTCCACTCGGGGTCGGCGCAGAGCGCCAGGTGCTCGACCACCTCGGCCAGCGGGGCCGCCCCGCCGGCCAGCCGGGCGGCCATCTCGTCCTGCCAGTCGGCGTCCGGCACGCCGTCGACGAGCAGCCGCCCCCCGTTGGCGCAGATGGCGTACGGCGGGACCCAGCCGGGCGTCGGGCCGGGCAGGTTGACCCGCTCGTACTGGGCCCGGGTGCGGGTGGTGGCGGGGACGAGCACCGCTTCCCGGGCGAGTTCGACGAGCAGTTCGGCGGCCTGCTCGGTCATGAACGACAGCGCCTTGCCGTCGTGCACCTCGACCGAGAGCAGGCGCGGCGCGAGCCGGTCCGGCACGTCGAGGGCGAGGGCCCGGTTGGAGTAGATCAGGGTGCGGTCGAGGTCGCTCGCGACGACGAAGCGGCCCGCGGCGCCGCCGTTCATGCCACCGCTCAGGTATCCAGTCATCGGGGCTCAGGACTCCTTCACCAGGACGGCCGTACCGGAGGCGCCGGTGGCACCCCGGGTGTAGCGGGGGTGGATGAGGCCGACGCAGGAGTACGGCAGGTCGTCCACCTCCTCGACCGGGACCCCCCGCTGGGCGGCGAGCAGCCGGACGTGGTCGAGGTCGGCGCCGGCGCCGCGACGGGCCAGCACCCGCCAGGGGACGCGGCGCAGCATGACCCGGGTGGTCTCGCCGACGCCGGGCTTGACCAGGTTGACGTCATCGATGCCGAACTCGGTGCTGATCCGCTCGACGGCGGCCCAGCCGGCCCAGTCGGGGGCGCGCTCGGCGGCGTGCTCGGGGGCGAGGAAGCGTCCGGCCGCCGCGACGGCCTCGGCCCGGACGTCCGCGAAGTGGTCGGCGACGGTGTCCAGGAAGGCACCGGAGACGTCGGCGCCGGCCAGCTCGGTGTAGTGCTTGGCGCCGTGGAAGTCGTCCGGGCCGATCAGTCCGGCGCGCAGCACGGTGCGCGAGACCAGGCCGGAGACGGTCGAGTTGAGGCAGGCGGAGGGGATCAGGAAGTCGTCCCGGGTGCCGAAGGTGGACACGCAGCGGCCGGGGTCGGCGAGGACGGCGAGGCCGGGGTCGAAGCCGGTTCCGGCGAGCGCCTCGGCGAGTTCGCGGGTGATCGCGCCCTTGCCGGTCCAGCCGTCGACGAACACCACGTCGGCCGCCCGGTGGTGGGCGTCCAGGTAGCGCAGGGCGACCGGGTCGATGCCGCGGCCGCGGACGATGGAGACGGCGTAGTGCGGGGCGTCGACGCCGTGTCCGGCGGCGAGCCAGCGGCGGATCAGGATGCCGACGGGCGTGCCGGCGCGGGCCAGCGAGGCGAGCACCAGGCCGGGGCCGCGTTCGCGCAGCAGGGTCTCGGCGACGGTGCCGACGGCGAGCGCGATCCGGCGGGCGGAGGTCCGCAGGGCCTGGTGGAACAGCTCCTGGTACTCGGGGCTCGGCTGGTACTCGACCGGCAGCGACTCGGCGTAGTGGGCGCCGCCGCTCTGCACGGCCTCCTCGCGCTCCTCGGTGGGGGCCTCCAGGGCGACCTCGGAGAGGTCCTTGAGCAGCCAGGCCACCTCGTCGGCCCGGTAGGAGGAGAACGCCGGGCCGTACAGCGGGGCCGGCAGCGCGCCCGGCCGGTGGGAGGGCAGCACGGCGAGCACCACGCGGTCGGTGACGCGGCGCAGCTGGCCGAGCAGGGCGCGCTCGCCGAGGTGCAGGGCCGGGGTGTCGGCGACGTCGTCGACCACCAGGACCACGGTGTCGAAGCGGCGGGCCGGGTCGGCGCCGGGGGCGACGTTGTAGGCGTAGCGCTCGCGCGAGGAGTCGTCGGCCGGGTCGTCGTGGGCGGGGAAGGCCAGCCGGGTGCGGACGGCGTAGCCGGGGTCGTCGACGGCGAGGACGGGCGAGCGGGTGGTGGTCGAGCTGTGGACGCGGTCGGCGCCGCCGGGGAGCCGTTCGGCGAGGGCGCCGGCCAGCCGCAGCGGCGCGTACATCAGCTCCTCGAAGCCGAGCACCAGCACGCGCCCGCCGCCACCGGAGCCCCCGTCGGAGCCCTCGCCGGAACTCCCGTCCGCGACCGCCTCGACGGCGTGGGCCAATTGCTCGGCGAGGGCCGGCAGCGCCTCCTCCAGCCGCGCCCGGTGCTCGGGGGTGAAGCCGTGCCGTCCGCCGTCGGGCAGCCCGTCCGGCCAGGCCAGGTCGACCCGCACCAGCGGCGCGGCCGGGGCGGCCGGCGGTTCGCACGCCGGTCCGGCCTCGGCGATCAGCCGCTCGGCCCGGTCCAGGATGTCCGCGGGCAGTTCGACGCCGCCGTCGGCCAGCGCCACCAGGTCGAGCCGGACGCCGAGTTCGGCGGCGGTGTCGGCGAGGCGCCGCCGGTCGGCCTCGCCGCGCAGGTCGACCAGGGCGACCACCACGTAGTGCGCGCGCGGGTGGCGGGCGTGCAGGGCGCGGATGGTGTTGAGCACGGTGGTGCCGGTGGAGAACTCGTCGTCCACCAGGACGAGCGGCCCGTCGCCGGCGAGCAGCCCGGGGTCGGCGGGCAGCAGCAGGTGCGAGGTGGCGTGCGAGTGCTCCTCCTCGAAGCCGCCGAGCGGGGCGAGGCCGGGCACCGGGCGACGGGTGGAGTGCAGGTAGGGGGCGTCCAGGCCGTCGGCGACGCTGTGGCCGAGGCCGGTGGCGGTCTCCGCGTAGCCGAGCACGACGGCGCGCGCGAGGGCCTGCCCGTCGAGCGGGCCGAGCAGTTCGCGCACCCGGCGGCCGAGTTCGAGGCCGGCGCCGTGCACCACGGCGGGACGCTGCGGGACGTGCTTGCCGAGCACGGTGGAGACCAGCAGGTGGGCGCGCTTGCGGTTCTCCCGCAGGGCGAGGCCGACCAGCTCGGGAAGGCGCTCGGAGCCGGTCAGCGCGACGCCGGCCCGCTCGGCGACCCAGCGGCCGGTCCACTCCTGCGCTGCGGTGCGCTCCTGCTCTGCTGCTGTCACGAAGGGGTCCTGCTTTCGGTGGTGCGGTGCGGTGGGCAACGTTCGGAAGGAGGGGGCGGGCCGGTCAGCGGCAGAGACAGGCCGACAGCAGCTCCGCGAAGCTGACGTCCTCGCGGGCCACCCCGAACACCTCGGCGCGCAGCATCACCCGCTCCGCCCAGGCCCGGTGCGGCTTGGCCTCGTTCATCTTGTTGGTGTACGCCGAGCGCAGCACCCCGCCGCCGCCGCGCTCCTGCTGGAGGATGTCCCGGGCGTCGCTGTACTCCTCGTGCGTGACGACGGAGAGCGCGTGCACCGCGGGGACGTGGCTGGGGTGGATGCAGGTCTTGCCCAACAGGCCGTTGGCACGGTCGAGTTCGATCTCGCGGATCAGCCCGTCGAGGTCGTGCTCGATGATCCGCCGGCGGACCGCCTCGCGGGAGGGCTCGGCCTCGGCGAACGGGGTGCGGCGCAGCTGCGGCTTGAACATCCGCTCCTGGACCGGGAAGTACTCCCAGACCGGGCCGGTGACGGTGAAGCCGGTGCCGTCGGCGCGGCCGAGCACATTGACCACGTCGCCGATCACCGAGGCGAC
Source organism: Kitasatospora sp. NPDC057965 (assembly GCF_042887135.1). Lineage (NCBI taxonomy): Bacteria > Bacillati > Actinomycetota > Actinomycetes > Kitasatosporales > Streptomycetaceae > Kitasatospora > Kitasatospora sp. NPDC057965. Next base: position 107,160 of record NZ_JBHVPZ010000026.1, read on the forward strand.
CAGGGAGACGTCGTAGGCGGTCAGGTCGGGCGAGCGGCGCAGGCCGTAGGCGGAGCAGAGGTCGGTGACGCCGAGGCGGACGGCGAGGATCCGCTCGCGGTGCTTGTCGAGCAGACGCGCTATGCCGAACAGCTGGTCCCGGCGGGTCTCCAGGTGGGCGAGTTCGGGGGACTCCAGGACGGGCATGGCGAACAGCCGGTGCCCGGTGACGGTGGCGGCCTCGGCGAGCGCCTCCAGGAAGTCCCCGCCGCTCTCCTCGGTGAACTTGGGCAGGACGAAGCCGGTGAGCAGGCCGATCGCCGGTCCGAGCCGCTCGGCGAGGTCGGTGAGCTGGGCGGCGGTCCGCACTCTGATGAAGAGGAGGGGAAGATCCTGTGTGCAGCCGGTGGAGGATTCGGCCGCGTCGACACCCTCCGTGACCTCCGCCCACAGCTCGCCGAGCCGGGCCACCAGGTTGGCCTCGGCGTCCGGCACCTCGTGGTCGGCGATGGCGTCCTCCAGGCAGAGGACCATCGAGACGACCCCCTGCGCGGCCTGTTTGCGGATGTCCGCGCGCAGGGTGGGCCGGGTCGCCGGACTGTAGAGCGTGGCACCCAGCGCGGTGGCCAGCACGGCCGGGTCGCCGTCCGGGGTGAACGCCCCGGGGGCCGCGAGAAAGAGCCGGTCGCGGACGTCGTCGGCAAGGTGGCCGAAGTGGCGCAAGGTGCTCTCCTCAGGAGTTCGGCCGCCGGTCCGGCGGGGGCGGGGAGGGGCGGTGACGAGCCCCGGTGCAACACCCGTTCAACCCGCTCGACGGCCGTGGTGGTTCCCGGCCCGGTTCCGGCCGGTCACCCTCGGCCGCTCCCCGGCGCCTCCCGTCCGCCCATCGTACGGACGGCTCCGGGCACACGCCGGTTCCGCAATGGCGAATTCTCGGAAGGTTACCCTCCACTTCACAAACCGCAAGCGTTGGCAAAGTCCCACCACGGCGCCTCCCCCGGTCACGTTGTCCGAAGGGGTGGCGAACAGGCAGGATGGTCGGCTATGACGCACGTGATGGCCAAGGGCGCCAACATCGCACTGCCGGTGGCGGCGGTCCGCGCCGTGCTGCGCTGGAGCGCCACGCCCGGTGCGCCGGACGTGGACGCCTCCGCACTGCTGCTCGGCCCGGGCGGCAAGGTCCGTTCGGATGCCGACTTCGTCTTCTACAACCAGCCGCGCCACCCGTCCGGACTGGTGCGCCACCTGCCCAAGCAGCAGACCGCCGACGGCGGCGAGATCACCGACACCGTCGAGGCCGAGCTCGGCAAGCTGCCGGCCGACGTCGACCGGGTGGTGCTGGCCGGCTCCTCCGAGGGCGGCTCGTTCCGCGCGGTGGGCGGGCTGCGCCTGCAGCTGTTCGACGCCGCGGCCGGCGAGGGCGCACCGGCCCTGGCCGAGTTCGCGATGGCCGACGGCGACGAGGTGACCGCGCTGGTCGCGGGCGAGCTCTACCGCCGGGCGGGCGTCTGGAAGTTCCGCGCCGTCGGCCAGGGGTACGCCTCGGGGCTGATCGGCCTGGCCACCGACTTCGGCATCACCGTCGAGGACGAGGGCGACGGGGGCACCCGGGCGGCGGCGCCCGCCCAGCCCGCCCCGACGGACCCCCGGGCCGCGCTGCCCGACCCCCGGCCGGCCGGCCGCCCCGAGCCGGGCACCTTCACCCTGGCCCCGGCCGTCCCGCAGCCCCAGACCGTCCCTCAGCCGCAAGCCGCCGCCCAGGCCGCCCCGGCCCCGACCGGCGTCCCGGCCAACACGCCTCCGCCGCCGCCCAACCCGCCGACGGTGCCGCCGAACCTCCCGCCGGCTCCGAGCGCGCCGCCGACCCGGCAGCCCGGCTACGGGTACCCGCCGCCGGCCCCGCAGCAGGGCGGCTACGGCTACCCCCAGCAGCCGCCCGCCGCACCGGCCTACGGCTACCCCCAGGCGCCGCAGCAGGGCGGCTACGGCTACCCGCCGCCGAACACCGCTCCCCCGGCGCAGCCGCCGCCGCAGCCGCCGTCCCCCGCCGCCGAGGAGTTCGCCCTGCCCCCGCAGGGCCCGCAGTTCCAGCCGCGCTGAGCCGGCGCCCCCGCCCCGCCCCCGGTCGACCCGAACCCGCACGACCCGGTCCCCCGGGCCGGGGGCTCACTCGGGCTTGTACCCGCGCTGCCACTGCATCCCGAAGCCGTACAGCCGGTCGATGTCCGCCTGGAACCCGTTCACGTAGCGCACCTCGCGCCGCACGGTGAGCGTGTTGTCCCCGGAGTTCTCGATCAGCACCACCGCGCAGGACCGCGCCGCCGGGGCCCGCTCCTCCAGTTTGACCTCGATCCGCGGTCCGGACTGCGGCACGATCGTCACCACCGCGTTGGTCTGGTCGAAGGCGGGCGTGCCGTCGTAGATGTACACGAAGACCAGCAGCCGCTTGAACTGGTCCTTCTTCTCCAGGTTGATGTACATCGTCTCGCCGGAGGGCGCGCCGTACTGGTCGTCACCGCTGAGCTTGACGTACGGCGCGTGCTGGAGGTCCCCCAGGAAGCCGCCGAGCGGCTGCACCACCCCCCGCTTGCCGTCCGTCAGCTCGTACATGCAGGCCAGGTCGAGGTCCACGTTGACCTGCGCGTTCTGTGCGGAGTCCGGCTCCATCGGGCTGAGGATCCGGGGGCTGAAGAACCGTCGCACGGTGTCCCGGGTGGACGCCCGCGGGGCCCCGGCCCTGGTGGTCCAGTGCAGGTTGACGTAGAGGTAGCCGGTGGTCGCCGCCGCCCCGGTGATCGCGTGCTGCGGGGACGACTTGGTCAGGGTGACCTTGAACTGGCCGCCCGTGTCGAGGCTGTTCCGTTCCCCGCGCAGGTACTCCCAAATCGAGGCCATGCCGTCCTCCCCCAGCCCCGCCAGTCGCTCTGACGGTCCGCCGCTCCATGATCGGGCATCAACCCGCCCGCCGGGTACCCGAACTCCCCTACCCACCGCCGCTCCGCGGACACCGGCGGGACACCGGCGGGTCGATTGGCGGGGCGAAGGCCACCTCCCGTACCATGCCGCCCCCTCGGACGCGATATCGTCTAGCCGCACAGGTGTCCCGCCCGTCCCTGTCCCGGGCGCGCCGGGCCACCCGTTCGATCACGACGCTTCGTCAGGCCCGGTCCCGGGGACGGATCCTGACCACCGTGTCGCACTGTGACCTGTCCCCTGCGGAAACCCGAGGCCCGACCCGCAATGAACCTGACCTCCATACAGCTGGTCTGGACCGTCATCGGCGGCGCAGCCCTGCTGTTCACCGCCATCCTGGTGGCGACGCTGCGCTTCAAGAACAACAACCGGAAGCAGGATTCCGGCGACTCCTGGGAGCGCAGCGAGGAGCGGCGCCGGCGCAAGGAGATGATCTACGGGATCTCCTCCTACGTGCTGCTGTTCTGCTGCGCCGGCGTCGCGGCCGCGCTCTCCTTCCACGGCCTGGTCGGCTTCGGCAAGGAGAACCTCGGCCTGTCGAACGGCTGGGAGTACCTCGTCCCGTTCGGCCTGGACGGCGCCGCGATGTTCTGCTCGGTGCTCGCCGTCCGCGAGGCCAGCCACGGTGACGCGGCGCTCGGCTCGCGCCTGCTGGTCTGGGTGTTCGCCATCGCCTCGGCCTGGTTCAACTGGGTGCACGCCCCGCGCGGGATGTCCCACGACGGCGCCCCGGAGTTCTTCTCCGGCATGTCGATCTCGGCCGCGATCCTCTTCGACCGCGCGCTGAAGCAGACCCGCAAGGCCGCGCTGCGCGAGCAGGGCCTGGTGCCGCGCCCGCTGCCGCAGATCCGCATCGTCCGCTGGCTGCGCGCGCCCCGCGAGACCTACGCCGCCTGGTCGCTGATGCTGCTGGAGAACGTCCGCAGCCTGGACGAGGCGGTCGAGGAGGTGCGCGAGGAGCGCCAGGCCAAGCTGGACGCCAAGGTCCGGGCCCGCAGCGCCGACCGCCGCGAGCGTGCCGAGCTGAAGGCCATCTCCCGGCAGTCCGGCGGCATGCTGTCCCGCAACCGCAGCGGACGCCAGGTGCCCGCCCTCGCCTCCGCCGGAGACGGCCCGAGCGCTACGGAGCCTGCCCTAGCCGCCGAGGCAGACGCTTTCTCCACCACCACCGCCTCCGCGCCGGGCTCCCTGGAGACCACCCGCCGCCCGCGCGGCACGGCCGGCAGCACCACCGCCTCGGCTTCCTCCTCGGCCTCCTCGGCCTCCTCGTCGTCCTACCGCAGCAGCTCGACCATCGACCTGACGCCGGACGACGACACCCTGTCGATGCCCAAGCTGGACTCGCTGGAGCGCAAGCTGCGCGCCATCGAGCAGCAGCTCGGCTGAGCACCCGCCCCCGCTCGACGCCGAACGGCCGTTCCCCACTCGGAGGGAACGGCCGTTCGGCGTTGTGCTGTGACGTCCTGCGGGGCTACTGGGCGCTGCCCACCAGCTCCCGTTCGCCGTCGCCGTCGCCCCCGCCGGTACCCTCGCGGCGGTTGCGCAGGATCGAGGAGCCGAGCGCGAGGCCGATGAAGGCGACGCCGATCAGGCCGGTGACGATCTCCGGGATGTGGTACTCGATGCCGACCAGCAGGATCACCGAGAGCGCGCCGATCGCGTAGTGCGCGCCGTGCTCCAGGTAGACGTAGTCGTCCAGGGTGCCCTTGCGGACCAGGAAGACGGTCAGCGAGCGGATGTACATCGCGCCGATGCCCAGGCCCAGGGTGATCTGGAAGATGTCGCTGGAGATCGCGAACGCGCCGACCACGCCGTCGAAGGAGAACGACGCGTCCAGGACCTCCAGGTAGAGGAAGAGGAAGAACGCGGCCTTGCCGCCGACCTGGACGATCGACTTGCCGGACTTCTCCGCCGCCTCCTCCTTCTCGGCCTCCTCCTCCAGGCCCGACTCGAAGATCGAGGAGAGCCCGTTGACCGCGAGGTAGGTCACGAGGCCGAGCACACCGGCGAGCAGGACCGTTTCGGCGTGCTCACCCGCGAAGAAGTTGGACGCCAGCAGCAGGGTGACCAGGGCGACGACCGTCGAGAAGGCCTCCAGCTTGCCGACCTTCTCCAGCGGGCGCTCGATCCAGGCCAGCCAGTTGTAGTCCTTCTCCTCGAAGATGAAGTCGAGGAAGATCATCAGCAGGAAGACGCCGCCGAAGGCCGCGATGGCCGGGTTGGCGGCCTCCAGGTACTGGCCGTACGTGGAGCCGTTGTAGGTCTTGTCGCTGTTCAGCGCGAGGTCGATGACCGTCGCCGGGTTGAGGTGCGCGGTGAGGCCGACGACCAGCAGCGGGAAGATCAGCCGCATGCCGAACACGGCGATCAGCACACCGACGGTGAGGAAGATCTTCTGCCAGTACTGGTTCATCCGCTTCAACACCGTGGCGTTGACCACCGCGTTGTCGAACGAGAGGGAGATCTCCAGGATGGAGAGGATCAGCACGATGCCGAATCCCTCCGCCCCCCAGAGCAGGCCTGCGGCGATCAGTCCGAGAACGGTGATCGCGAATGACCAGCCGAATGTGCGGAGGAACACGGGACTTGGTTACCTTTCGGATTCAGGGCGCGACGATCATGGCGATCGCGGCCATTACTGTACGTTTACGCCGAAATCGAGAGCAATGCCCCGCAGACCGGACGCGTAGCCCTGGCCCACCGCGCGGAACTTCCACTCGCCCGCGTACCGGTACAGCTCTCCGAAGATCATCGCGGTCTCGCTGGACGCGTCCTCGGTGAGGTCGTAGCGGGCGATCTCCTGGCCGTCGACCGAGTTGACCACCCGGATGTACGCGTTGCGGACCTGGCCGAAGTTCTGCGACCGGTTCTCGGCGTCGTAGATGGACACCGGGAAGACGACCTTGTCGACCTGCGGCGGCACGAGGTCCAGGTTCACCAGGACCACCTCGTCGTCGCCGTCGCCGTCACCGGTGAGGTTGTCGCCGGTGTGCTCGACCGAGCCCTCGGGGCTCTTGAGGTTGTTGTAGAAGACGAAGTACTCGTCACCCAGAACCCGGTTGTTCGAGCAGAGCAGCGCACTCGCGTCGAGGTCGAAGGGCGCGCCGGTCGTCGACCGGGCGTCCCAGCCGAGACCGATCTGCACCTGCGTCAGGTTCGGTGCGGCCTTCGTCAGCGAGACGTTGCCACCCTTGGCGAGCGTGACACTCATGGCTTGTCCTTCCTCCCATGCCTCCCGGGGCGCATCTCAGGTCTATTCCCCCGCGGCCCCGGCCGGCCCCTTCCGGCCGGCTGAACTTTCCTGAACTCCCATCCTTCCAGTGGTCCGGGAACGACGGAACGGCCGGGGCGGCCGCCGACGCCCTCGCGTCCGCGGCCGCCCCGGCCGTTCGTACCACTGCTGCGGGCCGTCACCGGCCCCGCCCGACTCAGACGTTGACGCCGAAGTCCTGGGCGATGCCGCGCAGGCCGGAGGCGTAGCCCTGGCCGATCGCGCGGAACTTCCACTCGGCGCCGCTGCGGTACAGCTCGCCGAAGACCATCGCGGTCTCGGTGGAGGCGTCCTCGGTGAGGTCGTACCGGGCCAGCTCCTTGTTGTCGAGCTGGTTCACCACGCGGATGAACGCGTTGCGGACCTGGCCGAAGTTCTGCGACCGGTTCTCGGCGTCGTAGATGGACACCGGGAAGACGATCTTCTGCACGTCGGCCGGCACGGTCGCCAGGTTGACCTTGATCGCCTCGTCGTCGCCCTCGCCCTCACCGGTGAGGTTGTCACCGGTGTGCTCGACCGAGCCGTCGGGGCTCTTGAGGTTGTTGAAGAAGACGAAGTTGCCGTCCGCGCCGACCTTGCCCTGGTCGTTGCAGAGCAGGGCACTGGCGTCCAGGTCGAAATCCGTGCCCGTCGTGGTGCGGACGTCCCAGCCGAGGCCGACCACTACGGCGGTCAGGCCCGGGGCCTCCTTGGTGAGCGAGACATTGCCGCCCTTGCTCAGGCTGACACCCACTTGTCCTCCAAGATTCGGGAGGCACTGCTCGGTGCCCCCGTGGTGCGGTCCGAGGCTCCGACGGCGCACCGTCCGAGCCTCTGACCAGCCAACGAGCCGATCGTAGTGCGGGGTTCCCGTCCGCGCCGGGGAACCGGCCCGAAGCGGGCGGGGCGAAGCCCGCGGGGACGTCTCAGAGGGCGCCGAGCGCCGCCAGGTACTCCTGCTCGTCCCGGGCGTCCGGCAGGCCGTTCACGACGCTCCAGCGAACCACGCCGGCCTTGTCGATGACGAAGGTGCCGCGCACCGCGCAGCCCTTCTCCTCGTCGAAGACGCCGTAGGCGCGGGAGACCTCGCCGTGCGGCCAGAAGTCGGAGAGCAGCGGGAACTCCAGGCCCTCCTGGTCGGCGAAGACCCGCTGGCTGAAGGGCGCGTCGTTGGACACGCCGAGCACCTGGACCTCGTCGTTCTGCAGCCGCGGCAGCTCCTTCTGGATCGCGCAGACCTCGCCGGTGCAGACACCGGTGAACGCGAACGGGTAGAAGACCACGACGACGTTCTTCTCGCCCCGGAAGTCGGAGAGCCGGACCGACTCGCCGTGCTGGTTCCTGAGCTCGAAGTCCGGAGCCTCGGTGCCGATCTCGATGGCCATGCGGGGACCTTTCCCACTCGACGCGACTGGGCCGCGCGGGTGGCGCGACGAGCGCCATCCTCGCATTCACCGGCGGCGGCTGGTCCGGACGGGTGAGGGCTGCGCCGCCCGGGGCCACCGCTTTCGCCCTGGGCGAACGGTTCGGCCGTCCGGGCGCCCACTGCCGGCGCCCGGGCGACGGACCCGGACGGCGGGGCCCGCCGGAATACGACCGGGCCCCGCCGGAGGATGCTCCGGCGGGGCCCGGTGAGGCCCGTCAGGCGGCGCTCAGCGCTTGCTCTGCTTGGCGGTCGACTTGGTCGCCAGGCGGGTCGCGGCCCAGTCCTTGGCGATCGCGATCGAGCTGGTCTGGGAGAGACCGGAGGTCTTCGCGGCGTCGGCGATGTCCGAGGCCTCGATGTGGCCGTCGCGGCCCGTCTTGGGCGTCAGCAGCCAGATCAGGCCGCCCTCCGCCAGGTATTCCAGGGCGTCGACGAGGGCGTCGGTGAGGTCCCCGTCGTCGTCGCGGTGCCACAGCAGGACGGCGTCGGCGACGTCGTCGTAGTCCTCGTCGACGAGATCCGTCCCGGTGATCTCCTCGATGCCCTCGCGGAGGTCCTGGTCAGTGTCTTCGTCGTACCCCAGCTCCTGGATGATCTGGCCTTCTTCGAAGCCGAGACGAGCTGCCGGGTTGGACTTGTCCGCGGGGTCCGCGGTCGCGCTCACGGGAATAACCTCCAGTATTCGGCCCGGCGTCCATGCCGAGGCTGTGGCCGTAGTCCACACGGGCGCGGCGGTTCGCGCAAGTACCCGACCCCCGATCCCCTCCAAAGGTTGACGTGTCGCGCCGGGACACGCCGGTCGACGTGTCGGGAATCACACCGATTTGCCCTTCTCTGCATGGGACAAGGATGCTTCGGGAGGTCCTGGTCCACAGGCCGTACGCACGCCCGAGATGCGAACGGCATTCGGGTCCGCGCGTGCGCGGGCGTAGAGTCTCCTGTTGGCCCTCACCCCGGCCGTCCGCCATCGGACGGGCGGGAAACCAGGTCGGACCACCTCTGTTCGTAACACCCGGGGGTGCGCGGCCCGGACAACGCTGTCCGAACCGCACATCACCAGACCGCTCCTTCTGTCAGGGAGAGCGGTTACCGATCGGTAGAGATGACGGATCTCCGAGCGCGGTAGCACGATGGAGGCGGCGCGACACACCTCAGTTTCGACCGACAGTGAAGGAACAGCGTGGCTTCCGGATCCGATCGCAACCCGATCATCATTGGCGGCCTTCCGAGTCAGGTCCCGGACTTCGATCCCGAGGAGACCGCGGAATGGCTGGAGTCGCTCGATGCGGCCATCGACGAGCGGGGGCGTGAGCGTGCCCGCTACCTGATGCTGCGGCTGATCGAGCGCGCCCGCGAGAAGCGTGTCGCCGTGCCCGAGATGCGCAGCACGGACTACGTCAACACCATCGCCACCAAGGACGAGCCGTTCTTCCCCGGCAACGAGGAGATCGAGCGCAAGATCCTGAACGCGACCCGCTGGAACGCCGCGGTGATGGTCTCCCGGGCGCAGCGCCCGGGCATCGGCGTGGGTGGCCACATCGCCACCTTCGCCTCCTCCGCGTCGCTCTACGACGTCGGCTTCAACTACTTCTTCCGCGGCAAGGACGCCGAGGGCGAGTCCGGCGACCAGATCTTCTTCCAGGGCCACGCCTCCCCCGGCATCTACGCGCGCGCCTTCCTGCTGGACCGGCTCAGCGAGCAGCAGCTCGACGCCTTCCGCCAGGAGAAGTCGAAGGCCCCGTACGGCCTCTCCAGCTACCCGCACCCGCGGCTGATGCCGGACTTCTGGGAGTTCCCGACCGTCTCGATGGGCCTCGGCCCGCTCGGCGCGATCTACCAGGCCCGGATGAACCGCTACCTGGAGCACCGCGGCATCAAGGACACCTCCGCCTCGCACGTCTACGCCTTCCTCGGCGACGGCGAGATGGACGAGCCCGAGTCGCTCGGTCAGCTGTCGCTGGCCGCCCGCGAGGGCCTGGACAACCTGACCTTCGTGGTCAACTGCAACCTGCAGCGCCTCGACGGTCCGGTCCGCGGCAACGGCAAGATCATCCAGGAGCTGGAGTCGCAGTTCCGCGGCGCCGGCTGGAACGTCATCAAGCTGGTCTGGGACCGCAGCTGGGACCCGCTGCTCGCGCAGGACCGCGACGGCGTCCTGGTGAACAAGCTGAACACCACGGTGGACGGCCAGTTCCAGACCTACGCCACCGAGTCCGGCGCGTACATCCGCGACAACTTCTTCGGCGGCGACCTGCGGCTGCGCAAGATGGTCGAGTCGATGACCGACCAGCAGATCCAGCACCTGGGCCGCGGCGGCCACGACCACCGCAAGATCTACGCGGCGTTCAAGGCGGCCCGTGAGCACAAGGGCCAGCCGACCGTCATCCTGGCGCAGACCGTCAAGGGCTGGACGCTGGGCCCCAACTTCGAGGGCCGCAACGCCACCCACCAGATGAAGAAGCTGACGGTCGAGGACCTGAAGCGCTTCCGCGACCGGCTGCACCTGCCGATCACCGACAAGCAGCTCGAGGAGGGCTACCCGCCCTACTACCACCCGGGCCGCGACTCGGAGGAGATCCAGTACATGCACGACCGCCGCGAGGAGCTGGGCGGCTACGTGCCGACCCGCAAGGTGCGGCCGCGCAAGCTGGAGCTGCCGGGCGACGACGCGTACAAGGCGGTCAAGAAGGGCTCCGGCAACCAGACCATCGCCACCACCATGGCGTTCGTCCGGCTGCTCAAGGACCTCATGCGGGACAAGGGGATCGGCAACCGCTTCGTGCCGATCGCGCCCGACGAGTACCGCACCTTCGGCATGGACTCGCTGTTCCCGTCGGCGAAGATCTACAACCCGCTCGGCCAGACCTACGAGTCGGTCGACCGCGAGCTGCTGCTGGCGTACAAGGAGTCGCCCACCGGTCAGATGCTGCACGACGGCATCTCCGAGGCCGGCTGCACCGCCTCGCTGATCGCCGCCGGCTCGGCCTACGCCACCCACGGCGAGCCGCTGATCCCGGTCTACGTCTTCTACTCGATGTTCGGGTTCCAGCGCACCGGCGACCAGTTCTGGCAGATGGCCGACCAGCTGGCCCGCGGCTTCGTGCTCGGTGCCACCGCCGGCCGCACCACGCTGACCGGTGAGGGCCTGCAGCACGCCGACGGCCACTCGCACCTGCTGGCCTCGACCAACCCGGGCGTCGTCGCGTACGACCCCGCGTACGGCTTCGAGATCGCGCACATCGTCCAGGACGGTCTGCGCCGGATGTACGGCTCCAGCGAGGAGCACCCGACCGGTGAGGACGTCTTCTACTACCTCACCGTCTACAACGAGCCGATCAAGATGCCGGCCGAGCCCGAGAACGTGGACGTCGAGGGCATCCTCAAGGGCCTGCACAAGTACGCCGCCGGCACCGCCGGCCAGATCCCGGCGCAGATCCTCGCCTCCGGCGTGGCCGTGCCGTGGGCCCTGGAGGCCCAGCGGATCCTGGCCGAGGAGTGGAACGTCAAGGCCGACGTCTGGTCCGCGACCTCCTGGAACGAGCTGCGCCGCGAGGCGGTGGAGGCCGAGGAGTTCAACCTGCTGCACCCCGAGGAGCAGCAGCGCGTCCCCTACGTCACCGCCAAGCTCCAGGGCGCCGAGGGTCCGTTCGTCGCGGTGTCCGACTGGATGCGCGCGGTGCCGGACCAGATCGCCCGCTGGGTGCCGGGCCAGTGGCAGTCGCTGGGCGCCGACGGTTTCGGCTTCGCCGACACCCGCGGTGCGGCCCGTCGTTTCTTCCACATCGACGCGCAGTCCGTCGTGCTGGCCGTGCTCACCGAGCTGGCCAAGCAGGGCAAGGTCGAGCGCAGCGTGCTGAAGGACGCGATCGACCGCTACCAGCTGCTCGACGTGGCGGCGGCCGACCCGGGCGCCGCGGGCGGCGACGCCTGATCCGGTAGCCGGAACCGGTCGTACCACCGAGGGGCGGGGGGGCCCCCCCCGGGGGGGGGGGGCGGGGCCCCCGCCCCGACCCCGGCGCGCCCGGGCGCGCGGGGGGGGGTGACGGGCACCCCCACGGGGAGGACCACCCGGTGG
>NZ_JBHVPZ010000026.1:118872-119906 GCF_042887135.1 Kitasatospora sp. NPDC057965
GCTCCGCTTTTTGGTTTGGGGTCACGGGTTCTACCCCGGGGGGGGGGGGCCCCCCGGGGGGGGGGGGTGCCCCCGGCCCCTCGGCCATTCCCGGCGCGACCGCGGCCTTCCGGTGTGACTCCGGTCACACCGACTTGAATCTCACACCGGTGTCAGCTCCTAGGCTCGTCCCGACGAACCGGACCAGCCGAGAGGGCCACCGACATGAACGCCGCCCACCCCCAGCCCGCCGCCGGCGGCAACGACTACAACCGCCAGGTGATCGCCGAGTTCCGGGCGGCCGAGGGCGTGGTCGGCGGTGACTTCGCCGGCAAGACCCTGCTGCTGCTCACCACCCGCGGCCGGCGCAGCGGCGAGTCCCGCACCACCCCGCTGGTGTACCTGAAGGACGACGGGCGGGTGATCGTCTTCGCCCTGAACGGCGGCGCGCCGGCCGACCCGGCCTGGTACCGCAACCTCGCCGACATCCCCGAGGTGACCGTCGAACTCGGCCCCGACACCTTCGCCGCGCGGGCCGTTCCGCTCGACGCGGGCGAGCACGAGGCCGTCTGGGCCCGGCAGATCGCGGTGGAGCCGCTGTTCGCGGAATTCCGCGCCCGAACCACCCGTGTGGTGCCGCTGGTGGAGCTGCGCCCGGCCGGCTGAGCCGGGACGGCGCCGAGGACGGTGCCGGTTCCCTCTTAACCTTCCCGAGAGTCACGCTTAAGGTGTCTTTCCAGGGGGCGAGGGGAGGGGGCCGGTATCGTGCGCGGACCGAGGACGGGGGCCTTCCCCCTGGCATTGCTGGTCGGGGTGACGACCGGCGCCCTGCTGTCCCAGTTGCTGCCCGCTCCCGAGGAGCTCGGCGGGCCGTCGGTGGCCCTGCCGGCCGCCCCGGACCGGGGACTGGTCGACCTGTTGCCGGGGCCGGCGGCCCCCGCACCCGCACCCGGCGCGCCGTCCGGTGCCGACCCCGGCGCCGGCACGCCGCCCGCACCCGCCGACCAGGGGGCCGGCGCCGGGGCGTCCGCGCCCCCGGCCGCCCCGTCAGGGCC
>NZ_JBHVPZ010000027.1:0-26426 GCF_042887135.1 Kitasatospora sp. NPDC057965
CGCGCCCCGTTGTCGTCCCGCTGTTGGCCCGCGGGGGGGGCCGGGCCCCCCCCCCCGCGGGGGGGGGGACGGGGCCCGCCCCCCCCCCCCACGCCGCGGACCAACCCGGCAACGAGGCGACCGCAGCGCCGAGTGGAAGCAGGCCGCACGGGCTCCCACCCCCTGGAGCAGGAAGTCGGCCGAGCCGACTTCCTGCTCCAGGAAAGGCCACACCGGGTCAGCCCTCCTCGCGCCAGCCTTCGTAGGAGGCGGCGACGGCGTCGAGGGCGCGGAGGCGGTCGGGGTTCCAGCCGTCCTCCGGAGGTTCCACGACCACCAGCCACTGGGCGTCCTCGGCGTCGTCCTCCCCCGCGAGGGCGTCGCGGACGATTTCGAGCTCGCCGAGGTCGGGGTGGTCCGTGCCGAGCGCCTCGGCGGCCTCCTCGGCGGCGTCGCGGTCGGGCAGGACGAGCAGCTGCCGGGCGTGCGGGTCGAAGCCGTCCGGCAGATCGGTCGCGGCGTCGGAGGTGGGGTCGGCGGTGGGGTCTTCGGTCACCCGCCCATTCTCCAGGGCCGGAGCTGTCCGTCCCCCGTGGGATGCTGGTAGACGATGGCCAGGAAGAGTGCACCCGACGACCTGCTCGCCCCGCTGACCCTCGCGGTCGGCCAGGAGGAGCTGCTGCTGGACCGCGCGGTCGCCCAGGTGGTGGCCGCGGCGAAGGCGGCCGACCCGGACACCGATGTGCGGGACCTCCCCCCGGGCGGCCTGCAGCCGGGCAGCCTGGCCGAGCTGACCACCCCGTCGCTCTTCGCCGAGCGCAAGGTCATCGTGGTCAGGGCCGCCCAGGACCTCTCCGCCGACTCCGTCAAGGAGGTCAAGGCGTACATCGAGGCCCCCGCCGACGAAGTGATCATGGTCCTGGTGCACGCGGGCGGCGCCAAGGGCAAGGGCCTGCTGGACGCGGCCCGGAAGGCCGGCGGGCGCGAGGTGGCCTGCGCCAAGCTCGCCAAGGCGGGCGAGCGGCTGGCCTTCGTCCGCGGCGAGTTCCGCACCCTCGGCCGCTCGGCGACCCCGGAGGCCTGCCAGGCCCTGCTGGACGCGCTCGGCAGCGACCTGCGCGAGCTGGCGGCCGCCGCCAGCCAGCTGACCTCCGACGTCGAGGGCGCCATCGACGAGACCGTGGTGGCCCGCTACTACAGCGGCCGGGCCGAGGCCACCGGCTTCGAGGTGGCGGACCTGGCGGTCACCGGCCGGGCCGCCGAGGCGCTGGAGCGGCTGCGCTGGGCGCTCGCCGTCGGCCAGCCGCCGACCGGCATCACCTACGCGCTGGCCTCCGGCGTGCGCAGCATCGGCCGGCTGGCGAGCACCGGGCGCAACATGCGCCCGGCGGACCTGGCGCGCGAGCTGGGCATGCCGCCGTGGAAGGTCGAGCGGGTCCGTCAGCAGATGCGCGGCTGGACGGGCGACGGCGTGGCCACGGCGCTGACCGCGATCGCGCAGGCGGACGCCGCCGTCAAGGGCGGTTCCGACGACCCGGCCTTCGCGCTGGAGCGGGCCGTGGTCGCCGTGGCCAGGGCCTCCCGAGCCGGTTCCCGGCCGCCGTCGTACTGAGCCCGTGGGCGGCCCGTGGCCAGACCCGCGGACGGAGCGGGCCCGCCGCTACGGCCCGCCGATCGCCTTGAGCATGTCCCGGGTGTCGTCGGTCATGGCCTTGCGCACGATCTCGCGGTCCAGCGTGTGGTTCTTGCCGACCTGGTAGTTGTCCGTCCAGTACAGCGAGTACGTCATCGCGCCGTCGCGGACCTGCAGGTAGTAGTTGATGTCGTGGAAGGTCTTGTCCGAGCTGGTCGGCTCGTCGCCGTACGCGAGGTAGGCCTCCTCGCCGAGGCCGGGCACGTCGGTGATCTCGTACTTCTGCTGCTCGAAGTAGTGCCGCAGGGCGGCGAACTCGGGCACGGAGTCGACCGCCTTGTGCAACTCGGCACGGATGTCGAGGGTGGCGTAGTCGGTGGTCTCGCTGTCGCCGGGCGTGCGCTTCATCAGCGCGTAGCAGCGCATGACGTCCATGGACCCGCTGCGGCCGGCGTGCTCCAGCGGGTAGTTGTCCACCATCTTGTACTTGCCGCGGAACGCTGTGAGCTTGCCCGCCTCGCAGATCTTGTCGACGGCGTGGTAGCCGCGGGCGCTCTTCGCACCGGACTCGCCGTGGACGATGCCGGGTACCGCGACGACCGTGCCGGTCCAGACCGCGGAGGCGAGGATCGCGCCGACGAACGCCCACACCGCGTTGCGCCGCAGGCCCCCGCTCCGCCTGCCGCCCGGGGCGGCAGGCACACCCGGCACACCCGGCGCGCTGGGCAGACCGGGCGGCGGCCCGAAGCCGGGCTGGCCGGTCGGCGCGGGCACCGACGGCTGCGGCTGCTGCGGGTAGCCGACGAAGCCGGGGCCGCTCCGCGGTGACGGCGGCGGTGGCGGTGGTGGCGGAGGTGTCCCCAATGTGTGCCCCCCTCGGGCCCTCGGCGTGGGTGCCGGACACCCGGGACCCTACCGCTCGTCCCGGAGGGCGGGACAGCCATCGTGGCGCTCCTCCCGGCCGGTAGGGTCGGGGCCCTCATCGGCCAGCGGCACCTTCCTGGTCGGTCCCGGCATCCGGCCCGGCACCTACCGCACGGCCGGCCCGGCCGGCGGCGCGGCCCGCATGTGCTACTGGGATCGGGCCCGTTCCGCCGACGGCGACCTCGACTCGATCATCGCCAACGAGAACCTGACCGGCCAGGGCGTCGTCACGATCAAGAAGTCCGACGTCGTCTTCAAGACGCAGGGCTGCCAGAGCTGGACGAAGATCGGCTGAGCACGCCCACCAGCGGGCACGCCCGCCGGCGAGCGCGCCCGCGAACGCGAACTGCCCGGCCGGTGGGGAACCGGCCGGGCAGTACGGGGAAGGGGCGGCGGGGCCGACGCTTCCGGTTGATCTCTGTGCACCGCACCCGCGTGGCGAACGCAGGCCGCGTGCGGTGCGAAGTGTGCTGCGCACCTCGGGTGTCCGGGTAGAGGGCCGGGCCGTCCCGAGGAGGGTGGGACCGTCGAGGCGGCCCCGGGGGCGTCAGGCCTGGGCGGCCGCGTTGACGCGCTTGGTGATGGCCGACTTCTTGTTGGCGGCCTGGTTGGCGTGGATGACGCCCTTGCTCACGGCCTTGTCCAGCGCCTTGGAGGCGGCGCGGGCCAGCTCGGTGGCCTTCTCGGTCTCGCCGGCGGCAGCGGCCTCACGGGCCTTGCGCAGCGCGGTCTTCAGCGAGGACTTGACGGCCTTGTTGCGCAGGCGCGCCTTCTCGTTGGTCTTGTTGCGCTTGATCTGGGACTTGATGTTCGCCACGAAGGAGCCTCAGTCTGTGTCATCGGTTCTGGATGTCCCTCCCGGCCGGAGGCTGGGGGAGGGCTGCACCGCGCGGCCGTCGGACCTGCTGAGAGGGCATGCCGAGGCCAGGTGCAGCGCCCCACGCTACCAGGGGCGCCGGGCCCGGCCAAAACCGGGCGGACCCGGCTCAGGCCCGCAGGACCGGCTCGCCGTAGTGCTCGACCTCGGGGAACGGCCGGTAGAAGTGGTGCAGCAGTTCGCGCCACCGCCGGTACTCGGGGGAGCGGCGGAAGCCCTCGGTGTGGTCGGCGAGCGTCTCCCACTCGACGTGGAGCAGGAACCGGGAGCCGCGTCCCTCGTCCAGGCAGCGGCGCAGCTCCAGGGAGCGGAAGCCGGGCCGGCCGGCGATCAGCGGGCGGGCCTCGGCGAAGGCGGCGAGGAACTCCTCCTCCCGGCCGGGCAGGACGTCGAGCAGGGCGCTTTCCAGGATCATGGTCGGCCATCCTGCCCCGTCCCGCCCCGCTGTGCCGCCGCCCGGGCGCAAGGCACCCGCGGGCCCTTCCGACGGGTGCCGGGAGGCCCGAACCGGACGGCGGCGCGCGACCCGCGCGGGGGAAGTGGGAAGATGGGAGGAACTATCTCGATCGGACGACCGTCCGGTCGCCCGGGAAGCCGGTCAGCGATGATCCGGACACCCCCGGCCCCCGGACCAACGGAGAATCGGACCAAGGTGCCCGCGACCCCCAGCAATGTGCCAGAGCCCAGCCGTACCGACCCGGCGCTGATCCGCAACTTCTGCATCATCGCCCACATCGACCACGGCAAGTCGACGCTCGCCGACCGGATGCTGCAGATCACCGGTGTGGTCGACCCGCGGCAGATGCGCGCCCAGTACCTCGACCGCATGGACATCGAGCGCGAGCGCGGCATCACCATCAAGTCGCAGGCCGTCCGACTCCCCTGGGCGCCGAAGACCGGCCCCGCCGCCGGTTCCACGCACATCCTCAACATGATCGACACCCCGGGCCACGTGGACTTCACGTACGAGGTGTCCCGCTCCCTCGCGGCCTGCGAGGGCACCATCCTGGTGGTCGACGCGGCCCAGGGCATCGAGGCGCAGACCCTCGCCAACCTGTACCTGGCGCTGGAGAACGACCTCACGATCGTCCCGGTGCTGAACAAGATCGACCTGCCGGCCGCCCAGCCGGAGAAGTACGCCGAGGAGATCGCGCACATCATCGGCTGCGACCCGGGCGACGTCCTGAAGGTCAGCGCCAAGACCGGTCTGGGCGTCGAGGACCTGCTGGACCACATCGTCAACACCGTCCCGGCCCCGGTCGGCGTCGCGGACGCCCCGGCCCGCGCGATGATCTTCGACTCGGTGTACGACGCCTACCGCGGCGTGGTCACCTACGTCAGGGTCGTCGACGGTCAGCTGACCAAGCGCGAGCGCATCGCCATGATGTCCACCGGCGCGACCCACGAGCTGCTGGAGATCGGCGTCATCTCGCCGGAGCCGAAGGTCGCCGACGGCCTGGGCGTCGGCGAGGTGGGCTACATCATCACCGGTGTGAAGGACGTCCGGCAGTCCAAGGTCGGTGACACCATCACCTCGCAGCACAAGGGTGCCACCGAGGCCCTGGGCGGCTACAAGGACCCGCGCCCGATGGTGTTCTCCGGCCTCTACCCGCTGGACGGCTCGGACTACCCGCTGCTGCGCGACGCGCTGGACAAGCTGCGGCTGAACGACGCGGCCCTGGTGTACGAGCCGGAGACGTCGGTGGCGCTCGGCTTCGGCTACCGCTGCGGCTTCCTCGGCCTGCTGCACCTGGAGATCATCCGGGAGCGCCTGGAGCGCGAGTTCAACCTCGACCTCATCTCCACCGCCCCGAACGTGGTCTACCGGGTGATCATGGAGGACGGCACCGAGCACACCGTCACCAACCCGAGCGAGTTCCCGACCGGCAAGATCGCCGAGGTCTACGAGCCGGTCGTGCGCGGCACCATCCTGGCGCCGAACGAGTTCGTCGGCGCGATCATGGAGCTCTGCCAGTCCCGCCGCGGCAACCTCCAGGGCATGGACTACCTGTCCGAGGACCGGGTGGAACTGCGCTACACCCTGCCGCTCGCCGAGATCGTCTTCGACTTCTTCGACCAGCTGAAGTCCAAGACCCGCGGCTACGCCTCGCTCGACTACGAGCCCATCGGCGAGCAGACCGCGAGCCTGGTGAAGGTCGACATCCTGCTGCACGGCGACGCGGTGGACGCGTTCTCCGCGATCGTGCACAAGGACAAGGCCTACAGCTACGGCGTGATGATGGCCGGCAAGCTGCAGAAGCTGATCCCCCGCCAGCAGTTCGAGGTGCCGATCCAGGCCGCGATCGGCTCGCGCGTGATCGCCCGCGAGACGGTCCGCGCGATCCGCAAGGACGTGCTCGCCAAGTGCTACGGCGGCGACATCTCCCGCAAGCGGAAGCTGCTGGAGAAGCAGAAGGAAGGCAAGAAGCGGATGAAGATGGTCGGCCGCGTGGAGGTCCCGCAGGAGGCCTTCATCGCCGCGCTCTCCACCGACGCCGAAGCCCCCAAGGGCGAGAAGAAGTAACCACGGCGCCACCGCGAGGGGCCCGGGACGCACACCGCGTCCCGGGCCCCTCGTGCGTTCCTCCCCGGCGACGGGCCGCTCAGCGCAGCGACAGCACCACGCTCTTGAGGATCGCCGCCTTGGCCAGCCGCCCGGCGAGCCCGGTGAGCACGGTGGGCCGCATCGAGTCGTCGCCGTGGATGAACTGGAACAGCCCCTCGCGCCGCCCCAGGCTCAGGCACTGCGCCGTGTACCGGAAGGCGAACGGCTTGTCGGTGCGCCCGGTGAGCACCTTGCCGAGGTACTGGCCCTGCGGCAGGGCGGTGGCGCAGCCCATCCGCAGGGTCCCGGTGCCGGGGACGGTGACCTCGGCGGCGTCGCCGATCACGTACACCTCGGGGTGCGAGACCGACCGCAGGTGGTCGTCGACGACGGCCTGTCCGGCGGGGGTGACGGCGAGGCCGGCCCGGGCGGCGAGCGGGTGCGGTTCCATCGAGGCGGCCCAGACGACCAGGTCGGCGGGGATCCGGCCGGCGGTGGTGGTGAGGCCCTCGGCGTCGACGGCGGTGACGGCGCTCTGCTCGTGGATCCCGACGCCGAGCCCGCGCAGCACCCGGTGGACGTGGTCGTGGCCCTTGGTCGAGAACCAGCCGCCGACCCGGTCGCCGGTGACGATCCGCACGGTCCAGCGGGGGTGGGCCTCGGCGAGTTCGGCGGCCAGCTCGATGCCGGTGGCGCCGCCGCCGACGACCGCGACGGTGCCCGGGCGCTCGGTGCTGCCGGCGCGCTCGGCCGTGCCCGGACGCTCGACGGTGCCCGGGCGCTCGGCACTGCCGGCGCGCTCGGCGGCGCGCAGCCGCTCGGCGACCTCGGCGGCCCGTTCGACGGGGTAGGCGTGCTCCTCGGCGCCGGGCACGCCGTGCCAGGAGGTGCGGCTGCCGAGGGCGTAGACCAGGGTGTCGTAGGCGACGGTGTCGCCGTTGTCCAGGAGCACCTTGCGCCCGCCGAGGTCGAGTTCGGTGGCGCGGGCCCGGACGTGCCGCACGCCCCGCCCGCGCAGCACCTCGGCGACGGCGGGCCGGGTCACGGGGAGGCCGGCGGTGGTCTCGTGCTGGCGGATGCGGTGCAGGATGCGGCTCTCGGGGGCGATCAGGGTCACCCGGCCGCGCTTTCCGGCCCGGGCCGCGGCGGCGAGGCCCGCGTAGCCGGCCCCCAGTATGACGATCTGCTTCTCGTTCATGTCGTCCCGCTCCTTCGTGGCGCCGTCGTCGGCGTCCTGTCGCGGCGTCCCCGGGGTGGCCGGGGAACGCTTCTCCGCGTGTTCGGAAGGGGGACGACGGCGCCCGCGGGACTGTGACGGTGACCCGCGTCACACTCCCGGAGGGGTGGCGGGGGCGTTGAGGTGGGCGAGCTTCTCGGGGTTGACGACGGCGTAGGCCTCGGTGATCCGGCCGTCGGCGACGGCGAAGGCCAGCACGCCGCCGATGACGCCCGGCCGCGCGTACCAGACCAGGCCGGGCTCGCCGTTGACCAGCGCGAACTCCACCACGGCCTCGGCCGTGACCCACTTGTTGACGAGGCCGAGGACCAGCCGGGAGACCTTGGCGGAGCCGAGCACCGGGCGGGCGCCGGCGGTGACGACGCCGCCGCCGTCGGAGTGCCAGACGATGTCGGGGTCGAGGACGGCGAGCAGGCCCGCGATGTCGCCGCGGGCGCTGGCGGCGGCGAACGCCTCGACGGCCTGCCGGTGCTCGGCGGGGTCGGCGTCGGCCCGGCGTCCGCCGGCCTTGATCCGGCGGCGGGCGCGGGAGGCGAGCTGGCGGGTGGCGTCGGGGCTGCGGTCGAGGGAGGCGGCGATCTCGTCGAAGCCGACCGCGAAGACGTCGTGCAGGACGAAGGCGGCGCGTTCGGCGGGGGTGAGCTGTTCGAGGACGGCGAGCAGCGCGAGCGAGACGGACTCGCCGCGTTCGGCGAGGTCGGCGGGGGAGGCCGGGGTGTCCTGGTAGGAGAGGGACGGTTCGGGCAGCCATTCGCCGAAGTAGGACTCGCGGCGGGCCCGGGCGGAGCCGAGCTGGTCGTAGCAGAGGCGGGTGACGACGGTGGTGAGGTAGGCACGGGGGTCGGCGACGGCGGTGCGGTCGGCGGCGCGCCAGCGCAGCCAGGCCTCCTGGAGGACGTCCTCGGCGTCGGTGAAGGAGCCGAGCATCCGGTAGGCGACGGAGCCGAGGTAGCGCCGGTGGGCCTCGAAGACGTCCGGGCCGGTGGCGGCGGCGGGTGTGCCGGTGGCCCCCGGCCGGGCGGCGGCGGTTGTCGACGGTTCGTCACTCACGGCCCCACCGTAGCGCCCGCCGCCGTGGCGGCCGAGGGCGGCGGGCCCGGACGCGCGGGAGCCCGGGGCGGCGGTGGGACCGTCCGCCCCGGGCTCCCCGGTGGCCGCGGCGCTACTCGACCTCGGCGACCGCCTCGGCGAACTGCGCCTTGTAGAGCCGGGCGTAGGCCCCGTCGGTGGCGATCAGCTCGTCGTGGCCGCCCTGTTCGACGATGGAGCCGTTCTCCATCACCAGGATCACGTCGGCGTCCCGGATGGTGGAGAGCCGGTGGGCGATGACGAAGCTGGTGCGCCCGGTGCGCAGCCGGGCCATGGCCCGCTGGATGAGCACCTCGGTGCGGGTGTCGACGGAGCTGGTGGCCTCGTCGAGGACCAGGATCGAGGGCTGGGCGAGGAAGGCCCGGGCGATGGTGATGAGCTGCTTCTCGCCGGTGCTGACGCCGGTGCCCTCGTCGTCGATGACGGTGTCGTAGCCGTCGGGCAGGGTGCGCACGAAGCGGTCGACGTGGGCGGCCCTGGCGGCTTCGACGACCTGCTCGCGGGTGGCCCCGTCGGCGCCGTAGGCGATGTTGTCGGCGATGGTGCCGCCGAACAGCCAGGTGTCCTGGAGGACCATGCCGATGCCGGAGCGCAGTTCCTCGCGGGACATGGCGGCGATGTCGACGCCGTCGAGGGTGATCCGGCCGCCGCTGACCTCGTAGAAGCGCATCAGCAGGTTGACCATGGTGGTCTTGCCGGCGCCGGTGGGGCCGACGATGGCGACGGTCTGGCCGGGTTCGACCTTGAGCGAGAGGTCGTCGATGAGCGGCTTGTCGGGGTCGTAGCGGAAGGCGACGTCCTGGAAGACGACCCGGCCGCGCAGGGCGTCGGGGCGTTCGGGCATGGCCGGTTCGGGGGTCTGCTCGGGGGCGTCGAGGAGTTCGAAGACGCGTTCGGCGGAGGCGACGCCGGACTGCACCAGGTTGGCCATGCTGGCGACCTGGGTGAGCGGCTGGCTGAACTGGCGGGAGTACTGGATGAACGCCTGGACGTCGCCGATGGACAGCGCGCCGCTGGCCACCCGCAGGCCGCCGACGACGGCGATCAGCACGTACTGGAGGTTGCCGATGAGCATCATCGCGGGCTGGATGACGCCGGAGATGAACTGGGCCTTGAAGCTGGAGGCGTAGAGGGCCTCGTTGTGCTCGCGGAAGGTTTCGGCGGACTCCTTCTGCCGGCCGAAGACCTTGACCAGGGTGTGGCCGGTGTACATCTCCTCGATGTGCGCGTTGAGCTGCCCGGTGGACTTCCACTGCTGGACGAACTGGGGCTGGGCGCGCTTGCCGACGCGGGTGGCGACGACGACGGACAGCGGGACGGCGATCAGCGCGATGAGGGCGAGCAGCCAGGAGATCCAGAACATCATGGCGAGCACGCCGACCACGGTGAGCAGCGAGTTGACCACCTGGCCCATGGTCTGCTGCATGGTCTGGCTGATGTTGTCGATGTCGTTGGTGACCCGGCTGAGGACCTCGCCGCGGGGCTGCTTGTCGAAGTAGCTGAGCGGCAGCCGGGCGAGCTTGGCCTCGGTGTCCTGGCGCAGCCGGTAGCCGGTGCGCTGGATGGCGCGGGCGGCGAGGCGGCCCTGGACGACGCCGAAGACGGCGGAGGCGACGTAGATGGCGAGGACCCAGAGCAGGACGGTGCCGATGGCGCCGAAGTCCATGCCCTGGCCGGGGGTGAAGTCGACGGAGGAGAGCAGGTTGGCGAGGTCGCCGTCGCCGCGGGCGCGCAGGCCGTCGATGATCTGCTGCTTGGAGGCGTCGGCGGGGAAGCGGCCGCTGATGACTCCGGCGAAGATCAGGTCGGTGGCGTTGCCGAGGATCTTGGGGCCGACGATGGCGGCGCCGATGCTGAGGACGCCGAGGCCGAGCACGCCGGCGATGAGGGCGCGTTCGGGGCGGAGGAGTTTGAGCAGCCGCTTGCCGGAGCCCTTGAAGTCCATGGACTTCTCGGCGCCCTGGCCGCCCATGAAGCGGCCGGGGCCGGCCGGGCCGCGGCGGGCGGCGGCGGCCTGGGAGTCGCCGGCCTGGGCCGGCCGGCCGCCCGCACCGGGGCCGCCCGGACCACCGGGTCCACCGGGTCCACCGGGACCTCCCGGCCCGCCCGGCCCGCCGGGACGTCCGCCGGGCGGCGCCTTGTCGAAGCCGGGCGCGGACTTGTCGGGGCTGGTCACGCCGCCTCCTGCTCGGTGAGCTGGGAGAGCACGATCTCCCGGTACGTCGGATTGCCGGCCATGAGCTCGCCGTGGGTGCCGCTGCCGACGACGGCGCCCTCGTCCAGGACGATGATCCGGTCGGCGTCGCGGATGGTGGAGACGCGCTGGGCGACGATCACCACGGTGGCGTCGGAGGTCTCGCGGGCGAGCGCCTTGCGCAGCTTGGCGTCGGTGGCGTAGTCGAGCGCGGAGAAGGAGTCGTCGAAGAGGTAGACGTCGGGCCGGCGCACCAGGGTGCGGGCGATGGCCAGGCGCTGGCGCTGGCCGCCGGAGACGTTGCCGCCGCCCTGGGAGATGGGCGCGTCCAGGCCTTCGGGGAGCCGTTCGACGAACTCCTTGGCCTGGGCGATCTCCAGGGCGTGCCAGAGTTCCTCGTCGGTGGCGTCGGGCCGGCCGTAGCGCAGGTTGCTGGCGACGGTGCCGGTGAACAGGTAGGGCTTCTGCGGGACGAGGCCGACGCTGTCGGACAGCGTCCCGGGTTCGAGTTCGCGGACGTCGACGCCGCCGAGCAGGACCTGGCCGGAGGTGGCGTCGAACAGCCGGGGGACGAGTCCGAGCAGGGTGGACTTGCCGCTGCCGGTGGAGCCGATGACGGCGGTGGTCTCGCCGGGGCGGGCGGTGATGCCGATGCCGCGCAGCACGGACGCCTCGGCGCCGGGGTAGCGGAAGTCGACGTCGCGCATTTCGAGGTGGCCGCGGCGCAGCACCTCGGTGACGCCGGCCGCGGGCGGCACCACGCTGGAGGAGGTGTCGAACACCTCCTGGATGCGTTCGGCGCAGACCTCGGCGCGCGGCACCATCATGAACATGAAGGTGGCCATCATGACGCTCATGAGGATCTGCAGCAGGTAGGAGAGGAAGGCGGTCAGGGCGCCGATCTCCATGTCGCCGCTGTTGATCCGGTGGGCGCCGAACCACAGCACGGCGACGCTGGAGACGTTGACGACGAGCATGACGCTCGGGAACAGGTAGGCCATCAGTTTGCCGACCTGCAGCGAGACGCCGGTGAGGCTCTCGTTGGCGCCGGCGAACCGGTTCTGCTCGTGGTCGTCCTTGACGAAGGCGCGGATGACCCGGATGCCGGTGATCTGCTCGCGCAGCACCCGGTTCACGGTGTCGATCCGCTCCTGCATGCTGCGGAAGCGCGGGCGCAGCTGGCGGACGAGGAGGGCGACGACGGCCCCGAGGGCGGGGACGACGGCCAGCAGCAGTCCGGAGAGCGGCACGTCCTGGTTGAGGGCCATGATGATGCCGCCGACGCACATGATCGGTGCGGCGACCATCAGGGTGAACGACATCAGGACCAGCATCTGGACCTGCTGGACGTCGTTGGTGGTGCGGGTGATGAGGGAGGGGGCGCCGAACTGGCCGATCTCGCGGGCGGAGAAGCTCTGGACGCGGTCGAAGACGGCGGCCCGGATGTCGCGGCCCACCGCCATGGCGGTGCGCGCGCCGTAGTAGACGGCGCTGATCGAGCAGAGGGTCTGGAGGAGGGTGACGCCGATCATCACGGCGCCCACGCGCAGGATGTAGCCGGTGTCCCCCTTGATCACTCCGCTGTCGATGATGTCGGCGTTGAGTGTGGGCAGGTAGAGCAGCCCGAGGGTGGAGACCAGCTGGAGGAGCACCAGCAGGATGATCGGTCGGGTGTAGGGGCGCAGGTACGCCCTGAGCAGTCTGATCAGCACTGGCTCACTCTTGTCGTCGGCGGCGGCTTTGGCATCCCAATTCTCGTTGCTCGGGAGGCCGGTACATGAGATTCCGGGCAAGCGAGCCGGATCTTTGTCCAGCCCTTTGCCGAACGTTCCGCGGAGCGCGGTTGTGCCGGGCACCGGCGGTCCGACAGGGTGCCAGGTCGGTCCGCCCCCTTACGGAATGACCGGTTTCCCCCTAGGCTGCTGGCAGCCCTCTTGTTACTCATCGGTACCAGTCCCGGTTGCCAGGGGGCCGGCGGCCGCCCCTACGGACGCCACCTCTTCCAGACGGCCACCCTCCCCCGGAGGTCCTCGTTGAGTTCCGCGCAGTCCCTGATCGACTCCGGCCGTCCCGACATCGTCGCCGGGCGTCCCGCCTCCGTCGCCCACCTGTTCCGGGAACGGGTCGCGCTGACCCCCGGCGGTGAGGCCTACCGCTACCCCGTCCCGGTGGACGAGCACGCGGCGGACAGCACCCCCGGCGCCGAGCAGTGGCGGTCGCTGACCTGGGCGCAGACCGCGGCCCGGGTGCACGCGGTGGCGGCCGGGCTGCTGTCGCTGGGCATCGAGGCCGAGGACCGGGTGGCGCTGGCCTCCTCCACCCGCCTGGAGTGGATCCTCGCCGACCTCGGCAACATGTGCGCGGGCGCGGCCACCACGGCCGTCTACCCGAGCACCAACGCCGACGAGACCGCGTTCATCCTCTCCGACTCCGGCTCCCGGGCCCTGTTCGCCGAGAACACCGCGCAGCTGGACAAGGTGGTCGCCGAACTGGACCGGCTGCCCGGGCTGGAGACGGTGATCCTGTTCGACGCGCCGGACGGGCCCCCGCCGGCCGGCCGGCTGCGCGTGATCACCCTCGCCGAGCTGGAGCGGCTCGGCGCCGAGCACCTGGCCGGGCACCCGGACGCCGTCGAGAAGGCGGTCACCGCCCTCGACAAGGAGCAGCTGGCCACCCTCATCTACACCTCCGGCACCACCGGCCGCCCCAAGGGCGTGCGCCTGGTGCACGACTGCTGGGCCTACGAGGGCCGGGCGCAGGAGGCGAGCGGACTGCTGGCCGCCGACGACGTGCAGTTCATGTGGCTGCCGCTGTCGCACGTGTTCGGCAAGACGCTGATCTCGGGGCAGATCGCGACCGGGCACGTGATGGCGGTGGACGGCCGGGTGGACCGGATCATCCACAACCTGCCGGTGATCCGGCCGACCATCATGGCCTCGGCGCCGCGGATCTTCGAGAAGGTCTACAACGGCATCGCGGGCAAGGCCCGGGCGCAGGGCGGCGCCAAGTACAAGATCTTCCTGTGGGCGGCGCGCACCGCCCGCGAGTACGCCCGCGCGGTCCAGGACAGCCGGGTGGCGACCGGCGTGGGCACCGCCCCGGCGGCGCTGCGGATGAAGCACGCCCTCGCCGACAGGCTGGTGTACGCCAAGATCCGGGCCGCGTTCGGCGGGCGGCTGCGTGGGGCGGTGTCCGGCAGCGCCGCGCTGGCCCCGGAGATCGGCTACTTCTTCGTCGGCGCCGGAGTGCCGATCCTGGAGGGCTACGGCCTGTCCGAGACCAGCGCCGGCTCCAGCGTCAACCGGGCCGAGGACATCCGGGTGGGCACGGTGGGCCGTCCGCTGCCGGGCACCGAGGTGCGGATCGCCGAGGACGGCGAGATCCTGCTGCGCGGCCCCGGTGTCATGCGCGGCTACCACAACCTGCCGGAGAAGACCGCCGAGGTGCTGGAGGCGGACGGCTGGTTCCACACCGAGGACATCGGCGAGCTGTCCCCGGACGGCTTCCTGCGGATCACCGACCGCAAGAAGGACCTGTTCAAGACCTCCGGCGGCAAGTACGTGGCGCCGAGCGAGGTGGAGGGCAAGTTCAAGGCGGTCTGCCCGTTCGTCAGCAACGTCCTGGTGATCGGCAACGGCCGCAACTTCTGCACCGCGCTGATCGGCCTGGACGAGGCGGTGATCATGCCGTGGGCCGCCGAGCACGGCCTGGCGGGCGCGTCCTACGCCGAGGTGGTCGCCGACCCGCGGACCCACGAGCTGATCGAGGGCTTCGTGCGGCGGCTCAACGGGCAGCTCCAGCGCTGGCAGACGATCAAGAGGTTCCACCTGCTGCCGCGCGACCTGGACGTCGAGCACGGCGAGCTCACCCCGAGCCTGAAGATCAAGCGCCCGGTGGTGGAGCGGACCTACGCCGAGGCGGTCACCGCGATGTACACGGGCGCCAACGAGGCCTGAGCCGCCCGCCGGGCCCGCCCTCGCTCCCGTCCGTCCCGCCCGTCCCGTACGGCCCGTGGGGATCACCCCGGCCGTACGGGACAATGGGGTCATGCCCTCCGCACTCCCCGACGGCGAACCGGTGCCGTCCGACGGTTCCCTGCCCGCGCACGCCCTCGACGGGCTGGGCTCGCGGCCGTTCGGCTTCTACCTGCACGTGCCCTACTGCGCGAGCCGCTGCGGCTACTGCGACTTCAACACCTACACCGCCACCGAGCTGCGCTCCTCGGGCACCGTCGCCTCCCAGGAGACGTACGCGGACAACGTGGTCGCCGAGGTCCGGCTCGCCCGGCGGGTCCTCGGCGCGGACGCCCCGCCGGTGCGCACCGTCTTCCTGGGCGGCGGCACCCCGACCCTGCTGCCGGCCCGCGACCTGGTGCGGATGCTCGCCGCGATCCGCGACGAGTTCGGGCTCGCCGAGGGCGCCGAGGTCACCACCGAGGCCAACCCGGAGTCGGTGGACCCGGCGTACCTGGCGGAACTGCGCGAAGGCGGCTACAACCGGATCTCCTTCGGCATGCAGTCCGCGCGCCCGCACGTGCTCAGGCTGCTCGACCGCCACCACACCCCCGGCCGTCCCGAGGCCTGCGTCGCCGAGGCCCGCGCGGCCGGCTTCGAGCACGTCAACCTCGACCTCATCTACGGCACCCCCGGCGAGTCCGACGACGACTGGCGGGCCTCCCTGGACGCCGCGATCGGCGCCGGGCCCGACCACGTCTCCGCCTACTCGCTGATCGTCGAGGAGGGCACCCGACTGGCCGCCCGGGTCGGCCGCGGCGAACTGCCGATGATCGACGACGACGTGCACGCCGACCGCTACCTGATCGCCGAGGAGGCGCTGAGCGCCGCCGGCTACTCCTGGTACGAGGTCTCCAACTGGTCCACCACCCCCGAGGGCCGCTGCCGCCACAACGAGCTGTACTGGACCGGCGGCGACTGGTGGGGCGCCGGCCCCGGCGCGCACAGCCACGTCGGCGGCGTCCGCTGGTGGAACGCCAAGCACCCGGCCGCCTACGCCCGGGCCCTCGCCGAGCAGCGCACCCCCGCCCAGGGCCGCGAGCGCCTCACCGCCGAGGACCGCCGCGTCGAGCGGATCCTGCTCGAACTGCGCCTGGCCGAGGGCATCCCCCTGGACCTGCTCACCGCCACCGGCCGTGCGGCCGCCGCCCGCGCCCTCGCCGACGGCCTGCTCGCCCCCGCCCCCTACGAGCAGGGCCGCGCCGCCCTCACCCTCCCCGGCCGCCTGCTGGCCGACGCGGTGGTGCGTGACCTGGTGGACTAGTCGATCCGCCGGACGGGCTGCCCGGTCAGCCGGGCCATGGTCTCGAAGTCGGCGTCCTGGTGCAGGACCGTCAGCTTGTGCTGGGCGGCGGTGACGGCGACCAGCAGGTCCACCGGACTCGCGCACTGGTGGGCGCCGGACTGGGCGAGGCGCTCCTGCAACTCGGCGGCGTCCTCCCAGGCGCTGTCGCGCAGGTGCTGGGACGGGAAGAGTTCCCGGAGCAGGCCGGTCGCCTCGAAGTAGGCGGCCCGGCCGCCTACCGCGCGCAGGAACTCCTGGCGGACCGGCTCGCAGAGCAGCACCAGCCCCGCCGTCACGGCCTCCTCCCAGGCCGCGCCGGTCTGGCCGCGCATCAGCCGGACCAGCGCACTGGTGTCGATCAGGAAGTCCTCGGTCATGCGGCCGGCCTTCCGGACGTGCCCGAGGCGCCGTCGGGGTAGCCGATGACCGAGAAGTCGATCTCGCCTTCGGCGACCATCCCGCGCATCCGGGCCAGTGCCGCGGCCCGGCGCCGGCGGTCCGCTATCTCCCGCAGGGCGGCGTTGACGGTGTCCTTCTTGGTGGTGGTGCCGAGGTAGCGGGCGGCGTCGGCCAGCGCCTCGTCGTCCAGGTCGATCACGGTGCGGGACATGGCGACCTCCTACGGCGTATATCCGATTGCCGAAAAGGATATACGGCCGAGTGTCACTCGGGGAGGGTGACGAAGTCGATCAGCTCCTCGACGCGGCCCAGTAGCTCGGGCTCCAGGTCCTTGTAGGAGTTCACCTTCGCGAGGATGCGCTTCCAGGCGGCGGGGGTGTCCTCGGGCCAGCGCAGGCGGCGGCAGGTGCCGAGTTTGAAGTCCTCGCCGCGGGGGACGGCGGGCCAGGCGGGGATGCCGACGGAGGAGGGCTTCACGGCCTGCCAGACGTCGATGTAGGGGTGGCCGACGACCAGCACGTGCGGGCCGGTGACCCGGGCGGCGATGCGGTGCTCCTTGGTGCCGGGGAGCAGGTGGTCGACCAGGACGCCCAGGCGCCGGCCCGGGCCGGGGGCGAAGTCGGCGACGATCGCGGGCAGGTCGTCGACGCCCTCCAGGTACTCGACGACCACGCCCTCGATCCGCAGGTCGTCGCCCCAGACCCGCTCCACCAGCTCGGCGTCGTGCCGGCCCTCGACGTAGATCCGCGACTCGCGGGCCACCCGGGCGCGGGCGCCGGGGACGGCGACGGAGCCGGAGGCGGTGCGGCCGGGGGCGTGGGAGGGGGCCGGGGCCGAGGGCCTGACCAGGGTGACCGTCCGGCCCTCCAGCAGGAAGCCGCGCGGGACCATCGGGAAGACCCGGTGCTTGCCGAACCGGTCCTCCAGGGTGACGGTGAACCCCTCGGCGGTCTTCTCGCAGCGCACCACCGCCCCGCAGAACCCGCTCGCCGCCTCCTCCACCACCAGGTCCCGCTCGGCGGGCACCTCCGGCGCGGGGGCCTGCTTCTTCCACGGCGGGGTCAGGTCGGGTCCGTACTGGCGGCTGCGCATTCCACGGAGTCTACGAGGCGTCAGCCGGTGAACGGCGAGTTCACCACCAGGATCCCGGCGATCCGCTCGCGCAGCGCGGCCGAGTGCGGCAGCGGCACCGGATCGGCGCCGCGCTCCATGCGCACACCCCGGTCGGCGAGCACGTGCAGCATCCGCAGGGTGCGCAGGGTGTTGGAGACGACCGCGGGCACGCCGCCGGAGGTCGCGGAGGGGCGGCGCGGCGGCTGGGCGGCGATCGGGTCGAGCCAGCCGAGGGCCTGGCGCTCGGTCAGGTCGGGGCGGGCGAGGATCTGGGCGAGGGCGAGGCCGAGCCGGTCGTCCTCCATGGCGTCCAGCACGTGGTCGGTGGGGGCGAGCAGCCGGGCGGCTGCCAGCTCCAGCAGCGGCGTCGGGTCGGCGAGCAGCCGGCCGCGGCCCAGGGCGGCCAGGTAGTCGGCGCCGTGCGCGACGGCGTGCAGCCAGCCGAGCTCCGGGTCCCAGCCGCGCAGATCGGTCTCGGCGACGTACCAGTGGGCGAAGGCGTCCTGCCAGGCCGGGCGGTGGGCGCCGAGGTCGGCGAGCTCGGCGAGCACCAGCGGGGCGAAGGTGCGGGCCTGGATCTCGGGGTCGGACAGCCGCTCGGCCATCTCGTCGCCGAGGGCCAGGCGCTGCTCCGGGGTGAGCAGGGGTGCCCAGCGGCACAGCTGCTCGTAGGCGAGGGTGTCGCGCACGTGCGGGTCGGCGGAGCGCAGGGCGGCGCTCACGGCGGCGAGGGTGTCGGGGGTCGGGGCGGCGGTTTCGAGCGCACTCCAGTCGATCATGGTCGGACCCTAGGCGAGCGGGGGAGCGGTGGCCACCGGATTTCCGGCCCGCGCGCCGGGCCCGCGCGTCGGCGTCCGCGCCCCCGCGCTCACAGTCCCGGCGCGCCCCAGACCGGGAACCAGCGGGTGAGGTCCTTCTCCAGCCGCAGGTCGTTGCCGAGCATCGCGTTGACCTCCAGCTCCAGCGGGCTGTCCCGCTTCTCCCCGCGGCCGGGCAGCGGCGCGAAGGGGTAGAAGGTACCGCGCTTGTACAGGTAGACCAGGGCCAGCGGCCGGCGCCCCGCGGCGTCGCGGAAGCCGACCAGCGAGCAGAGCAGCTGCGGCCCGAAGCCGTTCGCCTCCAGCTCGCTGTTGACCGCGTGCAGGTCGTTGACCAGGTCGGGCAGCTCTTCGGCGGTGTGCCGGGCGAGCAGCCAGGAGTAGCCGTAGTCGTCCTTGGACGCCTCGACGGGGACGCCGCCGCGCTCGGTGTCGGCGTCCAGCAGCGCCCGGACCTGGCGTTCGACCTCGTCGAAGGCCCCGCCCTCGACCGAGGCGAAGCAGACCGAGCCGAGCCCGGTGGGCCGGAAGCCCGCCGCGGCCTCCAGGGTCAGCGCGGCGGACGGCACCCCGAACAGCTGGTCGAGGTCGGGTTTGACGGGCTTGGTGCGGCCGAACAGCGCGTCCAGGATTCCCACGGCGGTCCTTCCGGGGGGAGGGTCAACGGGTCAGCGGCCGAGCTGTGCGGAGATCTTCGCGAGCTGGGCCAGCCGCTGCTCCAGCGTCGGGTGGGTGGAGAACAGCTGGGTGGCGGCCTCGCGGGCGCTCAGCGCGGGGGCGAAGTAGAAGGCGTTGTAGGCCTGCGCCTGGCGCAGGTCCTTGGTCGGGATGGCGGCGATCTGGCCGGTCACCTTGGTGAGCGCCGAGGCCAGCGCGCTGGGCCGCCCGGTGAGCTGGGCGGCGGCCCGGTCGGCGGCCAGCTCCCGGTAGCGGGAGAGCATCCGGGTCAGCAGGAAGCTGATCGCGTAGACGGCGATCGACACCAGCGGGACGACCAGCGCGACGATCGCGGCGTTGGGGTCGTTGCTGTTGCGCCCGCCGCCCATGAAGCCGCCGTACATGGCGATCCTGGTCATCGCGCCGGCCAGGACGCCGAGGAAGCCGGCCACCGTCATCACGGCGACGTCCCGGTGGGCGACGTGCGACAGCTCGTGGGCGAGCACGCCCTCCAGTTCCTCCGGCTCCAGCCGGCGCAGCAGGCCGGTGGTGACGCAGACCACCGCGTTCTGCGGGTTGCGGCCGGTGGCGAAGGCGTTCGGCATGTCGTTGCGGGCGACGGCGACCCGCGGTTTGGGCATGTCGGCGAGCGCGCAGAGCCGGTCGACGGCGCCGTGCAGCTGCGGGTACTGCTCCGGGGTGACCGGATGGGCGCCCATGGCCCGTTCGGTGATCTTGTCGCTGAACCAGAACTGGGCGACGAACAGGCCGCCGGAGATCAGGACGATGATCGGCCAGGCACCGCGCAGCAGGGCGATGAGCAGCCCGGTGAAGCCGACGTACAGCAGTCCGATCAGGAACATCGTCCCCACCATCCGGCCGGTCAGGCCGCGGTCGGGGGCGAAACGGGTGTGCTGGCCCGAGGTCGACATCGCTGTTCCTCCGTTCGCCGTCCGCTTTCGATGCTGCCACCCGGGCGGGCCCGCGGCATCATCCGCGCGCCGCGGACTGCGGGCAGGATCACTCCGGCCGGGCCGTTCCTGCCGTCGGACCCGGGCCTTACACTGGCAGGTACGGATCTGGCACTCGGGTGTTCAGAGTGCCAAGGCCGGGGCCCCGCGGGGCCGGACCGGACAGCTCGAAATGCGGACACATGCCACAACGGCGTGTCACAACGGACAACGCGTGAAGACGGAGGTGCGTGCCCCATGGCCGGTGAGGTCCGCCAGCTCGACGACCGCAAGCTCGCGGTGCTTCGCGCGATCGTCCAGGACTACGTGGGGACGGAGGAGCCGGTCGGCTCCAAGGCCCTGGTGGACCGGCACAACCTCGGGGTCTCCCCGGCCACCGTCCGCAACGACATGGCGGCGCTGGAGGAGGAGGGGTACATCCACCAGCCGCACACCAGCGCCGGGCGGATCCCCACCGACAAGGGCTACCGGCTTTTCGTCGACAAGCTGGCCGAGGTCAAGCCGATGAGCGCGCCCGAGCGGCGGGCGATCCGGCACTTCCTGGACGGCGCGGTGGACCTCGACGACGTGGTCGCCCGCACGGTGCGGCTGCTGGCCCAGCTGACCCGCCAGGTCGCGGTGGTGCAGTACCCCTCGCTGAGCCGCTCCACGGTGCGGCACATCGAGCTGGTCGCGCTGGCCCCGGCCAAGGTGATGCTGGTGCTGATCACCAACACCGGCCGGGTCGAGCAGCGGCTGGTGGACTGCCCGGGCACGGTCGGCGAGACGCTGCTGGCGGATCTGCGGGCCCGGGTCAACGCGGGGGCCGCCGGCCAGCGCCTCCCGGACGTCCCCGGGCTGCTGGAAGGGCTGCCGGCGCTGTTCGAGGCGGCCGACCGGCCGACCGTGACGACCGTGCTGGCCACGCTCTTCGAGACGCTCGCCGAGCAGAGCGAGGAGCGGATCATGCTGGCCGGCACGGCCAACCTGACCCGTTTCGGCCATGACTTCCCGCTCACCATCCAGCCGGTGCTGGAGGCGCTGGAGGAGCAGGTCGTCCTGCTCCGCCTCCTGGGTGAGACCGCGGACGCCGGGATGACGGTCCGGATCGGCCGCGAGATCGCCTACGAGGGGCTGAATTCCACGTCGGTCGTCTCGGTCGGTTACGGTTCGGGCGACGAAAGCGTGGCCAAACTGGGTGTGATCGGTCCGACTCGGATGGACTATCCGGGCACAATGGGGGCGGTGCGAGCGGTGGCACGGTACGTGGGCCAGATCCTGGCCGAGTCGTAGGAACGGGCGCGCGTCATCCACATGACGCGTCCCGCAGTCGCAAGCACTCTTACAGGCGGAACAAGCGGAGCATTTGGTGGCCACGGACTACTACGCGGTACTCGGCGTCCGACGGGATGCGGGGCAGGACGAGATCAAGAAGGCGTTCCGGCGCCTGGCGCGCGAACTGCACCCGGACGTCAACCCGGACCCGAAGACGCAGGAGCGGTTCAAGGAGATCAACGCCGCCTACGAGGTGCTCTCCGACCCGCAGAAGCGCCAGGTCTACGACCTCGGCGGCGACCCGCTCTCGCCCAACGGCGGCGGCGGGGCGGGCGGCTTCGGCGCGGGGGCGGCCGGCTTCGGCTTCTCCGACATCATGGACGCCTTCTTCGGCGCCGCCTCCGGCCAGCGCGGCCCGCGCTCGCGCACCCGGCGCGGCCAGGACGCCATGATCCGCCTGGAGATCACCCTGGAGGAGGCCGCCTTCGGCACCACCAAGGAACTCCAGGTCGACACCGCCGTCACCTGTACCACCTGCAGCGGCGAGGGCGCGGCCCCCGGCACCTCCGCGCAGACCTGTGACATGTGCCGCGGCAAGGGCGAGGTCTCCCAGGTCACCCGGTCCTTCCTGGGCCAGGTCATGACCTCCCGGCCCTGCCCGCAGTGCCAGGGCTTCGGCACCGTCGTGCCGACCCCGTGCCCGGAGTGCGCCGGCGACGGCCGGGTCCGCGCCCGCCGCACCCTGACCGTCAAGATCCCCGCCGGTGTCGACAACGGCACCCGGATCCAGCTGGCCGGCGAGGGCGAGGTCGGCCCCGGCGGCGGCCCGGCCGGCGACCTGTACGTCGAGATCGCCGAGACCACCCACGCGGTGTTCCAGCGGCGCGGCGACGACCTGCACTGCACCGTCACCATCCCGATGACGGCGGCCGCGCTCGGCACCCAGGTGCCGCTGCAGACGCTGGACGGGGTGGAGGAGGTCGACATCCGGCCCGGCACCCAGTCCGGCCAGTCCATCCCGCTGCACGGCCGGGGCATCACCCACCTGCGGGGCGGCGGCCGGGGCGACCTGATAGTGCACGTCGAGGTGCAGACGCCCACCAAGCTCGACGCCGAGCAGGAGGACCTGCTGCGCCGTCTGGCGGTGCTGCGCGGCGAGGAGCGGCCGTCCGGCCAGTTCGCGCCCGGGCAGCAGGGGCTGTTCTCCCGGCTGAAGGACGCCTTCAACGGCCGGTAGCCGTCCCGCGCGGGGGTGCCGAGGCTTCCTCGGCACCCCTTTGGCGTCCCCGTTCCCGTTCCCACCCCGGAGGTTCCCCGCATGACCGCGCCCGTGTTCGTCGTCGACACCGAGCGGATCGCCGCCGCCGCGCCCGGCGCGCCGGTGCGGCTGGACGGGCCGGAGGGCCGGCACGCGGCCGCCGTGAAGCGGCTGGAGCCGGGCGAGGCGGTCACCCTGGCGGACGGCCTGGGCCTGGGCGTGGACGGCACCGTCGCGGCGGTGCACGGCAAGGACGCGGTCGACGTGACGGTGACGGCCGTGCGCCGCGAGCCGGAGCCGGCGCCGCGGATCGTGGTCGTCCAGGCGCTGCCCAAGGGCGACCGGGGCGAGCTGGCCGTGGAGACCATGACCGAGGTCGGCGTGGACGTGGTGATCCCCTGGGCGGCCTCGCGCTGCATCACCCAGTGGAAGGGCGAGCGCGGCGCCAAGGCGCTCGCCAAGTGGCGGGCCACCGCGCGGGAGGCCGGCAAGCAGTCGCGCCGGTTGCGCTTCCCCGAGGTCCGCGAGCTGATGACCACCCGGCAGCTGGCCCCGGTGCTGGCCGGCGCCGCCTTCGCGGCCGTGCTGCACGAGGAGGGCGCCGAGCCGCTGGCCGGGGCCGCGCTGCCGGACGGCGGGGACCTGGTGCTGGTGGTCGGCCCGGAGGGCGGGGTCTCCCCGGAGGAGCTGGCGGCCTTCGCCGAGCACGGCGCGAGGCCGTACCGGCTCGGCCCCTCGGTGCTGCGCACCTCCACCGCGGGGGTGGCGGCCGGCGCGCTGCTGCTGGGCCGCACCGGCCGCTGGTCCTAGCCGGTCCCGGGGGAGCGTCCCCCGTGGGGGTTCGCGGTCGGTAAAGTCCGGGCGGGCGACGCGGCCGGGTGCCTAGGGTGACGGGTGTGAGCGAACCCGAGAGCACTCCCGTGGGCGCCTATCTGCGCCATCCGCACCTGCACGGCGACCTGATCACCTTCGTGGCCGAGAACGACGTGTGGCTCGCCCCGCTGGACGGCGGCCGGGCCTGGCGGCTGACGGCCGATCACGTCCCGGTCCGCCGCCCCCGGTTCTCCCCGGACGGCCGGTACGTCGCCTTCACCTCGACCCGGGACGGCGCCCCCGAGGTGCACCTCGCGCCCGTGGACGGCGGCCCGTCCCGCCGGCTCACCCACTGGGGCGACCCGCAGACCCAGCTGCGCGGCTGGACGGCGGACGGCCGGCCGATCGCCACCACCGCCGCCGGGCAGGCCTCGCTGCGCCGCACCTGGGCGCACGCCGTGCCGCTGGACGGCGGCGAGCCGGTGCGGCTGCCGTACGGCCCGGTCGGCGGGCTGGCCTTCGAGCCGGGTGGTGACCGGACGCTGCTGGTCTCGGCGTTCGGCGTGGAGCCGGCCTGGTGGAAGCGGTACCGGGGCGGGCGGGCCGGCAAGCTGTGGATCGGCACCGAGCGCTTCGAGCGGGTCCACGAGGAGCTGGACGGCAACATCGAGTCGCCGCTGTGGGTCGGGGAGCGCATCGCGTTCCTCTCCGACCACGAGGGCGTCGGCGCGCCGTACTCCAGCCTCCCGGACGGCTCCGACCTGCGCCGCCACGGCAGCTCCCCGGAGGACTTCTACGCCCGCGACGCCGCCACCGACGGCGCCCGGGTGGTCTGGCACGCCGCCGGCGAGCTGTGGCTGCTGGACGACCTGGCGGGTGCCGAGCCGCGCCGCCTCGACGTCCGGCCGGCCGGACCGCGCGCCGGCCGCCGCCCCCGCCTGGTGTCCGCCGCGTACTGGCTGGAGGGCGCCGCCCCGGACCGCACCGGCCGGGCGGGCGCGGTGGTGGTGCGCGGCACCGTGCACTGGCTGGCCCACCGGGAGGGTCCGGCCCGGGTGCTGGACGAGACGCCGGGCGTGCGCGGGCGGCTGGCCCGGGTGGTGCCGGGCGCGGCGGGCGAGGACGCCGGGCAGGGCGTGGTCTGGGTGACCGACGCCGGGGGCGAGGACGCGATCGAGTACGCGCCCGAGGTGCTCGGCGCCGAGCGCCGCCGGCTGGCCGCCGGGGAGCTGGGGCGGGTCCGCGCGCTGGTGGTCTCGCCGGACGGCAAGCAGCTGGCGGTCGGCGCGCACGACGGCCGGGTGCTGCTGGTCTCGCTGGCCGACGGCTCCGTGCACGAGCTGGCGCACAGCACCGACGGCGAGGTCGGCGGGCTGGCGTTCAGCCCGGACTCGGCCTGGCTGGCCTGGTCGCAGCCGACCCTCGGGCCGTGGTCGCTGCGTCAGATCGTGCTGGCCAACCTGGCCACCCGGACGGTCTCCGAGGCGACCCCGCAGCGGTTCGTCGACTACTCGCCGGCCTTCACCGCGGACGGCCGGCACCTGGCCTTCCTGTCGGTGCGCAACTTCGACCCGGTGTACGACTCGCACGTCTTCGACCTGTCGTTCCCCAACGGCTGCCGTCCGTACCTGATCACGCTGGCCGCCGACACGCCGTCCCCGTTCGGGCCGAGCCGGGCCGGGCGGACCGTCGGCGGCGAGGACGACGAGCCCAGGGGCAAGCGGGCGGACGGCGAGGAGGGCGGGGCCGACGCGCCGCCGGTGACCCGGGTCGACCTGGACGGCATCGCCGACCGGATCGTGCCGTTCCCGGTCGAGGGCGGCCGGTTCGGCACTCTGCGGGCCGCCAAGGACGGGGTGCTGTGGACCCGCGTCCCGCTGGTCGGCGAGCTGGGCGACGAGGCCGCCTCGCTGGACGACGAGCGCCCGCGGCCCACCCTGGAGCGCTTCGACTTCCGCAAGCGCCGGGCCGAGCAGCTGGTGGACGGGCTGGACGCGTTCGCGGTGAGCGGCGACGGCACCCGGCTGGCGGTGCTGGACGAGGGCGAGCTGCGGATCCTGCCGGCCGGCCACAAGGCGTCCGGGGAGGACGAGGAGATCGACGTCGACCTGGACCGGCTGCGGGTGACCGTCGACCCGGCGGCCGAGTGGCGGCAGATGTACGACGAGAACGGCCGCCTGATGCGGGACAACTTCTGGCGCCCGGACCTCTCCGGGGTCGACTGGGCGGGGGTGCTGGACCGCTACCGCCCGCTGGTGGAACGGCTCGGTTCGCACGACGACCTGGTGGACCTGCTCTGGGAGGTGCACGGCGAGCTGGGCACCTCGCACGCGTACGTGGTGCCGCCCGGCCGGCACACCGAGGCGGCCCGCCGGCAGGGTCTGCTCGGCGCCGACCTGGTCCGCGACGGCGAGGTGTGGCGGATCGCCCGGATCCTGCCCGGCGAGTCCTCGGACCCGCGGGCGCACTCTCCGCTGGCCGCCCCGGGCGCGGCGATCCGCCCGGGGGACGCCGTACTGGCGGTCAACGGCCGCCCGGTGGACCCGGTGACCGGCCCGGCGCCGCTGCTGGCGGGCACCGCCGGGCAGCCGGTGGAGCTGACCGTGGCCGGCAAGGACGGCACCGACCGGCGCCACCCGGTGGTCGTCCCGCTGGCCGACGACGAGGCGCTGCGCTACCACGACTGGGTGGCCGGCCGGCGGGCCACCGTGCGCGAGCTGTCCGAGGGCCGGCTCGGCTACCTGCACATCCCGGACATGCAGACCACCGGCTGGGCCCAGATCCACCGCGACCTGCGCTCGGAGATGGCCCGGGAGGGCGTGATCGTCGACATCCGGGGCAACCGGGGCGGTCACACCTCGCAGCTGGTGATCGAGAAGCTGTCCCGGCGGGTCATCGGCTGGGGCGTCGCCCGGGACGTCGCCAATCCGTCGCCGTACCCCGAGGACGCGCCGCGCGGGCCGGTCGTCGCGCTGGCCGACGAGTACTCCGGTTCGGACGGCGACATCGTCAACGCCGCCATCCAGGCGCTCGGCATCGGCCCGGTGGTCGGCACCCGCACCTGGGGCGGGGTGATCGGCATCGACAGCCGCTACTCGCTGGTGGACGGCACCCTGGTGACCCAGCCGAAGTACGCGTTCTGGTCGGAGCGGGTCGGCTGGGGCCTGGAGAACCACGGCGTGGACCCGGACGTCGAGGTGCCGTTCCCGCCGCACGCGTGGGCCGCGGGGGAGGACCCGCAGCTCGCCGAGGGCGTGCGGCTGGCCCTGGCGGCGCTCGCCGAGCGGCCGGCGAAGACCCCGCCGCCGCTGCCCGGGCAGCGCTAGACCGGTGGGGGGCGGGGGGGGCGGCCCGCCGGGGGCCGAGC
>NZ_JBHVPZ010000027.1:26436-53848 GCF_042887135.1 Kitasatospora sp. NPDC057965
TTCTCCCCCCCAGCCCGCCCCCCGCCCCGCGGGCGGCCCGGGGGGCGCGGCGGGGGGGGGGGGGGCGGCGGGCCCCCCTCCCCCCCCCCCCCACCCCCGCCCGGGCTCGGCTAGCATGCCGCCGTACGGACCGACCGAGCAGCACCAGCGAGGAGAACCCGATGGCCGGCGAGCCGCAGCCCGACTGCCTGTTCTGCAAGATCGTGGCGGGCGAGATCCCGGCCACCGTGGTGCGCAAGACCGAGCGGGTGCTCGCCTTCCGCGACATCGCGCCGAAGGCCCCGCTGCACGTCCTGGTGATCCCGCACGCCCACTACCCCAACGCCGCCGCGCTGGCCGCCGAGGAGCCGGAGATCGCCGGCGAACTGCTCGCCGAGGCCGGCCGGGTGGCCGCCGACGAGGGCGTCGCGGACTACCGGCTGATCTTCAACACCGGCGCCGGCGCCGGGCAGACGGTCTTCCACGCCCACGTCCACGTGCTCGGCGGCAGGTCGATGACCGAGGACATGGTCTGACAGGGTGTCGCAGCGCGAACTCGTCGTCCTCGGCACCGCCAGCCAGGTGCCGACCCGGCACCGCAACCACAACGGCTACCTGCTGCGCTG
Organism: Kitasatospora sp. NPDC057965; assembly: GCF_042887135.1. Taxonomy (NCBI): domain Bacteria; kingdom Bacillati; phylum Actinomycetota; class Actinomycetes; order Kitasatosporales; family Streptomycetaceae; genus Kitasatospora; species Kitasatospora sp. NPDC057965. The sequence continues at coordinate 27,042 of NZ_JBHVPZ010000027.1, forward strand.
GGACGGCGAGGGCCTGCTCCTCGACCCCGGTGAGGGCACCCAGCGCCAGATGCTGCGCGCCGGGGTCTCGGCCACCCAGCTCACCCGGATCGCCGTCACGCACTTCCACGGCGACCACAGCCTCGGCCTCGCCGGGGTGATCCAGCGGATCAACCTCGACCGGGTCCCGCACCCGGTGGACGTCTACTTCCCGGCCTCCGGCGAGGTGTACTTCGAGCGGCTGCGCCACGCCACCGCCTACCACGAGACGGCCGTGCTGCGGCCCCGCCCGATCGAGGAGTCCGGCCCGCTGCCGGTGCCCGGCGCCCGCTTCGCGCTGGACGCGGTCCGGCTCTCGCACCCGGTCGAGTCCTTCGGCTACCGGCTCAGCGAGCCGGACGGCCGCCGGCTGGTGCCCGAAAGGCTGGCCGCCCTGGGCATCGGCGGCCCGGACGTCGGCCGGCTGCAGCGGCAGGGCGCGATCGAGACGGACGGCCGGCGGATCACCCTGGACGAGGTCAGCGAGCCCCGGCCCGGCCAGCGGTTCGCCTTCGTCATGGACACCCGGCTCTGCGAGGGCGTGCACGAACTCGCCGAGGGCGCCGACCTGCTGGTCGTCGAGGCCACCTTCACCGACGCCGACGCCCGGCTCGCCGAGGACCACGGCCACCTCACCGCCGGCCAGGCCGGCAAGGTCGCCGCCGAGGCGGGCGCCCGCAGCCTGGTGCTGACCCACTTCTCCCAGCGCTACCCGGACCTCGGCCGGCACCTCGCCGACGCCCGCAAGCACTTCGACGGCCCGATCGTGCTTGCCGAGGACCTCGCCCGGGTACCAGTACCGCCCCGGCGCACGTGACCCGGCCGTACGCGTACCCGCGCCGACGCCGGTACGGCGGGCGACCGGCGCGGAAAACCGGTCGCGCGACCCCGGCGATCTGCCGCAGCATCGTCGGGTGCGGCCCCGCCGCCCGCCGCGTCGATCACGTGCGCGGCGTACCCTGGTGCCCCGGAGAGACCCGAGCGGCACCACGAGACACGGATGGGATGAGGCAGGCCCCAGCGCCGACCTATGAGTGACACATCGCAGACCCGTACCAACGGACAGCCGCGCCCCGAGGCGGCCGACGACGGCCGCGTCAGCGCCCGGATCGTCATCCCCGAGAAGCATCCGATGGTCACCCTGCTCGGCGCCGCCGACTCGCTGCTGCGGGTGATCGAGCAGGGCTTCCCCGCCGCCGACATCCACGTCCGCGGCAACGAGGTGACCGCGACCGGCCAGCGCGCCGAGGTGGCCCTCGTCAAGCAGCTGTTCAGCGAGATGATGCTGGTGCTGCGCACCGGCCAACCCCTGACGGAGGACGCCGTGGAGCGCTCCATCGCCATGCTCCGCGGTGCCGCGGACGACCCGGACAGCCCGGCGCCCTCGCAGGTGTTCACCGCGAACATCCTGTCCAACCGGGGCCGGACCATCCGTCCCAAGACCCTCAACCAGCAGCGCTACGTCGACGCGATCGACAAGCACACGATCGTCTTCGGCCTCGGCCCGGCCGGCACCGGCAAGACCTACCTGGCGATGGCCAAGGCCGTGCAGGCCCTGCAGGCCAAGGAGGTCAACCGGATCATCCTGACCCGCCCGGCCGTCGAGGCGGGGGAGCGGCTGGGCTTCCTGCCCGGCACCCTCTACGAGAAGATCGACCCGTACCTGCGCCCGCTGTACGACGCGCTGCACGACATGATGGACCCGGACTCCATCCCGCGCCTGATGGCCGCCGGGACCATCGAGGTCGCACCGCTCGCCTACATGCGCGGCCGCACCCTCAACGACGCCTTCATCATCCTCGACGAGGCCCAGAACACCTCGCCCGAGCAGATGAAGATGTTCCTCACCCGCCTCGGGTTCAACTCCCGGGTGGTCGTCACCGGTGACACCAGCCAGATCGACCTCCCGGGCGGCACCCGCAGCGGCCTCAAGGTCGTCCAGGACATCCTGGCCGACGTGCCCGACATCCACTTCTCCGTCCTCACCAGCACCGACGTGGTCCGCCACAAGCTGGTCGGCCGGATCGTGGACGCGTACGAGCGCTGGGACGCCCGCCAGGAGGCCCAGGAGACCGAGGAGCGCAGGCTCCCGGTCAAGCCCGCCCAGCGGCGCGGCTCGCGCGCACCCCGACAGTCCCATCGCACCGAAAGCTGAGTAACCAGCCCGTCATGTCGATCGACATCGCCAACGAGTCCGGTTGGGACGCCGACGAGGAGTCCATCCTCGACGTCGCCCGCTACGCACTGGACAAGATGCGGATCCACCCGCAGTCCGAACTGTCCGTGATCCTGGTGGACGGGGCGGCGATGGAGGAGCTGCACATCCAGTGGATGGACCTCCCGGGCCCGACGGACGTGATGTCCTTCCCGATGGACGAGCTGCGCCCCGGCAAGGAGGGCGAGGAGCTGCCGCAGGGCCTGCTCGGCGACATCGTGCTCTGCCCCGAGGTCGCCGAGCAGCAGGGCAAGGCGGCCCCGTCGAAGCACTCGATGGACGAGGAGCTGCAGCTGCTCACCGTCCACGGCGTGCTGCACGTGCTCGGCTACGACCACGAGGAGCCGGACGAGGAGGCCGAGATGTTCGGCCTCCAGAAGGCGATCCTGGACGGCTGGCGGGCCGAGCGGGGCCTCGGCGGCATCTCGCCGGCCCCCACCACCCACTGAGCGCGGAGCCCGAACCCCTGTGAGTGGTGAGAGTACGAGTTTCATCCTCGGTGCCGTGCTGCTCGTCGTGCTCGGCTGGCTGGCCGCGTGCGCCGAGGCGGGCATCTCCCGGGTCTCCCGCTTCCGGGCGGAGGAGGCCGTGCGCTCCGGGCGCAAGGGCTCGGCCCGGCTGCTGGCGCTGGCCACCGACCCGATCCGCTACCTCAACCTGGCCACCCTGATCCGGGTGGCCAGCGAGATGGCGGCGGCGGTCCTGGTCACCGTGGTGTGCGTGCGCACCATCGACACGACCTGGCAGGCCGTGCTGCTGGCGTTCGGCGTGATGGTGCTGGTGTCGTTCGTGGCGGTGGGCGTCTCCCCGCGCACGATCGGCCGCCAGCACCCGCTCACCACCGCCACCGCGGCCTCCTTCGTGCTGCTGCCGCTGGCCCGGATCCTCGGCCCGATCCCACGGCTGCTGATCCTGCTCGGCAACGCCCTGACTCCCGGGAAGGGCTACAAGGAGGGCCCGTTCGCCTCCGAGGCGGAGCTGCGGGCGCTGGTCGACCTGGCGGAGAAGAACGACGTCATCGAGGACGAGGAGCGCCGGATGGTGCACTCGGTCTTCGAGCTGGGCGACACCATCGTGCGCGAGGTGATGGTGCCGCGCACCGACCTGGTGATGATCGAGCGGCACAAGACCGTGCGGCAGGCGCTGACCCTGGCGCTGCGCTCGGGCTTCTCGCGGATCCCGGTGGTCGGCGACAACGAGGACGACGTGGTCGGCATCGTCTACCTCAAGGACCTGGTGCGCCGCACCCACATCAACCGGGACTCGGAGTCCGACGAGGTCGGCGCGGTGCTGCGGCCGGCGGTGTTCGTCCCGGACTCCAAGCCGGCCGCGGACCTGCTGCGCGAGATGCAGCAGATGCGCTCGCACGTGGCGATCGTGATCGACGAGTACGGCGGCACGGCCGGTCTGGTCACCATCGAGGACATCCTGGAGGAGATCGTCGGCGAGATCACCGACGAGTACGACCGGGAGATCCCCCCGGTGGAGGACCTCGGCGACGGCTCGTACCGGATCACCGCCCGGCTGCTGGTGGAGGACCTCGGCGAGCTGTTCGGGATCGAGCTGGAGGACGAGGACGTCGAGACGGTCGGCGGCCTGCTGGCCAAGCACCTGGGCCGGGTGCCGATCCCCGGCTCGTCCTGCGAGATCCCGGTGCCGCAGGAGGTCCCGGGCGGACTGACCGCGATCCGGCTGACCGCCGAGAGCTCGGCCGGGCGCCGCAACCGGATCGGCTCCGTCGTCGCCGCCCCGGTGGGCACCGGGCCGGGGGCGGACCGGGAGGGCGGCGAGTAGCGTTCGGGTGCTTCCGGAGCGACGATGGGAGGCATGACTCACCAACTTCGCGCGGAGTACGGCCCGCAGGGGAGCGCGGGCGGGGTGAAGGTGTGGCACGTCGTGCGGGAGAAGGACCCGGCCACGGCCTTGTGCGGCCGGACCATTCCCGCCGAGGCGGAGAGCCGGCCGGAGCAGGAGTGGGGGACCGGGCTCCGGGGCTGCCAGCAGTGCGGCTCGCTGTACATGCACGAGGTGCCGCACATGCAGGGGGCCCACCCCTACAGCTAGCCGTCCCCAGGGACGGAGCCAGGCGTTACGGCCACCTCGGAGGTCGCCATGAAGCTGCAAGACGAACTGCCCGTCGACCACAAACTGGTGCTGGTCTGGCGGATCGGCGCGGGGCTCGGCGGGGTCTTCCTGATCGTGTTCGGCAGCCTGGGGCTGGCCGACCACCCGGGCTTCCTGAACACCCAGGGCAATGAGATCGCCGGGATGTCCACCAACGGCGCGCTGAGCGTCCTGTCCATCGTGGTGGGCGCGATCCTGGTGATCGGCGCGGTCGTGGGAGGGAACTTCGCCGCCAATCTGAACATGGCGGCCGGCGTGCTGTTCATCCTCTCCGGGTTCTACGGGCTGACGGTGCTCGGCCGGCCGGACGCCAACATCCTGAACTTCGGCATCTCCAACGTGATCTTCGCCTTCGCCTTCGGCGTGGTGATCACCGCGTTCGGGATGTACGGGCGGGTCAGCAGCCACCTGCCGCACGACAACCCGTACTGGCGCAAGCGGACGGGGGAGGAGCTGGGGATGCCGAGCGGCCCCAAGACCTTCGTGAAGGTGATGCGGCCCGGGCCGCCCAACCCGGTCGGGCACTGAGGACGCCCGCCGGTCCCACGGCCGGGGCCTATGCTCCTGGGCATGAGTGACATCGTCGAGCTGGACCCCGAAGACAAGAAGATCATCACCCTGGCCCGCTCCGTCCGCGCCCGCAACGGCGTGGCGGAGGGGGCCGCGGTGCGTGACGAGACCGGTCGCACCTACGTGGCCGGGACGGTCGCGCTGGAGTCGCTGCGGCTGAGCGCGGTGCAGACGGCGGTGGCGATGGCGGTGGCCAGCGGCGCGAAGTCGCTGGAGGCGGCGGCCGTGGTGACCGAGGCGGAGCAGCCCGCGGAGGCCGACCTCGCGGCGGTCCGGGACCTCGGCGGTGCGGGCACCCCGCTGCTGCTGGCCGGCCCGGACGGGGCGCTGCGCGCCTCGGTCGGAGCTCGCTGAGCACCTTGGTCGGGGCTCGCCGAACGCGCGCGGTCCGTACGGTGCCCGGGGCTCGTGCCCCGGGCACCGGCGCGTTCCGGCACCCCTGATTCGGGCGGATAATCTCACCGGGGACGGGCGGGGAGCCGGCACGGTGAGGGGGCTGGGCGATGCTGGGGACGTTCGCGTTCTTCGCGGGGCTGTTGGCGGGCGTGATGGGCATGGGCAAGTGGCAGGAGACCGGGTCGCCGTTCTGGCTCTGGGGCTCCGTCTCCTTCCTGGTGATCGTCCTCGGCTGGGGCCTGGGCGCGGCGTTCAAGGGGAAGAAGTGAGCGCCCCGACGGCCGGTGTCCGCCCCGGCGGGGGTGATCAGGGAGAATGGAGCCCATGAATGCCCCTTCCTCCTCGTACCGCTCCGGCTTCGCGTGCTTCGTCGGCCGGCCCAACGCGGGCAAGTCGACCCTGACCAACGCTCTGGTGGGGACGAAGGTCGCGATCACCTCCGACCGCCCGCAGACCACCCGGCACACCGTTCGCGGCATCGTGCACCGCCCGGACGCCCAGCTGGTGCTGGTGGACACCCCCGGCCTGCACAAGCCCCGCACCCTGCTCGGCGAGCGCCTCAACGACCTGGTCCGCAGCACCTGGGCCGAGGTCGACGTGATCGGCTTCTGCCTGCCCGCCGACCAGAAGCTCGGCCCCGGCGACAAGTTCATCGCCAAGGAGCTCGCCGAGATCAAGAAGACCCCCAAGGTCGCCATCGTCACCAAGACCGACCTGGTCGACTCCAAGCGGCTGGCCGAGCAGCTGATCGCCGTCCACCAGCTCGGCGCCGAGCTGGGCATCGAGTGGGCCGAGATCATCCCGGTCTCGGCGGTCGGCGACAAGCAGGTCGAGCTGGTCGGCGAGCTGATCAGCAAGCTGCTCCCGGAGGGCGTGCCGCTCTACCCGGACGGCGACCTCACCGACGAGCCCGAGCAGATCATGGTGGCCGAGCTGATCCGCGAGGCCGCGCTGGAGGGCGTGCGCGACGAGCTGCCGCACTCGCTGGCCGTCGTGGTCGAGGAGATGCTGCCGCGCGAGGGCCGTCCGGCCGACCGGCCGCTGCTCGACATCCACGCCAACGTCTACATCGAGCGGCAGAGCCAGAAGGCGATCGTGATCGGGGCCAAGGGCGCCCGGCTCAAGCACGTCGGCACCACCGCCCGCAAGCACATCGAGGCGCTGCTCGGCACCCCGGTCTACCTGGACCTGCACGTCAAGGTCGCCAAGGACTGGCAGCGCGACCCCAAGCAGCTGCGCAAGCTCGGGTTCTGACCGCCGACCGCCGGGGAGGGCGCCGCATGAAGCTGCACACGCGTGAGTGGGGCACCGGCGAGCGGGTCGCGCTGCTGGTCCACGGGATCATGTCCGACCACCGCAGCTGGCGGTCGGTCGGCCCGGCGCTCGCCGGGCGCGGCTACCGGGTGATCGCCGTCGACCTGCGCGGCCACGGCGCCAGCCCGCGCGGCGAGGGCGCCACCCCGGCGGAGCGCTACGGCCCCGAGCGGTACGCCGAGGACCTGGTCGACACCCTGCCGCGGGGCGCCGACCTGGCCATCGGCCACTCGCTGGGCGCGCTGACCCTGCTGCACGCGGTGGAGCGGCTGCGGCCCGCCCGGGCGGTCTACTCCGACCCGGCCTGGCGGTTCGCCCGGCCGGGTCTGTTCGACCCGGCGGTCTTCACCCAGTTCAAGCAGGCCACCCGGGAGCAGCTCACCGCGGTCAACCCGGGCTGGGGCGCCGACGACGTGGAGACCGAGCTGGCCACCCTGGCGCTGTGGGACCCGGACACCGCGCTGGCGCTCTCCGCGCTGCGCGACCGGGCCGCGCTGCCCGGCGCCCCGGCCGTGCCCTCGCTGGTGCAGCTCGCCGACGACAGCTGGCTGATCGGGCCCGAGGACGCCGCGACCCTGCGCGGCCTCGGCTACGAGGTCCGGACGGTCGCCGGGGCCGGCCACACCATCCACCGGGACGACCTCCCGGGCTTCCTGGCCTCCCTCGACGGCTGGCTGTGAAACCCCTGGGCGCGGCTGCGGCCGGGCCCGGCTAGGCCCCTTCGCGCAGGACCAGGGAGACCAGTTCGCGCTGGGACTCGGTGAGCTTGGGGTCGGCGCAGTGCACCGTCCGCCCGTCGACGGTGATCTCGTAGTGGAAGCCGTCCGGCACCCCGTAGGAGGGCGTGCGCAGCCCGCCCGCGACGGCCTCGCGGGCGAGCGCGTGCACGTGCGGGGCGTCCACCCGCTCGGTGGTGTCGAGCTCAGCGCGGCGGACGTGTCCCGCGAGGCCGCCGGTCCGGGTCACCTGGATACGCATGGTGTCCATGGTGCTACCCAGCGATGGCGTTTGCCGGGGTTTTCCCGGACCTTGACTTAACTGCGGCTCAAGTCGGGCTGATGCCGACCTTCGCCCAGGACGCGGTCACCGTGTCGGCGACCTCCGGTTCCGGGAAGCGGGCCTTCGCGGCGGCCACGGTGGCCCGGGCGAAGGCGGTGAAGTCGGCGTCGGCGGGCAGCCGCCGGCCGGTCAGCGCGTCGTACCAGATCCGGCCGGCGCGTTCCCAGGCCGAGCCGCCGAGCGCGGTGGCGAGCAGGTAGAAGGCGTGGTTGGGGATGCCCGAGTTGATGTGCACCCCGCCGTTGTCCTGGGCGGTGCGCACGTAGTCGCGCATGTGGGCGGGCTGTGGGTCCTTGCCCAGCCGGGGGTCGTCGTACGCGGTGCCGGGCGTCTTCATCGAGCGCAGCGCGACCCCCTGCACGCCGGGGGCGAGCAGCCCCTCGCCGATCAGCCAGTCCGCCGCGGCGGCGTCCTGGTGCAGCGCGTACTGCTTGACCAGTGAGCCGAAGACGTCGGAGACCGACTCGTTGAGGGCGCCGGGCTGGTCGCGGTACTCCAGGCCGGCGGTGAACTGGGTGACGCCGTGGGTGAGTTCGTGGCCGATGACGTCGACGCAGGCGGTGAAGTCGCCGAACACCTCGCCGTCGCCGTCCCCGAAGACCATCCGCCGGCCGTCCCAGAAGGCGTTGTCGTAGTCCTGGCCGTAGTGGACGGTGGCGTCCAGCCGCAGGCCCTGGTCGTCGATGGAGTGCCGCCCGAAGACGGCGGAGAACAGGGTCCAGGTGGCGCCGAGGCCGTCGTAGGCGTGGTTGACGGACTGGTCGGGCAGCGGGCTCTCGCCCTCCCGGCGCACGGTGCGTCCGGGCAGGCGCTCGCGGTGCCCGGCGTCGGAGATCACCCGCTCCAGGCGGTCGGTGGCCGCCGGGGCCGGGAGGGCGGCGGCGAGCCGCGCGGCCCGGTGCGCGGCGTCGAGGGCGAGGGAGCGGACGGCGGGTTCGTGACCGTCCTCGGCGAGGCGGTCCAGGACGTACGGCGGAACGATCGCGCAGAGCGTCGGTTCGGCTGTCATGTGGCCCAGGGTGAGGCATCGATGACCTGTTGTCACCGGCGCGAACGGGATTGCGCGCCGCCCGGTCGCCGCCGTGCGCCGTCTCAAGGGGTGGGAACAGCGGGCGGCCGGCTTCGGGGTCGCGCGGCGCTGGGTTAGGCTGGGCCGCATCATGCGCAACGGGCTGCTTCTTCTTAGCTGCCGCGTCGAGGGCCTGTAGTCCACCAGGGCCGGCTCCCTCGCCGCGGGGACTGTGCTGCGCGCTGAATTCCGGTGGCCCCACGGAGGGCCGCGAGCGGCAGCAGGCCGGCCGAGTCGGGTGACGACACCTCGGGTGAGGACACCGCCCCGACCAGCCCGCACCACGCATCACAGGAAGCCGAGACTCACCTCCATGACCGAGCAGAGCTCCGCCGCGCCCGTTCCCGCCGCCCGCGCGTTCGTCGACCGTCCCACCCCGATCACCGCCGGCTCGGTGCGCCAGGCCCCGTCGGGGATGCGGTACGGCCGCTACCTGCCCTTCGGCACCGTCGACCTGCCGGACCGCACCTGGCCGTCGAAGGTGATCACCAAGGCGCCGCGCTGGCTCTCCACCGACCTGCGGGACGGCAACCAGGCGCTGATCGACCCGATGTCCCCGGCCCGCAAGCGCAAGATGTTCGACCTGCTGGTCGCCATGGGCTACAAGGAGATCGAGGTCGGCTTCCCCTCCTCCGGGGCCACCGACCACGCCTTCGTGCGCTCGCTGATCGAGGAGGGGGCGATCCCCGAGGACGTCACCATCTCGGTGCTGACCCAGGCGCGCGAGGAGCTGATCGAGAAGACGATCGAGTCGCTGGTCGGCGCGCCGCGCGCGACCGTGCACCTGTACAACGCGACCGCGCCGCTGTTCCGCCGGGTGGTGTTCCGCAACGACGAGGCGGCCACCAAGGCGATCGCCGTCGACGGCACCCGGCTGGTGATGGAGTACGCCGAGAAGCTGCTGGGCGACGACACCGTCTTCGGCTACCAGTACTCGCCGGAGATCTTCGTCGACACCGAGCTGGACTTCGCGCTGGAGGTCTGCGAGGCGGTCATGGACGTCTGGCAGCCGGGCGAGGGCCGCGAGATCATCCTGAACCTGCCGGCCACGGTCGAGCGGGCCACCCCGAACGTCCAGGCCGACCAGTTCGAGTGGATGTCGCGCAACCTGTCGCGCCGCGAGTTCGTCTGCCTGTCGGTGCACCCGCACAACGACCGGGGCACCGCGGTCGCCTCCGCCGAGCTGGCCTACATGGCCGGCGCCGACCGGATCGAGGGCTGCCTGTTCGGGCAGGGCGAGCGGACCGGCAACGTCGACCTGGTGACCCTGGGCATGAACCTGTTCTCGCAGGGCATCGACCCGCAGATCGACTTCTCCGACATCGACGAGGTGCGCCGCACCGCCGAGTACTGCAACCAGATGGAGGTGCACCCGCGCCACCCGTACGCCGGCGACCTGGTGTACACCTCCTTCTCCGGCTCGCACCAGGACGCCATCAAGAAGGGCTTCGACGTCCTGGCGGCGGACGCGGCCGCGGCGGGCGTGCCGGTCGAGGAGCACACCTGGGGCGTGCCGTACCTGCCGATCGACCCGAAGGACGTCGGCCGCACCTACGAGGCGGTCATCCGGGTCAACAGCCAGTCCGGCAAGGGCGGCGTGGCGTACGTGCTGAAGAACGACCACAAGCTGGACCTGCCGCGCCGGATGCAGATCGAGTTCTCCCGGATCATCCAGGCCAAGACCGACGCCGAGGGCGGCGAGGTCTCCCCGGCCGAGATCTGGCGGGTCTTCGAGGACGAGTACCTGCCGACCACGGCCAACCCGTGGGGCCGGATCTCGCTGGGCGGCTCGCGCCGCCTGACCACCGAGGACGGCCGGGACGCGCTGACCGCCGAGGCCGTGGTGGACGGCTCGCCGGTCACCCTGGCCGGTACCGGCAACGGCCCGGTCTCGGCGTTCGCCGACGCGCTGGCGCAGATCGGCGTGGACGTACGGGTGCTGGACTACGCCGAGCACGCGCTGAGCGAGGGCGGCGACGCCCAGGCCGCCGCGTACGTCGAGTGCGCGGTGGACGGCCGGGTGCTGTGGGGCGTCGGGATCGACGGCAACACCGTGCTGGCCTCGCTGAAGGCGATGATCAGCGCCGTCAACCGGGCGCGGCGCGGGTAGTTCGTACGAGTGGTCATGGCCGGGCCGTCCCCTCGGGGGCGGCCCGGCGGCGTTCCCGGGCCGGACCGGGCGCGTCCGGCGCCCGGGGCGCGCACGCTGTGTCCTGCGCCACATTTTTTCGTGGATCGGGCCGTTCGAAGTACTGACACCTGTCGGCAACCGTGGCAACATCGTCCCACCGGAAAGCCGGGTCGGTGGGACGGCCCGGCGGCCGGTCGCGTGACCTGCCCATTGTTGTGCAGGCCGCCTGCCATGTCTGGGGAGTGGCGCCGTGACAGGGATGTGGGGTGTTCGCCCGCGGTGGCGGACTGACGTTCTCGGTGACTTCTTCTGTCCAGGCTGTGGCGGGGACCGCAACTACCGCCGGCAGCACGGCCGGCGGTGGCTGCGGCTGCTGGGAACCCCGGTGCTTCCGCTCGGACCGGTGATCGGCAGCGTGCAGTGCACCAGCTGCCACGGCCGGTTCGGGGTGGAGAGCCTGGAACAGCCCACCTGTGTGCGCCTGGGCGGGATGCTGCGCGACGCCCAGTACACCGTCGCGCTGGCCCTGCTGGCCGCCGGCGGCACCGCCCACCGAGCGGCCCGCGAGGCCGCCTGCGCGGCGGTGCGCGACGCCGGTTTCGAGGACTGCGGCGAGGCCCAGGTGCTGGCCGCGCTGGCGGCGCTGTCGGGGCTCGGCGGCGAACTCTACGACGCGCACGGCATGGCCGGGGGGCTGGCCGTGGAACTGCACGCGGTGCTCGAACCGCTCGCCCCGCACCTGGCCCAGCCGGGCCGGGAGCGGCTGCTGCTGCAGGGCGCGGCGATCGCCCTGGCCGACGGCCGGTACCGGCCGCAGGAGCGGGAGGCGCTGGACGCCGTCGGGCGCTGCCTGGACCTGCCGCAGGCGCGGGTGGGGGCGTTGCTGGAGGCGGCGACCCGGACGCCGTACTAGACCTCCTTCCCCGTCCCCCCAGTCCTTCCTGGTCCCTCCTCCTGGACCCCCACAACCGGGCCTCCCCCCCCGGGGCCCGCCGTGACCCGCACCGCTCGGCGACCCCCCACGGCCCGGTGCGGGCACACGGCTGTCCGTCGGGGTGCGACGGCTGGGGGACAATGGTGGGATGTCCACACTGTTCGAGGCCGCGCTGTCGGGGGCCCGCTGCGGCGAGGCGGGCGCATGAGCCTCTTCCGGGACGACGGCGTGGTGCTCCGGGCGCAGAAGCTCGGCGAGGCCGACCGGATCATCACCCTGCTCACCCGCCACCACGGCAAGGTGCGCGCGGTGGCGCGCGGGGTGCGCAAGACCAAGTCGAAGTTCGGCGCGCGCCTGGAGCCGTTCTCGCACGTGGACGTGCAGTTCTTCAGCCGGGGGAGTGAGCTGATCGGGCGCGGGTTGCCGCTCTGCACCCAGGTGGAGACGATCGCCCCGTACGGCGGTCCGATCGTGGCCGACTACGGCCGCTACACCGCCGGAACGGCCATGCTGGAGACGGCGGAACGGTTCGCCGAGAACGAGGGCCAGCCGGCCGTCCAGCAGTACCTGCTGCTGGTCGGTGGCCTGCGCACGCTGGCGGCCGGGCTGCACGAGTCGCACCTGGTGCTGGACGCCTTCCTGCTGCGCTCGCTCGCGGTCAACGGGTACGGCGCGAGCTTCGACATCTGCGCCAAGTGCGGCATGGAGGGCCCCAACCGGTTCTTCTCGCTCCAGGCGGGCGGCGTCCTGTGCGCGGACTGCCGCGTGCCCGGATGTGCCGTACCCTCCCCTGAGACACTGGTACTGCTCGGGGCGCTGCTGTCAGGGGACTGGCGGACGGCCGACGCCTGCGAGCCGAGGTACTGGCGGGAGGGCAGCGGCCTGGTCGCGGCCTATCTGCAGTGGCACCTGGAGCGGGGCATCCGCTCGATGAGATACGTGGAGAAGTGAGCACATGGCAGCGCGACGGCTCTTCGGCGGCGGCAAGCAGCGGGAGTACCTTCCCCCGTCCCCGCACCCCAGCGGCGCCCGGCCCCCGAAGATCCCCGGCGAGCTGGTCCCCAACCACGTCGCGATCGTGATGGACGGCAACGGCCGCTGGGCGAAGGAGCGCGGGCTGCCGCGCACCGAGGGCCACAAGGTCGGCGAGGGCGTCGTGCTGGACGTGCTGAAGGGCGCGATCGAGCTGGGCGTGAAGAACATCTCGCTGTACGCGTTCTCCACCGAGAACTGGAAGCGCTCACCCGACGAGGTGAAGTTCCTGATGAACTTCAACCGGGACGTCATCCACCGCCGCCGCGACGAGATGGACGCGATGGGCGTGCGGGTGCGCTGGGCGGGCCGGATGCCCAAGCTGTGGAAGAGCGTCGTCCAGGAGCTGCAGGTCGCCGAGGAGCAGACCAGGGACAACGACGCCGTCACGCTCTACATGTGCGTCAACTACGGTGGCCGGGCCGAGATCGCGGACGCCGCGGCGGCGATCGCGGCCGATGTGGCGGCGGGCCGGCTGGACCCGAAGAAGGTCAACGAGAAGACCCTCGCCAAGTACCTGTACCACCCGGACATGCCGGACGTGGACCTCTTCCTGCGGCCCAGCGGGGAGCAGCGGACGTCCAACTTCCTGCTCTGGCAGTCGGCGTACGCGGAGTTCGTGTTCCAGGACGTGCTCTGGCCGGACTTCGACCGCCGCGATCTGTGGCGGGCCTGCGAGCAGTTCGCGATGCGCGACCGCCGGTTCGGCGGGGCGATCCCCAACGAGGTGCCGGCCGAGCTGGCCGCCGAGGTGCCGGCGCAGCGCTGAGCGCGCCGTCCGGCGCCCGGTACGCGGAAGGGCCCGCGGGAGGTGACTCTCCCGCGGGCCCTCGTCGTCGTCCGGGCGCGCGTTCAGGCGCTCTTGGCGCACTCCGCGCAGGTGCCGAAGATCTCCAGGGTGTGCGCGATGTCGCTGAACCCGTGCTCGGCGGCGACCGAGTTGGCCCAGCGCTCGACGGCCGGGCCCTCGACCTCGACGGTGGCGCCGCACTGCCGGCAGACCAGGTGGTGGTGGTGCCCGCTGCTGCAGCGGCGGTAGACGGCCTCGCCGTCGGCGGTGCGCAGGACGTCGACCTCGCCGGCGTCGGCGAGCGACTGGAGCGTCCGGTAGACGGTGGTGAGGCCGACCGAGTCCCCCCGGTGCTTCAGCATGTCGTGGAGCTCCTGCGCGCTGCGGAAGTCCTCGATCTCGTCCAGGACCGCCGAGACGGCGGCGCGCTGCCGGGTCGATCGGGCTCGCGGCGACGGGCCTGCGGTGGTCACCGTGGGTCCTCCTGGTGGTTGGGGCGGCTGGCACCTCATTGTGCCAGCCCCGCACCGGGCGCCGGAGTGGCCGCGTCGGCCCGGCCCGGGGTGCCCGCCGCGGCCGGTTCCGGGTCCGGCAGACGGACGTCGCAGACCTTCGGGGCGGCGTCGGGGGCGCCGCGGTGGCGGCGCCGGGCGAGCGGTGCGGCGATCGCGCTGAACACCGCGAACACCGCGATGGCGAGCAGCACGATGGCCGGGCCGGAGGGCACGTCGAGCTGGTAGGAGCCGGTGACGCCGGCCAGCGCGACGATCACGCCGACCGCGATGGCGCCGGCCTGGGTCGCGGCGAAGGAGCGGGTGAGCTGCTGGGCGGCCGCCACCGGGACCACCATCAGCGCGCTGACCAGCAGCAGGCCGACCACCCGCATGGCGACGGTGACGGTGACCGCGGCCATCACCGCGAGCAGCAGGTTGAGCAGTCGCACCGGGACGCCGGTGACCTTGGCGAAGTCCTCGTCCTGGCAGATCGCGAAGAGCTGGCGGCGCAGGCCCAGGGTGACGGCGACGACGACGGCGCCGAGCGCGGCGATGGTGGCCAGGTCGGCGGGGGAGACGGTCAGGATGGAGCCCCAGAGGTAGCTCTCCAGTGAACCGGCGCCCGCCTGGGCGGACTTGGAGACCAGCAGCTTGCCGCAGGCCATGCCGCCGTAGAAGAGCATCGCGAGGGCGATGTCGCCGCGCTGGTTGCCGCGCGAGCGGACCAGTTCCATGGTGACGGCGCCGAGCACGCAGACCAGCACGGCCATCCAGACCGGGCTGGTCTGGAAGATGAAGCCGAGGCCGACACCGGTCATCGCGACGTGGCCCATGCCGTCGCCCATCAGGGCCTGGCGGCGCTGCACCAGGTAGATGCCGACGGCGGGGGCGGTGATGCCGACCAGGACGGCGGCGATCAGCGCCCGTTGCATGAAGTCGTAGCTGAGCATCTCGGTCATGACAGCAGTCCCCGGATCCGTTCGTGGTCGTGGCCGTGGTCGGCGTGCGGGTGGACGTGGTCGTGGCCGGGCAGGGCGTGCAGGCCGGTGTTGGGGACGGGCGGGCCGTCGTGGGCGACGCAGCCGTCGCGCAGGACCACGGCGCGGTCGATCAGCGGCTCCAGCGGCCCGAGTTCGTGCAGTACCAGCAGGACGGCGGCGCCGCGCGCGACCTCGGCGCGCAGGGTGTCGGCGAGCACCTGCTGGCTGGCGGCGTCCACGCCGGCCATCGGCTCGTCCATGATCAGCAGGTCGGGGGAGCCGGCCAGCGCGCGGGCGATCAGCACCCGCTGCTGCTGGCCGCCGGAGAGGTCGGCGACGCCGTCGCCGGCCCGGTCGAGCATGCCGACGGCGGTCAGCGCGCGGTCCACGGCGGTGCGGTCGGCGCGGCGGAACGGCAGCAGCCGGTGCAGCGGCAGCCGGCCGGTGGAGACGACCTCGCGCACGGTCGCGGGCACGCCGGAGGCGGCGGTGGTGCGCTGGGGGACGTAGCCGATCCGGTGCCAGGCGCGGAACCGGGCGAGCGGGGTGCCGAAGAGTTCCAGACCGCCGCGCTCCAGCGGGACGGCGCCGGTGACGGCCTTGACGGTGGTGGACTTGCCGGAGCCGTTGGCGCCGAGCAGGGCGACCACTTCGCCGGGGCGGACGGTGAGGTCGACGCCGCGCAGCACCGGCCGCCCGCCGCGCGAGGCGACGGCGTCGTGCAGGCGGACGGCCGGGGGTGTCGGGGGAGTCATACCGGTGGTCCCGTCAGCTGGTGGGGGTGGCGGTGGCGTCCGGGGCGGCGTTCCCGTCGGCGCCCAGGGCGGTCCTGAGGTTGGCCAGGTTCTGCCGCATGACCGTGAGGTAGTCGTCCTTGGCCGGGTCCTTGACGCCTTCCAGCGGGTCGAGGACGGCGGTCCTGAGGCCGAGGTCCTTGGCGACGGTCTCGGCGAGCTTGGGGCTGACCAGGGTCTCGAAGAAGATCGTGGTGGCGCCGTTCTCCTTGGCGGCCTTCTGGACGTCGGCGAGGCGGGCCGGGGTGGGCTCGGACTCGGGGTCGACGCCGTTGATGGCGACCTGGGTGAGGCCGTAGGCCTCGGCGAGGTAGCCGAAGGCGGCGTGGCTGGTGACGAAGGTGCGGGTCCTGGTGTCCTTCAGTCCGTCCTTGAACTCCTGGTCCAGGGTGGTGAGCCGGCCGACCAGTTCGTCGGTGTTGCGCCGGTAGTCGGCGGCGTGCGCCGGGTCGGCCTGGGCGAAGCCGTCGCCGACGCCGCGGGCCACCGCGGCGTAGCGGGTCGGGTCGAGCCAGATGTGCGGGTCGCCGGCGGCCTCGTCGTGGTGGTGGTCGTGGCCGTCGTCCTCCGCGTGGTCCTCGGGGAGGTGGTGGTCCTCCAGCGGGGCGGCGGCGGTGGCGTCGATCCGGTACTTGGCGCGGGAGTCGGCGACCGCCTTGTCGACGGTGGGCTGCAGGCCCTTGAGGTAGACGATCGCGTCGGCCTTCTGGACGCGTCCGACCTGCTTGGCGGTGAGTTCGAGGTCGTGCGGTTCGACGCCGGCGGGGGTCAGGCCGGTGACCTTCACGTGCTCGCCGCCGATGGTCGAGGCGAGGAACTCCATCGGGTAGAAGGACGCGACGACGTTCAGCTTCCCGTCCGCGCTCCGGGCGCCACCGCCGTCGCCGCAGGCCGTCAGGGTGAGGGCGGCGGCGAGGGCGGTGACGCCCAGGGCTATGGCGCTGCGGGCACGTCGTCGGATCATCATGACAACCATTCTCAGATTAGATGGAAATGATTGTCAAATCACTCGGACGGGTGAACGAGGTGTGACGGTGAGTGGGCCGGTACCGGCGATACCGATTTGAACCCCGTACCCATATGGCCGGTAACCTGAGGTATTCGGGTACGCGCAACCAGCCGTGCCCTGACCGGGCCGTACGTACTGAAGAGAGCACTGTGGCAGCCGACAAGATCGAGACGATCGTCAGCCTGAGCAAGCGCCGTGGCTTCGTCTACCCCTGCAGCGAGATCTACGGCGGCACGCGTGCCGCCTGGGACTACGGTCCGCTGGGCGTCGAGCTCAAGGAGAACGTCAAGCGCCAGTGGTGGCGTGCGATGGTCCAGGCCCGTGAGGATGTCGTCGGACTCGACTCGTCGGTGATCCTGGCCCGCGAGGTCTGGGAGGCGTCCGGCCACGTCCAGACCTTCAACGACCCGCTGACCGAGTGCCTCTCCTGCCACAAGCGCCACCGGGCCGACCACCTGGAGGAGAAGTACGAGGCCAAGCACGGCTTCCCGCCGCCGAACGGCCTCCAGGACATCAACTGCCCGGACTGCGGCACCAAGGGCCAGTTCACCGAGCCCAAGGACTTCTCGGGCATGCTGAAGACCCACCTCGGCGTCACCGAGGAGGCGAGCGGCCTGGCGTACCTGCGCCCGGAGACCGCCCAGGGCATCTTCACCAACTTCAAGGCCGTCCAGACCACCTCGCGCAAGAAGCCGCCGTTCGGCATCGCCCAGGTCGGCAAGAGCTTCCGCAACGAGATCACCCCCGGCAACTTCATCTTCCGGACCCGCGAGTTCGAGCAGATGGAGATGGAGTTCTTCGTCAAGCCGGGCGAGGACGAGCAGTGGCACGAGTACTGGCTCCAGCAGCGCTGGGACTGGTACGTCGGCCTCGGCCTGCGCACCGAGAACATGCGCCTGTTCGAGCACCCGAAGGAGAAGCTCTCCCACTACGCCAAGCGCACGGTGGACATCGAGTACCGCTTCAACTTCGGCGGCAGCGAGTTCTCCGAGCTGGAGGGCATCGCCAACCGCACCGACTACGACCTGTCGGTGCACAGCGAGGCCTCCGGCCAGGACCTCAAGTACTTCGACCAGGAGTCCGGCGAGCGGTACTTCCCGTACGTCATCGAGCCGGCGGCCGGCCTCAACCGCGCCCTGCTGGCCTTCCTGCTCGACGCCTACTTCGAGGACGAGGCGCCGAACGCCAAGGGCGTCATGGAGAAGCGCGTCGGCATGCGCCTGGACCCGCGCCTGGCCCCGGTCAAGGTCGCGGTGCTGCCGCTGTCGCGCAACGCCGACCTCTCGCCGAAGGCCCGCGGCCTGGCCGCCGACCTGCGCACCGCGTGGAACGTCGAGTTCGACGACGCCGGTGCCATCGGCAAGCGCTACCGCCGCCAGGACGAGATCGGCACGCCGTTCTGCGTCACGGTCGACTTCGACACCCTGGAGGACAACGCGGTGACCGTGCGCGAGCGCGACACCATGACGCAGGAGCGCGTCTCGCTCGACCAGGTGAAGTCCTACCTGGCGGCGCGCCTCATCGGCTGCTGACGTCCGTCCGCCCGCACCGAGCCCCCGTCCGCCCTTTCCGGGCGGGCGGGGGCTCCGTGTTGCTCCGGTCGGGACCTAGGACGCGCCCTGGCGCCGACCCCAGCGGGAACGCGGGCGGCCGGCCGGGGTGGTCGGCAGGCCGGCCGTGCGCAGGGCGGCGAGCGTGGTGCGGTGGCGGACGGGATCGTCGAGCAGCGGCGTGAGCAGCGACTCGTAGAGGTCCGGGCGGCCGGCCAGCGCGGCGGCCAGCCGGACCAGTTCGGCCGGCGGGCGCAGCGCCGGCAGCTCGCCCAGCAGCAGGGCGGGCAGCGGCGGGGCCATGGTGACGGCGAGGGCGGCGAGGTCCCCGGTGGGCCGGCCGGCGGCCTGGCGCAGCAGGGTCCGGGCGTCGGCGGTGCGGTCCGACCGGTAGAGCCCGGTGGCCAGCGCGGCCAGCTCGGCGGTCGGCGCGGAGCCCCACTCCCAGAGCAGGGTGTCGCCGTCAGCGTGCTGCCCGGCCCGCTCCAGCGCGTCCAGCAGCGCGGGCAGGGCGGCGGCCGGGCAGGAGCGGAGCGCGTGGAACAGGTCGCCGGCCTCCTCGGCCAGCCCGGCCTCGCGCAGCTCGGCGAGGGTGGTGGCGGCGTGCTTGGGTCCGGCGTGCACGGCGCTGCGGACGAGCTGGACGGAGGCGCCGGCCGGACCGCGGCGGGCGAGCAGGGCGGCCAGGTGGGCGGTGTCCTGCGGGGTGAGGTGCTCGGCGCCCTGGTCCAGGATGCCGGCGGCCTCGTCCGGGGAGGCCCGGCGGTACAGGGCGGTGATGCGTTCGGCCAGGGCGGACAGCTCGGCGGGGGAGCGGCGCCGGGGCGGGGCGGGGGGTGTCGGTTGCGCGGCGGCGGCCTGCCGGGCGTCGTGCGTTCCGCTGCCGTCGGCTCGGCTCCCGTCGGGTCCGTTTCCGTCGGTGTGTCCGCTCTCGTCGGTGGGCGCGTGGGTGGGCACGCCGACGGGCGTGCCGGGGGGCGCGTCGACGGGCATGCCGGTGGACGGGTCGGCGGGCGCGCCGGTGGGCTGACGCGGGATCCACCGACGCGGCGTCGGCTGCCGCAGCCGCTCCTCCAGCGCCTTCAGCTGGTCGCTCAGCTCCAGGCAGCGCGCCCCCAGCCCCTCGCGCAGGGTCCGCGCCTGGGTCAGCTGCCGCAGCAGCTCCCCGTCCGGCCGCTGCCGGTCGGGCAGCGCCCGCAGCGCCTCGGCGAGCCGCCGCTCGCGCTGCCCCGCGTACTGCCGGGCACGCAGTAACTCGTCCAGCTGCGCCCTGAGTTCGAGAGCCGCCTGCTCGCTCTCACTGCCGCCCGCGTCCGGGGCGAGGGGCTGTTCCATGTGCCGTGTACGCATGATCACCGCAACCTGTCCAACTTGGCCCTGACGGCAAGACATCCTCGCGTCGAAATACGGCGTAGGCGTTACGGCAGTGCGTCCACTGGCTTGCGAGTGGTGTCCGGGAGCGCGCGGGGCGCAGAAGTGGTGAGCCGACCGGCGCGCGTGCCCCCGCGGGCGCGCCGTCCGACAGCTCACCGCGCGGCGGTGGTCCCGGTGGTCGCCGCCAGCCGGGCGCGGGCCTCCATGAGGGCGAAGCCGAGCAGGTTCTCGCCGCGCCATTCGGCGGGGCGCCGGGCGCTCTCGTTGTCGGCGCGCAGGCCGATGCCCCAGATCCGGTCGAGCGGGCTGGCCTCCACCAGGACGCGCTGACGCGTCGACAGCAGATAGGCGCCGAGTTCCTCGTGGCGGCCGAACTTGGCCACGTTGCCCTCGACGACCAGCTCGAACCGCCCGGCCCTCCAGGCTGCGTCGTCGAAGTTCCGGACCTGGCGGCCCAGCTTCTTCGCCTCGGCGGGGCTCGCCGCGGCGAGGATCCGGGCGAGCGTCCGCTCGTCGCCGAACATCCGGGCCTTGCCCGCCATCATCCAGTGCTCGGCGGTGGCGTACTCGACGCCGTCGACGGTGAACGGGTGGTCGGGCCACCACTGGCTCAGCACCCCGGGCCCGAGCGAGCCGTCCCGCTGGTCCTGATGCCCCCAGAACATCAGCCACTTGGGCTCCGCGCCGGCCGCCACGGCGGCGGTCAGCGCGGCGCGGTCGCGGGTCTCCACGGGGTCGATCGTGCGTTCGTCGCTCATATCGTCATGCTGACACAAAGGGGTCCGGGACGGTCAACGGGTTTTCCCGGTCCGCCGTTTGAGGTCGCGGCGAAACTGTTGAGGGATGAACTAAGGAATGTGACATATTATTGGGTCTGGTTGAAATCGGACGTATCATCACGATTCGATTCCGCCGGGAGGGACCCCTCGCCCTCCCGTACCCTCGAACATCCCTGGAGTCCCCCATGAGAGACCGCACGCCTCCCGCCGCCGGCGGGGAACGCCCGGCATCCGCACACCGGCCCCGGCGCACGCCCGGCCGGGCGGTCCTCGGGGCTCTCGCGGCCTCGGCACTCGCGTTCGCGCCGGCCGTGGCCCTCGTCGCCCCCACGGCGTCGGCCGCCACGACCGCGGACAAGGCCCCGGCGGGCAAGGCCGCTCGCGGGCTCGGTGCCCAGCGGCCGATCGGCCCGGACCCGACGGTGGATCTGCTCGCGCACGGCAACCTCACCATGGCGTCCAACTCGGTGCTGACGTGCGACGACAGCGACGGCTCGGTCTGCAACGACACCGAGGGCACCAACAACAACCGCACCAAGTACGTGAAGAGCGACCCGAACGCGCCGGGCAACAACGCGTCCTCCGCGCAGCTGGAGATCCCGGCCGGGGCCAAGGTGCTGTCGGCCCGGCTGTACTGGCAGTTCAACCCGACCAACACCAGCAACGCCGGCGGCACCTCCGGGGACATCAACACCGGCAACCAGGTGTCCTGGAAGGTCCCGGGCGGCTCCTCCTACGAGCAGCTCACCGCCGACACCTACGACTGGTTCGACCAGCAGGTCGGCGGCACCCCGCCGGAGCCGCTGCTGGCCGGGGCGGGCGTGAAGGACGTCACCGCCCAGGTGAAGGCCGCCGGCCCGGGCAACTACACCGTCGCGAACATCCAGGCGTGCGCCGGACGTTCCTCCGCGCAGAACTACGGCGGCAACAACGTCGGCTGCTGGGGCGGCTGGTCGCTGGTCGTCGCCTACGAGAACCAGGCGGAGCCGCTGCGCTACCTGCAGGTCTGGGACGGCTTCCAGCTGCTGCGCTTCCCCGACAACCTGGCGACGCTGACCCTCTCCGGCATCCGCACACCCGCCACCGCCCCGCCCGCCACCATGGGCGTCACCGTCGGCGACGGCGACGTGCCGATCCAGGGCGACCAGCTGCTGGTCGGCTCCTCGACCGACAACCTGACCCTGCTGCCGATGCCCGGCCCCACCGGGGTCGACACGGAGAACGCGTTCACCAGCCGGATCGACCACGTCGCGGCGAACGGGACCGGTGCCAACATCACCACCCGCAACCCGGCACCGGTCAACAACTACGGCTACGACGCCCGGATGATCGACGTCACCGGCAAGATCCCCGCCAACAGCACCCAGGCCGTGCTCCGGATCGACGGCTCGGGCGACGCACTGCACCCGCAGGCGGTCTGGCTCGCCGTCGACGCCCTCGAACCGGACCTCCAGATCACCAAGGCCAACCAGCCGGCCGGCTCCACCACGAACAACCCGCCCGGCACCGTCGACCCCGGCGCCGAGATCACCTACAGCTTCAACCTCGCCAACCGGCACAAGGACGGCACCAGCGCCGACCTCGACACCGCCACCGGCGTCACCCTGACCGACGTGCTGCCCGCCGGCACCAGCTACGTCGACGGCTCCGGCCCCGGCTGCACCGCCTCCGGGCGCAACGTCACCTGCATAGCCGCCGACCTGGCACCGGGCGCCGAGACCACCGTCTCCTTCCGGGCCCGGGTCGACGCCGGGCTCGCGCCGGGCACCAAGCTGGACAACACCTCCTCGCTCGCCTACCGCGGCGGCCAGACCGGCCGTGACCAGCAGCGCACCAGCAACACCGTGCGCAACACCGTCTCCGAGCACGCCGGCTACCGGCTCGCCAAGACCGCCGACAAGGCCCAGGCCCTGCCCGGCGACACCGTGAAGTACCAGGTGGACATCACCAACACCGGCAACGCGCCGCTCACCGGGCTGACCGTCACCGACGACCTGTCGGCCGTCCTCGACGACGCCGTCTACAACGGGGACGCCACCGCGAGCGCCGGCAAGGTGTCCTACACCCAGCCGGTGCTCGGCTGGACCGGCGACCTGCCGGTCGGCGGCAGCGCCCGGGTGACGTACTCGGTGAAGGTGAAGGACCCGGCCGCCGGGGACCACACGCTGCGCAACACCGTGGTGGCCGACCGGCCCGGCGGCAACTGCCCGGCCGGCTCGACGGCGGGGGAGTGCACGGCCACGGTCACGGTGACCACCTCCTCGCCGTCCCCGACGGACTCGCCCTCCGCTTCGCCCTCCACCGAGCCGAGCGCCTCGCCCAGCACCTCGCCCAGCACCTCGCCGTCGTCCTCCGCCTCGTCCTCCGCCTCGTCCTCCGCCTCGGCCTCGTCCTCGGCGACCGCGACCGGTAGCGACAGCGCCCACCCGGCCCCCACCGGCACGCCGCAGCAGCCGGGCAGCGGCGGCGGCCTCGCCGCGACGGGCAGCCAGGTCGCGCTGATCGGCGGCATCGGCGCCGCCGTCGTCCTCGGCGGTGCGGCCCTCGTGCTCGCCTCCCGCCGCCGGAGCCACCGGCACTGACGCCCCGCTCCTGAAATGAAAGCGGCCCCACCGAGGTTGTCGGTGGGGCCGCCTTCCGTTTCCGGCAGAGGAGCCGATGTGTCCCAGCCGTCCGACGAGATCCCCGCCGTGCGCGAACTCCGTCTGGTCGTCACCGCCGCCGACTACGAGCAGGCGCTGCACTTCTACCGCGACGTCCTGGGCCTGCCCGAACGCGGCGCCTTCGCCTCCCCCGACGGCCGGGTCACCATCCTCGAAGCCGGCCGCGCCACCCTGGAGATCGCCGACCCGGGCCACGCCGACTACATCGACGAGGTCGAGGTCGGCCGCCGCGTCGCCGGCCACCTCCGCGTCGCCTTCCAGGTCGACGACGCCACCGCCACCACCGCCCGGCTCTCCGCCGCCGGAGCCGAGGTGATCGCCGAGCCGGTCCGCACCCCCTGGAACTCCCTCAACTCCCGCCTGGAAGCCCCCGGTGCCCTCCAGCTCACCCTCTTCACCGAACTCGGCTGACCACCCTGCCCCCTGTCCCCCTGGCACCCCCGCCGCTCCGCGACCCGGTCCGCACGGCGATTCCGGTTGCCCGCACAGGCGCTAAGCGGCCTTCTGGCGGGCCACGTCGTGGGTGCGTTGCCGGAGGCCGCGGACGGCCGGGATCTGCGCGTGGCCGGGCAGCGCGGCGCCGAGGGCGCGGAAGTGCTCGTCTCCCCGGGCGGAGCTGAGCGTCACGTAGTCGTCGAGGAAGCCGTGCCAGGTCTCGCACGCCGCCTCGATGTGGCCGAGCTCCGACTGCCTGCGCGCGAGCAGCCCGTTGGCGTGCACCCGCCCCTGCTTCTCGTGGCCCGGACGGGCCCGGGTGGAGGTCTGGAGCTCCTTGATCGAGCCCGGCAGGTCGCCGAGTTCGTACAGCACGTGCGAGACGTGGAAGTGGAAGGCGGCCTGGTCGTAGCCGCCGACGGCGTCGTTGCGCCCGTCCGCGCGGGAGAGCGCCGCCTCGGTCTCGGCCAGCCGGGCGAACGCCTGTCGGCGGTCCTTCACCATCGCGGCGCCGTGCGCCTGCTGACCGGCGAGGAAGGCCCGCAGTCGCGGCCCCGCTGCCGGAGCGGCCTCGGCGGCGGAGTCCGCGAGTTCCAGCGCCCTCGGTCCGTAGCCGAGGTTCGAGGCCTGCAGGGCCATGCCGCGCAGGGTCCGGCAGTAGGTGGTGTGGTCCCGCGCCTCGCGGGCCAGCCTCAGCGCCTGGACGTAGTACTGCTGCCCCAGTCCGTGGGCCGTCTCGTACATCGCCATCCAGCCGGTGAGATAGGTGAGATCGGCCGCCGCCGCGAGCAGCTCCGCCTTCACCGGAGCGCTCCCGGCCGCCCGGAGCCACGGCCCCACCGAGTTGACCAGGAACGCGGCCGCCATCGGCCGGGCGTGCGCCGCGCCCAGCTCGTCGAGGATCCCGGCGATCCGCTCCGTCATCGCCCGGACCGTCCCCACCTCGCCCGCCCCCACCCGCACCGTCCGGCCCGTCCCCGCCCGGGCGGCCCGCTCGGCGGCCTCCGGATCGTCGAACACGGGCAGGGTGAGCGCGACGGAGTACAGCCCGGCAGCGAGCACCCCACGGCGGGACGGATCCATATCGGCCTTTCCGATCGACATCAGGTCGGACAGTGTGCTGGTGCGACCGCCTCGCCGGTCGTGCTCGCCGAAGCCGGTCTCCTCCGGTGTCACCGGGCGGTCCAGACGGCGCGCGAAGGCCTCCCGGAGCAGCTCGTGGACCTCCGCGCGCGGCCGCACGCCGGAGAGCCAGTGCGAGACGGACGACTTGTCGTAGGTGAGCGCGAGACCGGCCTCCACCCCTGTCCGGTTCACCGCGCGGGCCAGCTGGTCGTTGCTCCAACGCGCCTGGAGGAGAAGTGCGGCCAGCGCGGTGTTGGGTGTGCGCGGTCGTCTCGCCATCGCGATCCCCGTTCTCCGTTCAACCGGTTCAACGACCGGACCAGCTTCGCCGATACTCCCTCTCCGTGTACCCGCGTTGACTGTACGTCAGCCCATCGGCCGTGCGGAGGCGCTCGTGCCCCGTGCGCACCACTGACCGGACGGAGCCCCCCATGACCATCAGCCTGTCGGAGAAGGCCGGATCGCCCGTTCTCGGCGCCTGGGCCGTCCCGCCCGACGAGGAGGCGGTGGTGGCCGCGCGGCGGTCGGTGGTGGAGAGCGCGCGCAAGCGGGGCGTGCCGCTCTCGGCGGAGGCCCTGGGGGAAGTCGAGCTGTGCGCGGGCGAGTTGATCGCCAACGCGGTGGAACACACCCGGGAGCGCTGTACCGTCACCGCGCGCTGGGCGAACGGCCTGCTGCGGGTCGAGGTCGCGGACGTCCGTCCGGCGCTCGTGCGCGACGGGGCGGAGCCCGAAGCCACCGGCGGCCGGGGCCTGTTGCTGGTGGAGGCGCTGGCCGAGGGGTGGGGCTGGGAGTGTTCGGGCACCGGCAAGGTGGTCTGGTTCACGTACGCGCCGGATCTGCCGGCCCCGGCTCCGACCCCGACCCCGGCCCCGGTTTCACAGGCGGGGTGAATCCTTCCGCGGGGTCGCCGCCTCTTATGGGCGGCTTCGGTGAGCGCCGGGGCGGAGGAGGAGGATTCCGGTGATGGTCTGGGTGGCTGTGGCGGCCGGTGTGGCACTGATCGTGACGTGCAGCGTGACCGTGCTGCGGAAGTGGGGTCGGCGGCGTGGCTGAGGTGCGGGAGTGGGTGGGGAGCTCGGTGGTGGCCGCGGCGCGGGACGGGGATGTGGAGGCGATCGCCGCGCTGGTCTCGGGGGCGCACCCGCATGTGCGGCGGTTCGCCCGCTCGCTGTGCGCCACGCCGGAGGACGCCGAGGACGCGGCGCAGGAGGCGCTGATCATCCTGTACCGAAAGATCGGGATGCTGCGGGCGACCGGGGCGCTGGGCTCCTGGATGTTCCGGATCGTGCGCAACGAGTGCCTGCGGCGGGCGCGTTCGGTGCTCAGGGAGCGTCCGGCGGCCGGGGAGGCGTCGTACCGGTCGGTGGAGGACGAGGTGCTCGGGCGGCTGGAGGCCGGGCGGGTCGCGGAGGCGATCGCCGCACTGCCGGAGGACCAGCGACGGGTGCTGATCATGCGGGACGTGCAGGGGCTCAGCGGGCGGACGGTGGCCGATGTGCTGGGGCTCAGCACGGCCGCCATGAAGTCGCGGCTGCACCGGGCGCGGGCCTCGGTGCGGGCGGTCACGCTCGGAGGGGAGCGGTGAAGGCGGGGGGACCGGGGTACGCGAGCGGGACGCTGGCCGGGCAGTTGCTGCGCGGCGGGGTCGGATTCGGCGCGCTGCTGGGGGCGTTCGCGCTGCTGCCGTTCGCCGGGCCGGTGGCGCTGCTCCTGCTGCCGGTCGCGCTGCAGGCCTTCCGGGGGTGTCCGACGTGCTGGGTGATCGGACTGCTGGAGACGGTGTCACGGGGGCGGCTGCGGCGTGAGTGCGTCGACGGGCGCTGCGAGTTGGGGAAGGGCAGGGGGGCGTAGGGACGTGGGCGCGCCCTCGTGGCCCCAGGTGCCCGCGCTCTCGACGATCAGACCGCGTACGAGGGGGTTCCCGAGCCTGCCCACCAGGGCATGCCGGG